>CACGWQ010000001.1:0-80000 GCA_902576815.1 uncultured Pelagibacteraceae bacterium
TTTAGATTTAATTGAAATTTCTCCAAATGCTAAACCACCTGTCTGTAAAATTATGGACATGGGAAAGTATAAGTATGATGCACAAAAAAAGGCAAATAAAGCAAAAAAAAAACAAAAAAAAGTTGAACTAAAAGAGATAAAATTGAGGCCAGTTACAGAAGTTCATGACTATACCTTTAAAATAAAAAATGCTCAAAAATTTTTAGCAAAAGGAGATAAAGTAAAATTTACAATAAGGTTTAAGGGTCGTGAGCTACAACACTCAAGCTTAGGTAATGATCTTATGGAAAAAATAAAGTTAGATATGGAGACAATAGGTAGAGTGGAACTGCAACCAAAATTTGATGGGAAGCAAATGATTATGGTAATACAGCCTTTATAAGCCATATTTCTGGTTGTAAATTTTATCTATTATTTGTATAACCCGAAAAAAATTATGCCTAAGTTAAAAACAAAAAGTTCAGCAAAAAAAAGATTTAAAATATCCGCAAAGGGAAAAGTTATAACGCCCCAGGCTGGAAAAAGACATGGTATGATAAAGAGAACAAATTCACAAATTAGAAAACAAAGAGGCACAACGGTATTATCGAAACAAGATGGTAAAATAGTTAAATCTTACATGCCTTACAGCTTAAGAGGATAAAATGACAAGAGTTAAAAGAGGAGTTACAAGCAGAGCTAAACACAAAAAAGTTTTAAAAGCTGTTAAAGGTCAGTGGGGAAGAAGAAAAAATACTATAAGAGTTGCAAGACAAGCAATGGAAAAAGCTATGCAGTATGCTTATAGAGATAGAAGAAATAAAAAAAGGGATTTCAAATCACTGTGGATACAAAGAATTAACGCCGGTGTAAGATCCGAAGGTATAACATACTCAAAGTTTATTAATGGTTTAAGTAAATCAGGAATTAAATTAGATAGAAAAATTCTTGCAGAAATTGCTTATGATAACCCCGAAGCTTTCAAAACTATAGTTAAAAGGGCTCAAGCAGCATTAAATTAATCAAGACTATTGTTTTTCTTCCTTTAACAAATATTCTATTAGAATGTCTGATATTATAAAATTAAAAGATGATTATATCGATAAGCTTAATACAGAAAATAATATTGATAAAGTTAATAAAATCAAAGCCGAACTGTTTGGAAAAAACGGAATTATATCGAACGAATTTAAAAAATTAGTTTCGATTTCTGTAGAGGAAAGAAAAAAATTAGCTTCAGATTTAAATAATATTAAAGACGAACTTCAAAATAAAATATCAATCAAAATTCAAGAAATAGAAACTAAAGAAATTAATTTAAAACTTGAAAAGGAAAAAATTGATGTAACTCTTCCGGAAAGAGATATTGAAATTGGTAAAATTCACCCAGTCTCTCAGGTGATAGATGAAATTTCATCTATATTTTCTGAAATTGGATTTAGTGTTGAAGAAGGT
Source organism: uncultured Pelagibacteraceae bacterium (assembly GCA_902576815.1). Taxonomy (GTDB): domain Bacteria; phylum Pseudomonadota; class Alphaproteobacteria; order Pelagibacterales; family Pelagibacteraceae; genus Pelagibacter. Next base: position 1,435 of record CACGWQ010000001.1, read on the forward strand.
CCAGATGTAGAAAATGAATATAATAATTTCACAGCATTAAATACACCAGATAACCATCCAGCTCGAGATATGCATGATACCTTCTATCTTGATAATAATAAGGAATTACTTTTGAGAACACACACATCTCCAGTTCAGGTAAGAACTATGTTAAAAGGTAAGCCTCCCTTTAAAATTATTGCACCAGGAAGAACTTACAGATCAGATAGTGATCAAACCCATGCTCCGATGTTTCATCAAGTTGAAGGGCTCCATATAGACAAGAATATAAATATGGGACATTTAAAAGGATGCTTAAATTATTTTATTAAAGAGTTTTTTGAAGTTGATAAAATTAAAATGAGATTTAGACCAAGTCATTTTCCATTTACCGAACCTTCAGCAGAAGTAGATATAGGATATGAAATTAAAAATGGGAAGATAGTAATTGGCGAAGGTAATAAATGGTTAGAAATTCTAGGCTGTGGAATGGTTCATCCAAATGTTTTAAAAAATGTAAAAGTTAATCCTAGTAAATATCAAGGATATGCCTTTGGAATTGGCATAGACAGACTTGGAATGTTAAAATATGGAATTAATGATTTAAGAGCTTTTTTTGAGACTGATTATAGATGGTTAAGTCACTTTGGCTTTGATCCATTGGATGTCCCTTCAAATTATAGAGGATTGAGTAGATGAAGTTCACAGTTGACTGGTTAAAAAACCATCTTGATACAAAATTTAATAATAATCAAATAATAGATAAATTAACCAATATTGGTCTAGAAGTAGAAAGTTTTGAGAGCTCTGCATCTGAGTTAGATACTTTTATTGTTGCAAAAATTATAAATGCCAAAACTCATCCAAATGCAGACAGATTGAAGTTGTGCGATGTTGATATAGGTAGCGATAAAACAATCGAAGTAGTATGTGGAGCCCCAAATGCAAAAAATGGTCTTTTGACAGTTTATGCACCTCCAGGATCGATTATTCCTAAAAATCAGATAAAATTATCTGTAAGTAAAATAAGAGGTGCAACATCATATGGAATGCTCTGTTCTGAGGCAGAATTACTATTATCCAATGAAAGTGATGGAATAATAGAATTAAAAAATAATAAATATGCAAATAAAATTGGAGAAAAATATTTTAAAAACAATTCTGAAAAAGTAATAGATTTATCAATTACGCCTAATAGGCCAGATTGTTTAGGGGTAAGAGGAATTGCTAGAGATTTATCTGCTGCTGGTGCTGGTAAGTTAAAGATTAATAAAAAATCCAATTTAAAATATAGAGGTAATCAAAATATAAATGTAACAATAAAAAAAGAAAAAATTCAAGGATGCACAATATTTGGAAGTTGTTTAATAAAAGGTGTAATAAATAAAGAGAGTCCGAAATGGCTAAAAGATAAAATTAAGTCTTTAGGCCAAAAACCAATATCTGCGATAGTTGATATTACTAATTATGTGATGTTTGATTTAAATAGACCATTACATGCTTATGATGCAGATAAAATAGACAATGAAATTATTGTTAGAAGTTCTTCTACAGGAGAAAGCTTCGAAGCCTTGGATAATAAAAAATATATTTTAGAAAATGATATGTGCGTTATTTCTGACAGATCTGGAGTACTTGGTCTTGGTGGTATAATTGGTGGGACAAGATCTGGAACAGAATATTTAACTAAAAACATATTATTAGAATCTGCTTATTTTTTACCACGCTCAATAAGAAAAACTTCTAAACAATTAAATATTGACACAGATGCAAAATTCAGATTCGAAAGAGGCGTAGATCCCCTTTCAATTGAAGAAGGATTAATAAAAGCATCTGAGCTAATAAAGCAAATTTGTGGAGGCGAAATAAGTAACTTAGATGTAAAAAAAATTGAAAATTATAAAAAAATAATAATAAATTTTGACCCATTGCTTTTTGAAAAAACAACCGGATTTAAAGTTGAAAATAAAGAATTAATTAAAATACTTGAAAAGCTGGGTTTCAATGTATTTAAGAATAAAAAAATTTTAAAGTTAGTAGTACCTTCTTGGAGGCCAGACATAACTCAATCAATTGATATTGTTGAGGAAATAGTAAGAATAAAAGGCTACGAACATATTAATACTTCAGAACCTATTAAGACAAGATTAAAGCCTACACTTAATTATTATCAGAAATTATTTCATTTTTTACAAAGATCTGTTGCATCAAAAGGTTATTTAGAAACAGTCACTTGGTCATTTACTGACTCTAAAATTAATCAACTATTTAAAGAAAATGATGAAGAAATACCAATTGTAAATCCGATTAGTTCAGATCTAAATGTTTTAAGAAATTCTATTTTTCCAAATTTATTATTTTATTTGAAGAAAAATTTAGATAGAGGATTTAAAGATATTTCTTTATTTGAAATTGGCCCAGCTTTTAAAGGAAAAAATCCTGGAGATCAGCTTACGGCAATAGGTGCAGTAAGAGCGGGAAAGGTTTCAAGATTGTCTTGGAATGATAAAGAGAGAATTGTAGACACATTTGATGCAAAAAAAGATGTAATACAAAGCCTTTGTGAAGCAGGAATTAATAAAGATGAAATTATTATAGATGATAAAACTCCTTCTTACTATCATCCAGGAAAATCTGGTGGGGTGTACCAAAATAAAAACGAAAAAAAAGCTTTAGCATATTTTGGTGAGATACATCCAAACATAATAAAAAAATTAGATATAAAAACGGAAGGTTTAGTGATATTTGAAATTTGTCTTGATAATATAAAAGTGTCAAAACAAAAGATAAAAGATTTTAAATCTGAATATAAATATTCTGATTTTCAAAAATCAGAGAGAGATTTTGCATTTATTATTAATAAAAATCTTAAATCTCAAGAATTGGTTAATATAATTAAGTCTGTCAATAAAAAATTAATTAAGTCAGTAAAAGTATTTGACGTATTTGAAGGTGAAAATATTCCAGAGGGAAAAAAATCTATAGCTGTTAATGTAACTATTCAGTCAGAAGAAAAAACATTAAATGAAAATGATCTGGACAATATTAATAAACTAATTATTTCTTCGGTTGAGTCAGAGTCTGGCGCAAAAATTAGATCCTAAAAATGGGAGACACAATAGACAACATTAGGAATTTTGCAATCATAGCTCATATAGATCATGGAAAATCAACTATAGCTGACAGAATAATTCATAAATGTGGAGGTTTGAGTGATAGAGAAATGAAATCTCAAGTGCTTGACTCTATGGATATAGAGAGAGAGAGGGGAATAACAATCAAAGCACAAACAGTTAAATTAAATTATAAAGCTAAAAATGGCAAAAATTATATTCTAAATATTATAGATACCCCAGGACATGTAGATTTTAGTTATGAAGTTAGTAGAAGCCTTTATGCGTGCGAAGGTTCAATATTAATTGTAGATAGCACTCAAGGGGTTGAAGCTCAAACACTTGCAAATGTATACCAAGCACTTGATATAAATCATGAGATTATTCCAGTATTAAATAAAATTGATTTACCAGCATCTGATCTTGAGAGAACAAATAATCAAATTGAGGATGTGATTGGCATAGATACATCTAATTCTGTTCCGTGCTCTGGAAAAACTGGACAAGGAATAGATGAAATTCTTGAGCAAATTATTAACTCTTTGCCTGGACCTAAAGGTGAAAAAAATAGCAAATTGAAATGTTTATTAGTTGATAGCTGGTATGACACCTATCTTGGAGTAGTTATATTAGTGAGAATTATAGACGGAAAACTAAAAAAAAATATGAAAATAAAAATGATGTCTACAAATCAAGAATATATTATAGAAAAGGTTGGTGTTTTTACACCTAAGGCAAAAGATGTGAGTGAACTTAATGCTGGAGAAATAGGTTTTATTACAACTGGAATTAAAATTTTATCAGAAACTAAAGTTGGAGACACTATATGCGATGCAGAAAATCCTCTACAAGATGCATTACCAGGTTTTAAACCAAGTAAACCAGTAGTTTTTTGTGGTCTATTTCCTGTAGATAGTTCTGAATATCAAAAATTAAAAGATGGACTTGCTAAATTGCAATTAAATGATGCTAGTTTTTCTTATGAAGCAGAATCATCATCTGCCTTAGGACTTGGTTTTAGATGCGGATTTTTAGGTCTTTTACACCTTGAAATAATCACAGAAAGACTTGAAAGAGAATTTGATATAAATTTATTAACTACAACACCTGGTGTTGTTTATAAAGTTCACTTAAATAATGGTCAAATTATCGAACTTCAAAATCCATCAAATCTACCAGATCCTACTTATATAAAATTTATCGAAGAACCATGGATTAAAGCTACAATTATCACTCCAGACCAATACTTGGGATCAATTATTAAGTTATGTCAAAATAAAAGAGGTATTCAAACTAATTTAAGTTATTCAGGAAATCGTGCAGTAATTAATTATGAGATACCTTTAAATGAAGTCGTATTTGATTTTAATGATCGTCTTAAATCTATGACAAGTGGATATGCTAGTTTTGATTATGAAATTATTGATCACAAAGAAGGAGATCTAGTAAAAATGAATATATTTGTAAACTCAGAACCTGTTGATGCTCTTGCAATGATGATACATAAAGATTTTGCCCAAACTACAGGTAGAGAGGTCTGTGAAAAATTAAAAGATTTAATCCCAAGACATAACTTTATGATACCGATACAAGCAGCTATTGGTGGTAAAATTATCGCTAGAGAAACAATCAAAGGTTTTAAAAAAGATGTGTTAACGAAAATTCATGGAGGTGGAGCGACAGATAGAAAAAGAAAACTGCTTGAAAAACAGAAAAAAGGTAAAGCTAGAGCAAAGCAATTTGGTAAAGTTGAGATACCTCAAGAAGCATTTATAGGTGTTTTAAGGATAAACAAAGAGTAGACATTTTGGAGAGGTGGCCGAGTGGTTGAAGGCGCACGCTTGGAAAGCGTGTATAGGGGAAACTCTATCATGGGTTCGAATCCCATTCTCTCCGCCATATTTTTGTTAGAAAATTGATCTTTTTAAAGGGTTTTACTGAAATAGAAAAAAAATCTAAAAAACATCAAATAAATGTTGGTATTTAACACTAATTTAAGCATCTGTATAACTGCCATTTTTAAATTTTTTGTAAAAGTGTTATAAAAAATTCTTCCATATTAAAAATTAATGACAAAAAATAATTCAAACAATTACCAAGCTGACTCCATTAAAGTCCTAAAAGGTTTAGAAGCTGTAAGAAAAAGACCAGGTATGTATATTGGTGATACTGATGATGGGACCGGGTTACATCATATGGTTTACGAGGTTGTAGATAATTCAATTGATGAAGCTCTAGCGGGTTTTTGTAAAAAAATTGAAATAAGTATAAACGATGATAACTCTGTAACAGTGATTGATGATGGTAGAGGAATTCCTGTTGATATTCATAAAGGAGAAAAAAAATCAGCTGCCGAAGTTATAATGACTCAGCTTCATGCTGGTGGTAAGTTTGATCATAATTCTTATAAAGTTTCTGGTGGACTTCATGGAGTGGGTGTATCAGTTGTTAATGCTCTTTCAGAGAGATTAAAACTTACAATTAATAGAGATAACAAAAAATATTATATAGAATTTAAAAATGGAGATGCTAAAACTTCATTGAAACAAGTTGGTAAATCAAAAACTAGTGGAACTGAAATCAATTTTGTTCCATCAAAAGATATATTTTCATCCATTAAATTTAGTTTTTCTATTTTAGAAAAAAGAATGAGAGAATTGGCTTTTTTAAATAAAGGTATAAAAATAATTTTAAGTGATTTAAGACAAAAAAAACCAAAAACATTAGAGTTTAAATATGATGGAGGTATCACTGAATTTGTACAATTTATAGATGATAAAAAAGAGAGTTTAAAAAATAAAAATGAAAACGATCTTTTTAAAAAACCTATATACATAGAGGGTTTAAAAAATAATATTGATGTTCAATGTTCTCTTAAATGGAATGCAGGGTATAGTGAAGATGTATTACCATATACTAATAACATTTATCAAAAAGATGGAGGAACACATCTTCTTGGATTTCGAAGTGCATTAACAAGAGTAGTAAATAAATATGCAAATGAACAAAACTTGTTAAAAAAAAATAAAGTATCTTTATCAGGAGATGACGTTAAAGAAGGATTAACTTCAGTTCTTTCAATCAAAATTCCTGACCCTAAATTTTCATCTCAAACAAAAGATAAATTAGTCTCATCGGAAGTTAGAAATATTGTTGAAACTATAATTAATGAGAAGTTGTCTATTTGGTTTGATCAAAATCCATCGATTTCAAAAATTATCTTAACTAAAATTATCCAAGCTGCCGTAGCCAGAGATGTAGCAAGAAAAGCAAGAGAAAATGTAAGAAGAAAAGGAGCCTTAGAATTAACGGGATTGCCTGGAAAATTAGCCGATTGTCAAAACTCAAAGCAAGATGGCACCGAATTATTTATTGTAGAGGGTGACTCAGCTGGTGGTTCAGCCAAGCAAGGAAGAAACCGCAAAAATCAAGCAGTTTTGCCGCTTAGAGGAAAAATATTAAATACTTTTACAGATCTTAATGGATCGAAAAAGAATGGAAATGCCAATGATTTAAGAACCAAAAGCTTATCAAAGATGATTTCATCAAATGAGATAGTTACATTGATAAACGCACTCGGTCTTGATCCAAAAAATGAGGACATAGATCTCAAAGATTTAAGATATGGAAAAATAATAATTATGACAGATGCCGATGTTGATGGCTCACATATAAGAGCATTATTATTAACGTTTTTTAATAACAAACCATTCGATAAATTAATTGAGTTTGGACATGTTTACCTTGCCCAGCCTCCTTTATTCAAAATTAATAAAGGATCCAAAAGCATATATATCAAAGATGAAAATGAACTTGAAAGTTATTTAATAAAAAATTCTAAGGATATTAAAAAGTATAAAAAGAATTCTAAAGAATTTAATAATATTCTCCAAATAGAAAAGTCTAAACTAAATATTCAGAGATTTAAAGGACTTGGGGAAATGAACCCTGATGAATTGTGGAATACAACTTTAAATCCCGAAACTAGAAATTTATTACAAGTGCAATATTCTAAAAACAATAAAAAAGATCAAGATTTGATACAAACACTAATGGGCAATGATATTTCATCAAGAAAAGATTTTATTATTGAAAATGCAATAAATGTTTCAAACTTAGATATATAGATGGATTTAAAACAGTCTGTCAAAGCAGCATCATTAAATAAATCTACTTATATTAATTTGAGATGGATTGGAATCTTAGGACAATTTATAACTATAAATTCTGTAAAATTTATTTTTGGTTTTGAATTTAATTTTCTTCTATCTAATTTAATAATTTTTATTGGAGCTTTGAGTAATTTTTATTTAATGTTTTTTTATAAAAAGCCAATTTTATCAAATATTACTTCATTTAATTTTTTATTTCTAGATATTATTCAATTGAGTGCTTTATTATATTTATCAGGAGGTATTTTAAACCCATTTTCAATATTTCTTTTGATACCTAGTGTATTTGCTTCATCTAATCTAAATGTTAAAACTAATATTGCCCTGATTATAATTACATTAGTATCGATTATATTTTTAACTTTTTTTCATTATGAGCTCCCGGCGCCATTGAATGAATATAAAATCAGTTTATATTATTATTATGCTATTCCTTTGGCATTAATAGTTGCTTTATTTTTCTTAAATTATTTTGCTTTTATTTTTGGAAAAGAAACAAATTTAAGAAAAGATGCATTAGATAAAATCCAAGAGGTAATATCTAAGGAACACGAACTTGTTTCGTTGGGAGGGCAGGCCGCTGCTGCTGCGCACTCATTTGGTACGCCATTATCTACAATTAAAATTATTTCCCATGATTTATTTGATCAATTTAAAGACAATGATGAGGTAAAAAAAGATCTAGAATTACTAGTTAGTCAAGTCGATAGATGTAATGAAATTTTAAAAAAACTAACATTAAACCCTACTATAGAGGATGATTTTATAGATAAAAATAAAACACTTTACGATTACATAAGTGAAATAGTTAACTCATTTAAGGAAATATCAAGTAAAAGTTTTAATATTGATAAGGAGCAAGATTCTAATTCATTTGAAATACTTAAATCTGTTGAAATTGTATACGGTTTAAGGAATTTTATTGGTAATGCTAACAAGTTTTCAAATGAAAATATATATATAGCTATCAAAAGTGACAGTCAAAAAACCGAAATAACCATTGAGGATGATGGGCCTGGTATTCCTAAAGATATACTAAATAAGATTGGAGAACCTTATTTAAAGACACTCACACCTAAAGATAACAAAAAAACTGGACTGGGACTAGGTATATTTATAGGTAAAACTTTACTAGAAAAAAATTCAGCAAAAATAATTGTTAGAAATTCAGAAACACGAGGTGGAGCAGAAGTAAAAATAGAATGGGAAAATAAAAATTTAAAAAAATTAGTGTAATTTTTTATTATTTTCAAACAATCCACTAAGCTGACCAATCATTACATCACCTAACTCTTGAACGTCAGCAATTTTTATCGCTTTTTTGTAATATCTCGAAACATCGTGACCTATACCTATGGCAAGAATTTCGATGTCACTTTTGTTTTCAATTGATTTAACGGTTTGCTTTAGATGTTTTTCTAAAAAATCACCCGAGTTAACAGATAATGTTGAATCATCAACCGGAGCTCCATCTGAAATTACCATCAGAATTTTTCTTTCTTCTTTTCTTTTCTTAAGTCTATTGAAAGCCCAAGTAATAGCTTCACCATCGATATTTTCTTTAAGCAAACCCTCTTTTAGCATTAAACCTAAGTTTTTTTTTGATTGTCTCCAATGAGTGTCAGCAGATTTATATATTATATGCCTAAGATCATTTAATCGACCCGGATTTTTTAATTTTCCAAGTTTATTCCATTTTTCTCTGCTCTTACCACCTTTCCAATTTTTAGTGGTAAAACCAAGAATTTCTACCTTAACAGAACATCTTTCTAATGTTCTTGACAATATATCAGCACAAAGAGCCGCAATAGTAATTGGTCTTCCTCTCATCGATCCAGAATTATCTATAAGTAAAGACACAACTGTATCTTTAAACTCTAGATCTTTCTCTCTTTTAAAAGAAAGAGAATTATAGGGATCAATAATTATTCTAGGCAACTTTGAACTGTCTAATAGACCTTCTTCAAGGTCAAACTCCCATGATCTATTTTGTTTTGCGAGTAATTGTCTTTGTAGTTTATTTGCAAGTTTCGTAATTATATCTTGGAAACTTGTTAATTGCTGATCTAAGTTTTTTCTTAATTTAGAAATTTCCTCAGAGTTTTCTAGCGTTTCTGCTTTTGCTATCTCATCAAACTCTGATGTATATATTTTATATTCTTTATTACCTATTCCTAAATTTTTTTTCTGAACAATGTTTTCTATTTCATTATTTTCAGCATCATCATTTCCTAGTTGTTCATCAAGTCTAAATTCATTCATTTCGTCAGAACTGTCAATACCTTCATTGATAGTGTCCTCCTCTTCTCTTTCTTGAGACTCCCCACTGTCTGTTGTTTGATCGTCTTTTGAATTATTATTATCTTGTTCATCTTCTTTCTGCTCTTCCCTTTTGTTTTCTTCTTCGGACTCAAATATTTCCATATTCTGGAGAATTTCTGATATTTTAGAATTGTATATTTTTTGATTTTCTGCATTTTCTTTTAAAAAATCTATGTGTTTGTCTAAAGATTTTTCGAAATCATCTTTCCAGTATGATAAAATTTCTTCAGCGCTTTTAGATAAACTTACATTCATTAGTTTATTAAGCATGTAATATTCAAAAGCTTCAGAAACATTAGATTCTTCTTTCTTTTTTATATTTTCGGATTTTGCCATAGTAATTTTTTTTTTATATTGATTCATTAAATTTTTAGAAATTCCCTTCATCATTTGTGACCCTAAAAGTTCATATCTTATTTTTTCAGAAATTTTATAAAGTGTATGGCAAGTAGGTGTTTTTGGAATATTTTGTTCTAAAGTGGAATTATCAGAAAATCTTCTTTTTAATGCCTCCGAATCTGCCTCGGCTCTTAATTTAATAAAGTTTTCTTTATCTTTTAAATTGTCAAATTTAGAAATATTAAATTCTTTTAAATTATTTTTGTCTTTTAATGGATATGTTTCACTTGAAATGGCTTTAATCGTTGAGTTTAAAGCTTGTTTAAATTGCTCTTTTATAAGATCATCTTTATTCATTAAACCTGAATATTTATCATCGACTCTGGTAACTCTTCACCAAAACATCTTTGATAGTATTCTGCAATTGTATTTTTTTCTACATCATCACATTTATTTAAAAAAGTTACTCTGAATGCATAGCCCACATCTTTAAATATTTCAGAATTTTCTGCCCAATGTAGTACTGTCCTAGGACTCATGACAGTTGAAATATCCCCAGCCATAAATCCTTTTCTTGTTAGTGTTGCAACTTTTATCATGTTTGCAACTTTTTCTTTACCTTTATTATTATCTAAAGATTTATTTTTTCCTAAAATAATTTCCATTTCTTTTTCTAAAGCTAAATAATTTAATGTTGTTACGATGTTCCATCTATCCATTTGTCCCTGGTTTATTTGTTGTGTTCCATGATAGAGACCAGTTGTATCTCCTAAACCAACAGTATTTGAGGTTGCAAATAATCTGAAATATTTATTCTGCTTAATGACCTTATTCTTATCTAATAAAGTAAAATTTCCTTCAGCTTCCAAAACTCTTTGAATTACAAACATCACATCTGGTCTACCGGCATCATATTCATCAAATACTAAAGCTACTGGATTTTGTATTGACCAAGGAAGAATTCCCTCTTTGAATTCTGTAACTTGTTTTCCATCTTTGATTACAATTGAGTCTTTACCAATTAAATCTATTCTACTAACATGACTATCTAAGTTAATTCTGATACATGGCCAGTTCAATCTAGCTGCAATTTGTTCTATATGCGTGGATTTACCAGTCCCATGATAACCTTGGACTAAAACTCTTTTGTTAAAAGAAAATCCAGAGAGGACTGCTAAAGTTGTATCTTTATCAAACTTATAAGTTTTATCTATATCTGGGACATAATCTGTTTTTTTTGAAAATGCCTCGACCTCCATATCTGAGTCTATTCCAAAAGTTTGTTTGATTGATAGTTTTATGTCTGGTTTCTGATCAATATTTATTGTCAATTTTATCCTTATATGTGTTTTTCAATTGAGTATAAGCAAGTGTAATTACTTTAAGTTTATCCTCAAACTTTTTATTTCCAGCGTTCATATCAGGGTGAAATTTTTTAACAAGCCCTTTAAATTTTTCTTGAATTTTTACCCATTTTAGACCCACTGAGACCCCTAAAATCTCAAAAGCTTTAATATCATTACTGTTAAATTTAAATTTATTCATATGACTTAAATTCTCAAAGTTTTTATATTTGTTAACTTCGTCATTTAATGCATTATTCCATAATATTTTAAAAAAATTATCTGAGGAACTAAAACTTTGCGTTGGTTTATGCCATGTCATATCAGATCTTAAAAACTCTAATACTTGATAATCACTCATTCCGGAAAAATAATTCCAATTTTTATTAAATTCTTTTACATGTTCTAAACAAAGAAGCCTGTAATTTTTACTATTATCCTTCTCTTTTGGGGCTCGATAAAGCCCTTCTTTATTGCAATTCTTCCATTCACAAATATTTTTCATGTATTATATTAGCAAATTATATGGATATTGACCAACTTTCAAAAAAAATAAAAAATAAAATTTTAGACAATAATTATATAAATAATGTAAACATTATTGATAACACTTATCTTCATTTAAAACATTCATCGCATGAGAAAAATAAATTTCATCTTAAATTAGAGATATCGTCAGATAAATTAAAAAGTATGAATAAAATTGAGTCTAACAAAGTTATTTTTAAAATTTTAAAAGATGAGCTTAAACAGCACATACACTCATTGCAAATTCTTTTTATTTAATTCTTCAACTAAAAAATTCTTTAATTGAGAAATTTTTGCTTGATAATTTATTTGAATTCTACCAAAGTCATTTAACAAGATTAAATTTATTTTGTTCGAAGTATTTTTTTTATCAGATTTCATGAAATTAATAATTTTAGATATTTTAATTTTTTTAATTAGTTTATATATTTCCGGTCTCAATTTGATTCTGCTTAAATGGTTATTAATTATTTGATAATTTTTTGTAGACACTTTTTTTAATTTTCTACTGAAATTTATTGAGTTTTTTAATCCAATTATTACTGCCTCCCCATGATTTAATTTTTTTGAGTAACTTAAAGAAGCCTCATACGCATGAGCAAATGTGTGGCCTAGATTTAAAATTTTTCTTAAATTTTTTTCTTTTTCATCTTTTTCAACAACTTTTTTTTTTAATAAGCAGCTAATCAATATAGCATTCGTAATATAATGATCATCTAAACTTAGAATTTTATTTAAATTATTGTCAATAAATTTAAAACTCTTCTTACTATCTAACAAACAACTTTTTAAAATTTCTGCGTAACCACATATAATTTCTCTTTTTGGTAAAGATTTAAGTACTTTTGTGTCAGAAATAACCAAATCTGGCTGGTAAAAACTCCCAATTAAGTTTTTCCCAAATTTATTATTAATTCCGGTTTTTCCTCCTATTGAAGAGTCTACTTGAGATAAAAGTGTGCTAGGAATATTGATGAATTTAATACCTCTCTTGTATGTGCTAGCCGCAAAACCTGCAACATCACCCAATATACCCCCTCCAAAAGATACAATGCAGTCATCTCTATTAAAATTTTTACTAAATAAGGTGTTGTGTATTTTTTCAATACTCCTTTGGTCTTTATTATTTTCATTAGAAACAAAATATAAAATAAACAAATTCCTTTTATTAAAATTTTTGATTAACAATTTTGTAAAATTTGTTGGAATATTCTTGTCAATTATTAACAATGATTTATTAAGTCTTAAATTTTCTCTCTTTAAAAAAGTTCGCAGATTTCCTAAAATATTTGAACCTAAAAAAATATTATAGCTCTTACTTTTTGTATTAATTTTTATTGTTTTTAAGGTCATTTTTTAATGTTATTTCACTGATAATTTCATTTTTACTTAAATTATCGCAATCTATCACATAGTCTGCTAAATTATATATTTTTGATCTTTCTAAAATTAGTTTTTTTATGTCATTTTTATTTAAATCAAGTATTACCGGTCTTCTCTTATTACCATAAATTCTTTTAATCAAAATGTTATTATTCCATTTTAACCAAAATGATAAAGAATTTTTTTTACATTTCTTCCGAATATTTAAATTTATAAATCCACCACCACCTAGGGATATTACTTGATTTTGTTGTGATAAATAATCTAAAGAAATTTTCTCTTCAGTCTCCCTAAAATACTCTTCTCCTTTGACTTTGAAAATTTCACTTATTTTTTTTTTTTCTATATCTTCTACTTTTTTATATATATCTATAAACTTTTTTTTTAATTTTTTTGAAATCAATTTACCAATTAATGATTTCCCTGATCCCATCATTCCCACTAAAACTATATTTTTTTCTGATTTCATAATATTCTAAGTTGAAAAAACACAAATATGTCTTAATTTGAAACTACTAAATAATACTAATTTTGTAAAATAATTTAATATTTGTAATGAAAGAATGAAAAATTTATATAAAGCAATTGTCTTTTTGTTAATTATAATTACTTTAATAATCATTATTGCAAATTTAGATTTTCCCACTCCAAATAAAACAATTGAAATGATTATTCCTAATGAAAATTTTAAAATTACAAAATAGAAGATTTATTTATTTAGTTTATTTATTTGTACTATTCATTAACAATATTTTATTTGCTAATGAACCCATAGACATTTGGGATATTCAAATTAAGAAAGCAGATGAAACGGTAAAAGACAAAGAGGCCAAAACTAAAAATTTTTATCAAAAAGAAACTGATACTGAAAATAATATAATTATTGGCCAAAAACTAGAAACAACAAATATTAAACTTGCAGGATTGTATGATCCACAATCAAATGGTCTTAAAATTGATATGTGGTCAAATAGTGATGGTGAAGAAATTAAAATTCTATTAGAAAAAAATATTAATAGAAGATTGTCGAAATTTTCAGAAAAGCTTTTAGATATAGCTTTACTCACAAACTCATACCTTCCCACAAAGAATATTACTGAAGAAGAGTTCTTAGAATTTAAATATGATTATTTGATACAAAAAAAAAACCTAAATCTTATAAAGACCTTTTTGGAAAATAATCCTTATATCGAAAATAATGAAAAACTCATAAAATTTTACGCTGATTATTTTTTAGCATTATCAGAGACTCAAAATGCTTGCGAAATTTTTGAAAATGCAGGTTCAATTAACAATAAATACTTAAATGAATTTAGAATTTATTGTTTAATAAATGAAAATAAGAGAGATCAAGCACAGTTATTATTTGATTTATCCGGAGAGTTAGATGGGATTGATAATTTTTTTGAAAATAAATTTAATTTATTAATGCAGTATACGGAAAACGATGAAAATATATCAGATGAAAACATACTTTATTTTCATTTATCACATAGGACGAATAAGAAATTCGAATATAGACCAAACTTGAATTCACCAAAATTTATTTGGAAATACTTATCTTCTTCAAATATTTTAAAAAATATAGAAACGTTTGATATTAAAAATCCTGAAGAATTTAAGTTAATAGAAATAGCTACAAATGAGGGTATTTATGATGAAGATGAATTGTTTCAAACTTACAAAAAATTTCAATTTAATATTAATCAATTAATAAATGCTGAGGAAATTTATAAAACATTACCAAGCTATGAAGGAAGAGCATTACTATATCAGAGACTTCTTCTTTCTGTGGATATTGAGCAAAAACTAACTTTTGCCTCACTTCTTTTAAATTCATTTCAGAAATCAAAATTAAAAAATCTATTTAAAAATGAATTAAAAGAAATTTTAAAAAGTATTGAAATTGAAAATGTTCCTTCAAATTACACAACATTTTACGATCAAAATTTAAAAAGTAATTCAATAAAAGAAACAAAAATAAAAATTAACAATAAAGTTATACACCAATCAAAACTTTTAAATTATTTTTTAAATAAAACCAGCTTGCCAAAAGTTGAAAAAGAAACAAACGATATGTTAAAAAAGTTTAAAAGAGATAAAAAATATTTATTCACTCAAAAAGACATTATTTTATTAGAGACTTTAAAAAACGATGGGATTAAAATAGACAAAAAGTATGAAAATTTATATCAGTATAAATATAAAATATCTCCAGAATTCAATAATTATATAAAAAATGATGAATTAGGGCTGATATTATTAAAAATAGTAGATATAATTGGAGATAATGAGCTAAATCAATTAGACATGGACACTTTAAACTTATTAATAGCCACTTTTAACAGCATTAATAATATTGATTTAAGAAACGAAGTATTGTTAGAAATCTTACCATTAAAAGTTTAGAAATAATAGTATGTCTGTAAGAGAATTAATTACAGTTCCCGACGAGGTCCTGCGTAAAATTTCAGATCCAATAGGTAGTATAGGATTAAACGAAAAAAAACTTATTAAAGACTTATATAATACAATGTATCACAATAATGGGATCGGACTCGCCGCTGTTCAAATAGGTATTTTAAAAAGAATAATTGTATTAGACGTATCCAAAGCTGACGAAGAAAAGAAACCTATGTGTTTCGTTAATCCGTCTATAAAAAGAATAAGTACCAAAACTACAACATATGAGGAAGGATGTTTATCAATACCAAACACTTTTATTGAAATAGAGAGACCAAAAAATTGTTTGGTAGAATATATTGATGAATATGGAATGAAGAAAGAATTAGAATGTGATGGACTATTGGCCACGTGTATACAACATGAAATAAATCACTTAGATGGAAAACTTATAATCGATTTTTTATCTAAAATTAAAAAAGATTTACTGATAAAAAAACTATCTAAACAAAAAAACTTAAATCGTGTTATTGTTTAATGTCATATAATATTGTTTTCATGGGTACACCTGAATTTTCTGTACCAACTTTAAAAACAATTAATAAAAAATTCAAAATACAATGTGTATTTACTCAACCTGCAAGAAAATCAAACAGAGGTTACAAACTAACTAGAACTCCAGTACATATATGTGCTGATAAACTTGGTATTATTGTAAAAACACCAGAAAAAATAATTGATGAGTATGATTTTTTAAAGAGTTTGAATTTTGATTTAGCCATCGTTGTTGCTTATGGACAATTAATACCAAAAGAAATTTTAAGTTTAAGTAAAAAAGGATTTATAAATATTCATGCTTCGCTATTACCAAAATGGAGAGGGGCAGCACCTATACAAAGATCAATTTTAAATAATGATAAAATAACGGGTATATCATTTATGAAAATGAAAGAGAAATTAGACGCGGGACCTATTTGTAGTAGTTATTCTATAAATATTTTAAATAACGAAAATTCAAAAAATTTAACTGAGAGGTTGTCAATCTTAAGTTCTAAAAAGGTTTTAGAAAATATAGATAGTATTATTTCTGAACAAGCTATATTTAAAGAACAAAATGAAAAACTAGTGTCTTATGCAAAAAAAATTAATAAGAATGAAGGAAAAATAGATTGGAATAATCCAGCTGAAAAGATACTTTTTCAAATTAATGCATTGAACCCCAAGCCTGGTGCTTGGTTTTCATTTCAAAATATAAGGTTCAAAATATTAAGTGCTGAGATTAAAGAGATTTCTGGGAAGGTAGGTGAGGTCATTGATGATGAGCTTACCATCTCATGTGGGAAAAACTCAATAAAAATAAATACTATTCAGAAGGAAGGTAAAAAACCTCAATTAACAAAAGAATTCTTATATGGAAATAAAATATCTAAGGGAACCCTAATTTTTAATGTTTAGATATCAGCTTTTAATAGAGTATGAAGGTTCTAGTTTTAATGGCTGGCAGTTTCAAAAAAAAGGAATTTCAATCCAAGAAAATATTGAAATTATTATTTCAAAACTATTAAAGGAAAAAATAAAGGTCCATGGTTCTGGACGGACAGATAGCGGTGTGCATGCCATAGAGCAATCTGCTCATTTTGACTGTGGTAGTAAAATTATTAATATTGGTAAATTTATAAATTCTATGAATTTTTTTTTAAATAGAAATAAAATATCAATTTTAAAATTGAAAAAAAAAAATAATAATTTCCATTCTAGATATTCAGCAAAAGAACGGACGTATACTTATATAATAAGGAATGATTTTTCTCCATCTGTTATAAATAAAAATAGAGAATGGCATATAAAGAAAAAAATAAATATTGATTTAATGAAAAAAGGTGCGATGAAATTAGTTGGTACTCATGATTTTTCAACATTTAGAGCAACTAATTGTTATTCAAAAAGTTCAATTAGAACAATAAAAAAAATAAAGATAATAAAAATAAAAAAAAATATAAAAATTAAGTTTGTATCACAATCATATCTTAGAAGTCAGGTCAGATCTATGGTTGGTTCGCTCGTATACTTAGGATTAGAGAAGTGGGATTTAAAAAAATTTATTAAAATGTTTAAGTCAAAAAATAGAAAAAACTGTGCACCGATTGCACCAGCTCAAGGTCTATATCTTGAGAAAGTCACTTATTAGATTTACTTTTTTTTTTCTTAATTCTCCATCTCGATCCTTCTCGAACTATATACCCGCAACAGTTTCTTGATCCACATTTACATGGAAAATCTTTGTAATTTTCGTCAAAACCAAATCCATAATCATAAGTTAATTCTTCATTTTTTTTTATATCTTTGATAGAACTAATCCATAACTTCAAGCCCTTACCTTCCACCTCGCAGTTTGGATTGCAAGAATGATTAATTAGTCTTGCAGTGTTATAAGTAAAATCACCATCTAAATCATATCTGCTGTTTAAGTTAAAAAGGTAAATTGCTTTGTCATTATCAAATTTAGGATTATTTTCAGTTTCTTTTTTTGTAATAATTTTACCAATGTAATAAATGATTCTTGTACCCTTTTTAATATCTTTAGAAGCAAACAATCCTCTATGATCTATTTTTGATGACTTCTGTTTATATAATTTCATGATTATTTGATTTCTGACTCAATTAAGGCATTTACATGATAATTAGCACTTTCAGCAAGTGCTTTTAGGTCATATCCTCCTTCTAATAAAGATACTACTTTTCCATTAGTAAATTTCTTAGTGGCTTTCAGAGTTCTTCTTGTTATTTCATAAAAATCTTTAGACGAAAGCTCAAATTGAGCTAATGGATCGTTTTTATGGGCATCAAAGCCAGCTGAAAAGATTAGGTAATCAGGCTTATATTCAATTAACCTGTCTAAAACTCTATCATAAGCATTAAAATACTCTTCAGAGTTTGTACCTGCAGGCAGAGGTATATTAAGAGAGTTATTATATTTTCCCTTATCTTTTTCTGATCCGCCACCTGGATAAAATGGATACTGATGTGTTGATATATATAGTGAATTTTTGTTGTCATACATTACATCATAATTCCCATTTCCCCAATGGACATCAAAATCTACACATGCAATTCTTTTATACTTATATTTTTTTATTAAATAATTAACTGCAACACCTGCATTAGAAATGCAACAAAAGCCCATTGATTTATTCTTTTCAGCATGGTGCCCTGGTGGTCTTACAACACAAAAAGCATTTTTATATTTTTTATTTTCAATTCCATCTATTGCACTTATAGCTGATCCTGCAGCTTGAAATACTGCATCTTTACTTCCAGGCGATATAACTGTATCACCATCTAAAAAATTTAAGCCACTTTTAGGAAATGAATCTTTTAAATTATTAATATAATCTTCAGAATGTGTCATATTAAGAATATCATTAGGAACAACATCTGGCTTACCCCAAAGCAGTTCTTTATTTTTTTTTAAAGTATCAATTATTGAAACTACTCTCTTAGGTTGCTCTGGATGACCATCGCCTGTTATATGTTTTTCTGAAGACTCAGATGTTATAATTGCAGTTTTCAAGTGAAATAATTTTGTAAGATGTTCTTGTAAATCTTAGTTAACTTTTTTAAATCTGAGATTGATGTTCTCTCGTTAACCATATGAATAGTATTATTTCTTAACCCCAACTCAAGACGTGGTATTGAACCTAAAAATCTGCTGTCACTTGTGCCACCTCTACAATTTAATTTTGCATTGTTTCCTGTAACTTTTTTTACAACTTTTTTTACCATATAAATTTCTTTATTTGGCTCTGTATAAAATGCTTCTCCGCTTACTTTATAATCTATTTTGGTTTTGCAATTTTCTTTTTTTGCAACTGTATTAATAATTTTACTAAGTTTTTTTTTCAAAGATGTCGATTTATAAATTGAATTAAATCTAACATTAAATTTAGCACTTGCAGACTGTGGGACTACATTTTCAGATATATTATCCACATTCATTTTTGTAAATTCCAAATTTGATGGTGGCATATACTTTGTTCCTTTGTCTAGTGGGACACTTTTCAGTTTAGAAATTATTTTAGCAAGAGCAGTACATGGATTTATATATGTACCATAAAATGCAGAGTGTCCACTTTTTCCGTATACTGTTACTGTTGCATTCATAGAACCTCTTCTTCCAATTCTGATTTCATCCCCAACTGATTTATTTGAAGAAGGTTCGCCTACTATCGAAAAATCAATTTTTTCTCTTTTTTTCTTCAAATATTTCATAACAGCTGGACAACCATAACCTGTAGTTTCTTCATCAGCTGTAATTATTATTGATATAGAGCCTTTAAATTTTTTATTTTTAATAAAATCACTAACAGCACTTATCCAACATGCTATACTTCCCTTCATGTCTTGAGATCCTCTTCCATTTAAATATCCTTTTTTTACTACTGCTTTGAATGGTGGAAACGCCCAATTATTAAGGTTAGCAACGACATCTGTATGACCTAAAAAATTAATGATAGGTTCTGATTTACCCAATTTTGCATATAAATTTAATGCAGGCTTAGCACCTGTACCTTTAGATTTTATTATCTGACATTTAAAACCTAATGAGGAAAGTTTCTTTGAAAGGAATTTCATAATCCCTTTATCTTCTGTTTTAATAGTTTGAAATTTTATTAGCTCTTGAGCTAACGTTAGATCATTATAAGTTTTCATTAATTTATTCTCTTAAAAGATCGTTTATAGAAGTCTTTGATCTTGTTTTTTCATCTACTTGTTTGATTATTACCGCGCAATATAACGATGGAGCGCTTGAATTATTTTTATCTGGTAGAGAACCTGGCACAACAACCGAATATGGTGGAATTTTACCATAACTTATTTCACCTGTTTTCCTGTTAACAATTTTTGTTGATTGTCCAATATACATTCCCATACTTAAAACTGAACCTTCGCCAACTATCACTCCCTCTACTACCTCAGACATTGCTCCTAAAAAAACATTGTCCTCAATAATTGTTGGTAATGCTTGTGCAGGCTCCAAAACTCCTCCAACTCCACTACCTGCAGAGATATGACAATTTTTTCCAATTTGAGAACAACTACCAGCTCTTGCAAAAGTATCTATCATTGTTCCCTCATCAATGTATGCTCCTATATTCACATAGCATGGCATTAAAACAGCATTTTTGCCTACAAAAGATCCTTTTCTTACTGGAGAATTAGGAACCATTCTGAAACCAGCTTTTTCATGGTCTTCTTTAGACCAACCTGCCGTTTTACCTTTCAAAAGATGCGCTTTATCATACCAACTACTGTAAGGACCATTTAAATTTTCCATTGGATACATTCTAAAACTTAACATAATTGCTTTTTTTATATGTTGATGTGTTACCCACTCACCATTGATTTTTTCAGCTACTCTGACTTTACCACTATCCAAGTCATCAATAATTTGATTAACAATATTTTTTAAACTCTCGTCCGAGTTAGGACTTACTCGGTCTCTGTTTTCCCAAGCATCATTGATTATATTTTCTATGCTCATAAATTTAAGAACTTTTTAATAACCTTATTTCTTTTAAAAATAAAGAGAGATTTTCGATTTTATAGTCAATGTAATCTTTGTCAGACTCTTTTTTACCCCAGTATTCATTATTGATAAGCCAAGCTGTTATTGCCCCTCGCTCCTTACCTATTGATAAATTTTTAGCTATATCCTCTATATAAAGAGTTTCTTTTGGATTAATCTTAAATTTATCAACCATAAGATCAAAGGCTTTGGCTTCAGGCTTTGGGTGATATTTTGCGTCTACGATATCAAATATATCTTTAAATTGGTCTTCAATACCAAGAGTTTTCACTATATTTTTTACGTGTGCTCTACTTCCGTTTGTGAATACAAATTTATTTAAATTAATGTTATCTAGCTCATTTCTTAAGATAAGATCTTTTTCCATAAATGAAAGATCAATATCATGAACATACTCCAAGAATTCTTCTGGTGGTATATCATGATGTATCATCAATCCATTTAAGCTTGTGTTGTATTTGTGAAAATAATCTCTTTGTAATTCTTTAGCTTTTACAAGATCTAAGTTGAGTTTATTTGAGATATATTTTGTCATTCTCTTACTAACTTGACCAAAAACTGCTTCTAAATCACTATATAAAACTCCATCACAATCGAATAAAATATTTTTTATATTTTTTAAATTATTCATTTTCTTATCAATGTTCCTGCACCTTTATCAGAAAATAACTCAAATAGTATTGAATGTGGTTTTCTTCCATCAACTATAACAACACCTCTAACACCACTAGATATTGCATCTAAACTAGTGTTTACTTTTGGTATCATACCTCCAGAAATAATATTATTTTTTAACATCTCATTGGCTCTATTGAGATCAATTTCAGATATAAGTTTTTGATTTTCATCAAGAACACCCTCAACATCTGTCATCAAAAGAAGTCGTCTAGCATTGATCTCTTTTGCAATTGATCCTGCAGCAATGTCTGCATTAATATTATAAATTCTACCATCATCACCCAATCCTAAAGGAACAACAATTGGAATTTGTTTATTATTAATAAAATTTAATATTTTCTCTTTGTTGATTTTTTTTGGCGCCCCGACGTATCCCAATTCTTTACTTTCAGGAATAATATTAATTACATTATTTTCTTTAGGTGATATTGAACATACATTAGTGTTTCTAGATTTTAATTCATGTAAAATCTCTAAATTAAGCTCTATTAAAGCCTCTTCTATATATCTTATTGTTTTTTCGTCTGAAACCCTAAGTCCTTTGATAAATCTTGTTTCAATATTATTTTCATCTAATTTTTTTTTAATATTTTTACCTCCACCATGAACGACTATTGCTGATAAACCAATTTTATTTATTACCGAAATATCCTCTATGAACTGATTAAATAGTTTTTTATCTAATAAAACAGATCCACCACATTTAATTACTACAATTTCAGACTGATATTTGTTTATATATTTTTCAAATTCATTAATATTTGGACCATCAGTTGGAATAATCTTATCTAATTCCATCAATTAAACTGTTTTAACTGAAGTTCTCTTCATAATTACATACTGTTGTGCCATTGTAAGTACGTTGTTAATTGTCCAATATATAACTAACCCTGATGGAAAAGGTGCCAGTATCACAGTTAAGAATACAGGAAAAAACATGAAAATTTTTTGTTGTATCGGATCTGGTGGTGTTGGATTTAGTTTTTGTTGCATCCACATCGTTACACCCATTGCTACTGGCCAAGCGCCGATAATTAAAAATGACGGGACATCATATGGTAACAAGCCAAATAGATTAAATAAACTTGTTGGATCTCTTTCGCTTAGATCATGTATCCAACCAAAAAAAGGTTGATGTCTCATTTCAATTGTAACAAACAACATTTTATAAATTGCAAAAAAGAAAGGTATTTGAATCAAAATAGGCAAACATCCGCTTACAGGATTCACTTTCTCTCTTTTGTAGAGAGCCATCATTTCTTGCTGTAACTTCATTTTATCTTCCTTATGAAGTTCTTTAAGCCTTACCATTTCTGGTTGAAGAACTTTCATTTTTGCCATTGACCTAAATGAGTAGTTAGCTAGAGGAAAAAATAATATTCTTATACAAGCGGTAATTAGTATAATTGCAATTCCATAGTTACCAGTTAATTTAAAAAAATAATCTGATATGAGGAATATGGGCTTTGTAAGAAAGTACAAAAAGCCCCAATCAATTGCTAAATCAAATTTATTAATATTTAGTTTTTCCGCATAACCATCAACAACATCTACTTCTTTTGCCGCAATAATCACTTTTACCTGATTACTTTTGCTTTCATTAGCTCTGACTTCTGTCGCAGCAGTTTCTATAAAGTTAGCCTTAAATTTATTTTTATAATCGAAATCTGATCTAAAACTTTTATTACTTTCTGGGATTAAACTTGTTATCCAATATTTATCTGTAATACCCATCCATCCTTTGTTAGCATTTACAGAGTACTTCTTGTCTCTTATATCATCGTAATCTTCTTCAACAAGATTATCATCAAAAACACCTAATAAACCTTCATGTAATATATAAAAATCAGTTACATCAGGAGCCAGGTTTCTAATAATCTGTCCGTAGGGATAAAAGTTATAAGTGTTTTGAGTATTATTCGTAATCTTTTGGTTTACAGTAAATAAAAATTTATCATCTATACTTATTTCTTTCTCAAAAGTTATATTTTGCGCATTATTCCATACTAATTTAATTGGATTGTTTGGTGTTAGTAATTTATTGCCGATAACTTCCCATTTTGTATTAGAATTAGGAACTTCAATATCTTTATTATTTATAGCCCAACCTGTTTCTATATAATAACCATTTTCAGTTTCTTTAGGATTAAGCAAAACTACATTTTCATCAGAGTCTAAAGTTTCAGTATATTTCTTAAAAATTAGGTCATCGATTAATGATCCATCTAGAGAAATAGAACCTTTAATATTTTCATTTTCAAAAAGTATCCTTTCAACTTTGTTAATTGCCTCTGATCTTGAAATTTTATTATTCTCAATATTTTGCTCTATTTTTGGTGCCTCGTTTAGTTGAAGATTGTTTTTATTTTGATCAATATTAGTCATCTGCTTTGGATCGGGACTCGGTGGAGCAAAAAATAATCCATAAAGAATTATTACGGCAGCACTTAAGCTGATAGCAGCGATTACATTCCGAGAATCCAACTAATTTTCTCCCTTAATTTTTTCAACTGGATCGTGTCCACCATATCCGAACCAAGGATTACATTTTAATATTCTTAAAGTTGATCTATAGGTGGCTTTAAAAATATTATATTTTTCAAAACACTCTAGACAGTAAGAGCTACATGAAGGTTCAAATTTGCATGAGTTGTAGAGTAATGGACTTAATAAAAATTTATAAATTTTTATTAATAAAATAAAAGGATAATTTATAATTTTAATCATCTTATTCTCTCAAAATCTTTAAAAATTTGAGTTTTAATATCCTGGTATCTTTCGTTATATACATTTTGTCTTGCAATAATCAAATATGAAAAATTCAAATTTATTTTAATTTGTCTATAGATATCATTCATAATATTTCTTAGTCGTCTTTTTATTTTATTTCTAATGACTGCATTACCTATTTTCTTTTTTGTGACTATACTTAAATTAAGTTTTTTTGTATTTTTATTAGAAAGTCTTTTAAAAAAAATTGTTGAGTATTTATTTGAAACTTTTTTACCTGAAAGCAGAGACTTAAAATCCTCATTTTTTTTGAGACTTACTAAACTACTTTTCATTACACGGGAGTGAGTTTTTTTCTACCCTTACTTCTTCTTCTCTTCAAAAGAGCTCTCCCTCCTCTTGTTTTCATTTTTGCTCTGAAACCTGTGGCGCGAGCTCTTTTAAGGTTACTTGGACTATAGGTTCGTTTCATATTAAGGCTTTATTTTTGTTAAATTTCGGTAGTTATACAATTTAATGTATATAAGTACAGCGATTTTTAATAAATTAGAACAAAATGGAAAACGAAAATAAATTAAAAATTATTCTCGGTATTATATATCTTTCCATAGTTACTGGTTTTTTGTTGCTTTTTTTTAGCCATTTCTCATTTGATGACTTTTCAAGTTTTGAACTTATAAAAAATAATAGAGATAAGTTAAATGAAATCAAAAATTCCAATCTTTTAATTGCTAGCATATTATTTTTTATTGGAGTGATTATATGGGTTATGCTCTTAGGATTTGGATCGCCGATTTTTTTAGTTGGAGGATTTATATTTGGAAAATGGATAGGGACAATTCTTATCGTATTTGGTTTATCTATTGGTGCAACGCTTTTATATATTTGCGCAAATTATTTTTTTAAAGATTTAATTAAAAAAAAATTTTCGTCAAAGTTTTCTAATCTTACTGAAAAATTTAAAGAAAATGAATTTACTTTTTTTCTGATATATAGATTTGTTGGCGGGATACCTTTCTTTATTTCAAACATTTTGCCAACATTATTTAATGTTAAAATTAAAAATTTCTTTTTAGGGTCTGTTATTGGAATGACGCCACAGTTATTTGTTGGAGCTTCATTTGGCGAAGGGCTAAATAAAGTAATTGAAAACAATCAAGAACTTCCAAGCATATTTGATATAATTTTAATTCCAGATATTTATTTGCCAGTAATTGGTATGATAATTTTGGTTTTAATTGGACTTATAATAAGAAAAAAATTCTACAAATAACTGGTGCCCTCACCCAGAATTGAACTGGAAACTCATCCTTACCATGGATGTGTTATACCATTTAACTATGAGGGCATTTTTTATTTATAATTAGTGTATAAAATTGTTTTTTTCAAATAAATGCCTTAATTTTTTGAAAAAATCAGGTATATCTAAATTAGGTAAATGATATGGGAATTCACTACGACTATAAATCAACAAGAGGAGCTAAGGCTATGGAGAAGCAAGCTAAAAGAGAAAAAAAGCTTGCTGAAAAAAGAGCAAAAAAAATAGCCAAACAAGGTGAACCCAAAAGTTCAGAGGATAAAACAATTCCAATCGATCAAGTAATAACCTTGGATCATCTTACCAATCCAGACAAAAAGTAATCAAGATGGACAGGAAGAAGGATAAAAAAGCTAAACTCGAGGAAGCTTTGCGTAGGAATCTAAGAAAAAGAAAAATTTTTCAAAGAAAAAATAAAAAAAATAAATAAATGTCAGTGCAATCAGATAAGTGGATAATCAAAATGGCGAAAGAAAAAGCAATGATTTCACCATTTGAGGATAAACAAATAAGGGAAGGGAAAATTTCATTTGGTGTTTCTTCATACGGGTACGATGCGAGAGTATCTAATGAATTTAAAATATTTACTAATGTTAACTCTGAAATTGTAGATCCAAAAAATTTTAAGCCAACAAATTTTGTAACAAAAGAATCTGATGAATGCATTATTCCACCAAATTCTTTTGTTTTAGCAAGGACAGTAGAATATTTTAAAATCCCTAGTGATATTTTGGTTATTTGCTTAGGAAAGTCTACTTATGCTAGATGTGGAATTATTGTTAATGTAACACCTTTAGAACCAGGATGGGAAGGTCATGTTACTCTTGAATTTAGCAACACTACTCCTCTGCCAGCCAAAATTTATGCAAATGAAGGTGTTGCCCAATTTATATTTTTAAAAGGAAACGAGAAACCAGATGTCTCATATGCGGATAGAAATGGAAAATATATGGGTCAAAAAGGAGTAACTCTCCCTAAAATATAAAATGGATAAATTTAAAATCATTGGTCCCTCTAAGATCAGAGGAGAGGTATCTGTTTCTGGAAGTAAAAATGCTGCTTTACCAATACTTGCTGCAACTTTACTCTTTGATAAAAATGTAACAATTAAAAATCTTCCACGAGTTAAAGACATAGATACAATGCTTAATCTGCTAAAATCACTAGGAAAAAAAATTAGCTTTAAAAATAATAAAAAAATAGCGACAATCTCTAAAGGGAAAAAAAATAATTTTTTTGCACCTTATTCCCTAGTTAAAACAATGAGAGCAGGAATTTTAGTTCTTGGTCCTTTATTGGCAAAAAATAAAAAAGCGAAAGTGAGTAGTCCAGGTGGTTGCAGTATAGGAGTAAGACCAATAGATATACATTTAAAAGCTATATCAAAGTTAGGTGTTAAAATACAAATTGAAAAAGGATATGTTAATGCAAAAGCTCAAAAAGGATTATTTGGTTCAGAAATAAGATTTTCAAAAATATCTGTTGGAGCTACTTTAAATTCAATTCTTGCTGCTTGTCTTGCAAAAGGAACTTCCACAATAAAGAATTGTGCAATAGAGCCTGAGATTAAGGATCTCACAAATTTTCTTAAAACAGCTGGTGCCAAGATAAAATGGATTGGTAAAAGAACTTTAAAAATAGAAGGTGTTAAAACATTAAAAAGTATAACTTACTCAATTATGAATGATAGAATTGAAGCAGGTACTTTTTGTGTTGCCGCATGTTTGAATGGTGGAAACTTAAAAATTAAAAACTTTGAGCCAAAAATTATCAATACAGAGATAAATTTACTTAAGAAAATTGGTGCAAAGATAAAAACCACAAAAAATACAATTCAAATTAAGGGACCAAATAAAATTAAAAGTCTAAATTTTTTAAAAACTGGAGAATATCCAAATTTCCCCACTGATTTACAAGCGCAAATTATGGTATTATTAACTAAAGCAAATGGGAAGAGTACAATTGAAGAAAATATATTTGAAAATAGATTTATGCATGTTCCAGAATTAAAAAGGTTAGGTGCAAAAATAAATATTAAAGGTAACAAGGCAATTATTGAAGGAACTAACAATTTAGAGGGAGCTGAGTTGATGTCCAGTGATTTAAGGGCATCAGTAGCTCTAGTTTTAGCAGCTTTTATTTCAAGAGGCACATCAATTATTAATAGAGTATATCATTTAGACCGAGGTTACGAAAAAATTGAAAATAAATTAAAAAAAATTGGGGTAAAAATTAAAAGAATATCTTAGTGAATAATTTTTTAAAGAAAGTAATCGCTCAATCTCCAGATGACTTACAAATTATATCAGCAATATGCGCAGAGTCTAAAGTCAAAATTTCTGATATAAAATATTTGCCATCTACAAAAATTTTTTTACTTTCTGTTTTAAGAATAGATAAGGAGAGAGATAGTAACAAACTTATTAATAGTGTTATAAAATTTGAATTTATTGAAAGTTCCAAGTCTAAAAACATTAACCAGTCCAATGCAGATTTAACTTTAGAATTATTTGCAATTGATATTTTTAAAAAAAAAGAAAATTTTGAAATAGTTCTGTTATTTTCGAAAAATGGAATTATAACACTGTCCACAGAAGTTATTGATGTAACGTTAGAAGACCAAAAAATTGAAAATGATAAAAGTAATTAATTGTAGAAAAAAAAATTATAAAAGAGAATTAGTATCTTTTTTGGATAAAAGGAGATCTGGAAAAGCAGTAGACACTTCGATAGTTCCAAAAATTTTAAAAGACATAAAAATTAATGGAAGAAAAGCACTTTTAAAGTATGAGAAAAAATTTAGTAAAAATACAGAGATAGTTCCTTCTAAGGACAAAGTAAACAAAGCAATTAAAACATTAGAACCTAAGATTAAAAAAAGTATCGATTTAGCCTATAATAGAATTTTTAAGTTTCATTCACTACAAAAACCAAAAAATATTAAGTATGTAGACAATTTTAAAAATAAACTTGAATATAAGCATGTGCCACTACAGTCTGTAGGTATTTATGTACCAGCAAATTTACCATCCACATTATTAATGAATGCAGTACCTGCAAAAATTTCAGGTGTAAAAAGAATTGTTTTAGCCAATCCAAAACTTAATGGAAAACTTAACCCTGCAGTTCTTTATGCAGCAAAAAAAGTTGGAATTAAGGAAATTTACTCAATGGGTGGTGCCCAAGCTATAGCGAGTTTAGCATATATTCAAAAAGTGAATAAAATTGTTGGGCCTGGAAATATTTATGTTGCAAGAAGCAAGCGTGAAGTCTTTGGTGATGTTGGGACAGAAGGAATGGTTGCTGGGCCCAGTGAAATTTGTGTTTTAGCAGATGGTAAAACTGATCTAAATCAAGTTATAACATCTATGATTGGACAAGCAGAACATGATGTAAATTCTCAATGTATTTTAATTACAAAAGATAAAAAATTAGTAAATAAATTTAATTTAGAAATAAAAGAAAGTATCAAAAAAGTTCAAAGAAAAAGAGTTGTTTTAAAAAGTTTAAAAAATAATGGATTAATTGTACTAGCCCAAAGTGATAAGCAAATAATAGAAGCAATTAATGAAGTTGCTCCAGAACACTTAGAAATTAATGTAGCCAATTATAAAAAGTATTTAAATCAAATTCATAATGCAGGAAGTATTATGATTGGAAAGTATTCTCCAATGGCTGTCTCAGATTATAATGTTGGTTCAAACCATGTATTGCCAACTTTAGGATCAGCAAAATTTTCATCTGGACTAAATCTTAGTGAATTTTATAAAAAAATTAGTCATATAACTCTTACAAAAAAAGGTATTGAGAAATTAGGAGAATCCGCTACACATCTCGCTGAGTATGAAGAATTAGATAATCATGCTCAAAGTATTAAGTCTAGAATGAGGAGATAACAATTTGGCAAAAGAAGATATTCTGGTTTTCGAAGGGGTTGTCAAAGAACTACTTCCCAACGCTCAAAGTAAAGTTCAACTAGATAATGGAAAAACTTTAATTTGCACTGTTTCTGGAAAAATGCGTAAGATGAGGATCAGAGTCTTATCTCAAGATAGAGTTAAGGTCGAGGTTAGTCCCTACGATTTGACTCGTGGACGTATCTCATTTAGATATTAAAATATTTGGAACCCTGGTGTAGCTGGTGCGCACAAATGCCTGAAAAGCATTGGGACCTGATTCGATTTCAGGGGGTTCCACCTCAAAATAGAGACATTGTTTTAGCTTGCATTCAAAATTAAAATCTAATACCTATCCATCAGCTATTTATAGCTAATTATACAATAACAAAGAAAGAGTAACTAAAGTATGAGTACATTAAAAGGCAAAGTAAAGTGGTTCAACGGTAAGAAGGGCTACGGTTTTATTGAAAGAGAAGACGGAGAAAAAGATTGTTTCGTTCATGCGAGTGCAGTTAGAGAAGCTGGACTAAGATTTTTGAATGAAAACGATGCTATAGAATTCGAAATTCAAGATGGCGAAAAAGGTCCAAGCGCTGTAAATTTGAAAAAATTAGGTTAATAAAATTTAATTCATCAAAAATATTTGTATAGGGATAGGATATGTTGAAAAACATTGCTATTCCTGTGCAAAGCTCTTTCTTTCTTGCATTTTAAAAAAAAAATGCTACTAACACAGCAATGATTAAAAAAGTTATTATTAACAGAGAAACTCACAGACATCATTTCCATGCTGGCTGCAAGCTAGCTATTTAATTATTTATAAATTTAATTTTATCCACATTTAGTATAAAACAGTAGAAGGAGCACGGGTAGCTCAGTTGGTTAGAGCAGCGGTTTGTGGAACCGAAGGTCGACAGTTCGAATCTGTCCCCGTGTACCAAAAAATGAATAAAGAAAAAAAATTGTCAGCCAATACCCCATCGGGTTTTGTTGATAGGTACGGTAAAGAATTAGCATTAAAAGAAAATTTAATTGCTAAGATTGAAGAAAATTTTTTAAAATTTGGTTTTTCAAAGCTAGAAACTCCAAGTTTTGAAATATCAGAAAATATAGGAAAATTTTTACCCGATGAAGATAGACCAAGCTCAGGAGTGTTTGGTTTTCAAGAAGAAAACGATAGCTGGATTTCATTACGTTATGATTTAACCGCACCATTAGCAAGATACGTTTCTCAAAATTATTTGAATATCTCTAATCCTTTTAAAAGATATCAAATTGGCAATGTCTGGAGAAATGAGAAACCTGGCCCTGGTAGATTCAGAGAGTTTACTCAAGCTGATTGTGATATTGTTGGATCTAATAATCCTTTAGCAGATGCTGAGATGTGTAATCTTTTAGCTGATACATTGTATTTCTGTGGCTTAGAAAAAAATCAATATCAGATCAAGTTAAGCAATAGAAAATTAATTCAAGGACTTATTGAAAATTTAAAAATTTCAGAAGATAGACAACAGCTTACTGTTTTAAGGGCCATTGATAAACTTGATAGAGTTGGAACTGATGGTGTTAAACAATTGTTAACAACAGGACGTGAAGATAAATCTGGTGATAAAACCATTGGAGCAAAACTTTCAGATAATCAAGCTGAGGAAATACTCGGTTTTATTAATATGAGGTCATTAGATAAAATTAAGTCAACTATACAAAACAAATTAGTTGAAGATGGTGTTGATGAATTAAATAAAGTATTAGATGGATTAAATTATTCATCTAACTTCAATCAAATAATTTTCTCTCCTGAAGTTATTAGAGGTCTCGAATATTATGATGGTCCAATATTTGAGGCAAATTTAACATTTAAAGTTAAAAATCAAAAAAACCAAGAGGTGGAGTTTGGCTCAGTTGGCGGAGGCGGAAGATATAATTCCCTAGTTTCACGGTTTAAAAAAGTAGATTTGTCCGCAACAGGTGTTTCCATAGGCCTTGATCGTTTGCTATACGCATTAGTTCAGTTAAACAAAGTCGAAGTAAAAAATAGTTCACCAATAATAATATGTGTTTTAGATAAAAAATATCTCCCTAATTATTATGAATTGTTATCGCAACTTAGAAACCAAAATATAAGATCCGAGGTTTATCTAGGAGATTCAGGTTTGAAATCTCAATTAAAATATGCAGATAAAAGGAATTCACCAGCTGTAATCCTTTGTGGGGAAGATGAATTTAAAGATAATAAAATTACTATAAAAAAATTAAACTCAAACTTAGAAGAAACATCAAAAAATTTATCAAGAGAAGAATGGAAAAAATCTGAAAATACTCAAATTACATTTGATAAGGAGAACCTAATTGATGAAATCAAAAGACTTATCTGAGAATATTTTAAAAATTATTAAGTCAAATGGATATAAATACATTGATCTTGATACAGTAATTGACACAAATTTAATATTGGAAAGATCAGGAGAAAATTTTAAAAGATTTATATTTTCTTTCAATGATCAATTAGGAAATGAACTTTGTCTAAGACCTGATTTAACAATTGCATCTTGTGTTAGATATTTAAATCATAATAAGAAAACTAGTGAAAAAATTTTCTATAGTGGTCAAGCATTTAGAAAAGGACTAAATAAAAAAGACCCTGTTATTAGAAATCAAATTGGTTTTGAGATATTGGGATCTTTTACTGAAAAAAAAGATGATAAAAAAATAATAGAAACTTCACTAAAAGCATTATCAAAAATTAAGTATAAAAGTGGAAATTTAGTAATTGGTAACATAGAAATTTTTAGGCTTTTGTTAGATAAATTGGATTGTCCAGCAAGATGGAAATTAAGATTGCAACGTCATTTTTGGAGAGAAAAATACTTTAATGATTTATTAAAAAGATTGGAGACCAACTCTGATATTGATCCAACAATTGTTGAGATAGATAAAAGAAAATATTTTAGAATGATTAATGGAAACCAAAAAAAAGAAGTTGCGGGAAGATCAATAGAAGAAATTTTATTAAGATTTGACGCAAAAATTAAAGATCCACGGAGAACAAAAAAAGGCAGTAATGTTGTTAAAGTCTTAAAAGAGTACTTAAAAATTGAGTGTCCTATTAATCAAGCATCTAAAAAGTTAAATTTATTTTTTAAAAAAAATAAAATTAATCTTAGAGTTCAGGATAATTATTTTCCAATAACTAAAAATAAAATTAAAAAATTAAACGTTAGATTTAATTCCTCTTTTGGAAGACATCTCGAGTATTACACTGGTTTAGTTTTTAAGATTGATATTACATCAAAGTCTGGGAAGTTAAATATTAGAGGTGGTAGGTACGATTCTTTAATTAAAGATCTTGGCTTTAAAAAAAATATACCGGCTGTTGGAGCTGCTATTAACTTATAAAAAATATGATAATTTGGTTAGCTTCATATCCTAAAAGCGGAAATACATGGTTGAGATCGCTAATAGCAAACTACTATTTTTCAGCTACAGGCGATTTTAATTTTGAACTTTTAGAAAAAATAGACTCGTTTCCAAGTAACAAATATTTTAGAAAATATTTAGATAAATTTAACCAGCCCCACGAAACTTCTAAATATTGGATACAAGAGCAAGAAAAAATTAACCAATCTAAAGGTTTGAAATTTTTTAAAACCCATAATGCACTTTGTAAAATAGAAGGTAATCAATTCACTAATAAAGAAAATACATTAGGTGTAATTTATATAATAAGAGATCCAAGAAACGTAATCTCCTCATTATCAAACCATTATCAAATTTCTATAGATGAAGCTTTTCAATTTATGACAGATGAAAAAAGAGGAATTGTCTCTAAAGAAAAAGATAGATTTTTAGGTTTTCAGGCACTTTTTTCTTGGAAATTAAATCAGAAATCATGGGTAGATAATAAATTATATCCAGTTTTAACTGTAAGGTATGAAGATCTACAAACCGATGCACTAAATACATTTAAACAAGTCATTAATTTTATTAATAAACTTTCTAAATCAGGAGAAAAATTTAATAAAGAAAAAGCATTAAAATGTTTAAGTAATTGCAGTTTTAATAACTTAAAAAAACTAGAGGACGAAAAAGGTTTTTCAGAAGCAATTACAAAAAAAGGTTCTGACAAAAAAATAAAATTTTTTAATTTAGGGAAAGATAATGATTACAGGAAATTACTTAATGAAAATTTAATAAATAAAATGAATAATTTATTTCAAGAAGAACTAGTAAAATATAAATATGAGTAATAACACTATAAAAATTGGAATTCCAAGTAAAGGTCGACTACGATCAGGAGTTTTAAATATTTTCAAAAAGAAGAAACTAACAATTCGCTCTGAAAGAGGTGAACGAGATTTATTTGGACTTATTAGAGGAAAAAAAAATATTATTATCAATTATCTGCATGCTAGAGAAATAATAGAACGTCTCGCAGATGGATCTCTGGATATTGGCTTTTCTGGATATGATTTATTAATGGAGAGTGAAATTAATGTCCAAAGAAAAGTAATTGTTAAAAAAAGATATGATTTTGGTAAAGCTACGCTGGTAGTTGCAATCCCTGATGATTGGATAGACGTACAGACAATGCCTGACCTTGAAGAGATAGCATTTGAATTTAAAGATAAAAAAAGAAATAGATTGCGTATAGCAACAAAATACCCAAAATTAACTACAGAGTTTATGTTTTCAAGAGGTGTTACACAATTTAAATTAGTTAAAAGTCTTGGAGCAACAGAGATATACCCATTTACTGGATCATCAGAAATTATAACAGATATAACTTCAACAGGAGCTACTTTGAAAGCCAATAAATTAAGGATATTAAAAGATGGAATAATCCTTAATTCTCAAGCTTGTTTGATGACATCAAAAAAAAGTAAAAAAATAAACATTGTTAATAACATTCTTAATAAACTTAAAAATTAATCTTGCTGCAATAACAAAATAAATAGTGTATTGAAATATTATGAAGTTCAAGCTTGCAGAACTCTTTTGTGGACCTGGAGGAATGGGTTATGGTGCTGGATTAACTAATGTTAGTGGAAGCTCAATAGAGCATGCTTGGGCTTCAGATTATGATATAGACTCTTGCAATACTTATAAAAGAAATATCAAAACTAAAGCTATATTTTGTGAAAAAGTAGAAAATTTTTTTAGTTTAGTTGATAAAAAAAAAATTATTCTCCCTAAATTTGATTGTTTTGCTTATGGTTTTCCATGTAATGATTTTAGCAATGTAGGTGAACACTTAGGCTTTAAAGGTAAGTTTGGTCCTTTATATTCTTATGGTGTTGAATTAATTGATAGATACCATCCTATGTGGTTTATAGCTGAAAATGTTGGTGGTATTAGCAGTTCAAATGAAGGAAAAGCATTTAAAAAAATTCTTTTTGATCTTGAGCATGCAGGTAAGGGTTATAATTTAACAGTTCACAAATACAAATTTGAGGAATATGGAATTCCCCAAGCTCGTCATAGAATAATTATTGTCGGTATTAAAAAAGAGCTAAATCTTAAATTTAAAGTTCCAAAGCCAAATTATAAAATGATGACTGCTAAAGAAGCTTTAAGCAATATACCTCTTAATGCTTACAATAATGAGTTAACAAAAAATTCAAAACAGGTAATTGAAAGATTAAAATATATTAAACCAGGCAAAAGTGCTTTTAATTCTAAAATTCCAAAAAACTTACAATTAAATGTAAAAGGTGCAAAAATAAGTCAAATATATAGAAGATTAGATCCTAATAAACCCTCTTATACAGTGACAGGAAGTGGTGGAGGAGGAACACATGTTTATCATTGGAAAGAAAATAGAGCTTTAACAAATAGAGAAAGAGCTAGATTACAAACATTTCCAGATAACTTTATTTTTGAAGGTTCTAAAGAAAGTGTGCGTAAACAAATAGGTATGGCCGTACCTGTTCTTGGAGCAAAATTAATTTTTGAAGCAGTTTTAAAAACACTAGTTAAGCTAAAGTATTCCTCTATAGAGGCAAATTTTAAATAGATTTAACTATATGTAACCAAATATCTAAAACTAAACTTTCTTTATAATTTATATTAATTTTTTTTGATTTTTTTTCATCAACTGAATAAATTTTATCTTTAGAATACTCAAAGTGATTTTCTTTAAACTTGTTAGACACATCTATATTATTCTTTTCACAAATAAGTTCTAAGTCCTCAAGATCTTTTTTCATAAATCCATTAATTAAGTCTTTTATTTCAATATTTTTTAAATTATCAGAAATAAATATTTGAAATTTTTCCTCAAAATTTTTTAGGTAATTTTCTTTCCATTTTGCCCTTTTAGTAATTTCAACAACCTCAACAGGAAGAATCCAACAATAAGCATCATTGTTTGAAACGCAGATGATAAAATCAACATCATTTTTACTAATTAATTTAGTTCTTGAGGGTGCATTTCTATCTATTTGACCTCCAGCTCTGCTTCCAGACGTACAATCAAATTCATTTAAATATTCTCGTCCCCTTCGCGTACTCGATTTAATTTCAATTTTTACTGGAACTTCCTTTACCACAAAAGTTCCATCGTATTTAGCATCTCTCCATAAATTTCTTTGAACATTGAAGCCACAAAGCATTAATCTTCCAAATGCTAACTCTTGACCAGCATATCCTTTTAAGCTTCTAAAATTATCTACATTCCCCAAATTAAAAGTATTTTCAAAGTCTTTCATTTAATTCAGCTTATCTTTATCTTCCTCTGGATC
This sequence comes from uncultured Pelagibacteraceae bacterium, assembly GCA_902576815.1. Taxonomy (GTDB): domain Bacteria; phylum Pseudomonadota; class Alphaproteobacteria; order Pelagibacterales; family Pelagibacteraceae; genus Pelagibacter. The sequence goes on from CACGWQ010000001.1 coordinate 37,969, forward strand.
AGTAACATCAACTATATTTGCCTGCTCAGCTGGTATTTCTGGGATTTGTTTACCAGGTATTACTCCATGTTCATCCTCAAGTTTTTTTATTTGTTTTTCCAATCCTTGTGAACCCCATGATTTTGTAACTAAACTTTGTAATTGATTGGCATGAGTTTTGTAAGATTGTAAAGCCCCTTTGATAGCTGTTTTAACATCTGAGTATTTATCAAATATTTTACTTGCCGAGGTTATTATTTTACTAATATTTTCAATTTGTTTTTTTTCACTTTTAATCTGCTCAAAAACTTTAATCATATTTAATAAATCAGTAGGAGATGATAAAATAAAGTTTGCTTTTAAAGCTTCTGTTTGAAGTGTTTTATCTGCATCAAGTGTAGTAGAGTATAAATTAGAAGCTGGAAAAAAAACAATAACAGATTGTAAAGATTTTATACCATATAGCTTATTATAATTTTTCTTAATTAGACCTTTTGGTCCAAACAAGTGATTTCTAACAGAAGCTAAATGATCTTTAAGATATTGTTTTTTTTGACTTTCATCTTTTTCATTAATGTATTTTGTCCAATGAGTTAATGATACTTTAGCGTCCACAATATAATTTCTCTCTGGAAATTTTAATAGCATATCAGGAATCACATCCTTATCTTTATTGTCATCAATGTCATAAGTTGTCTGTTTTTTTTGAGGGAAAAAATCTCTATCTTTTACAAGATTTGCACTTGTCAAAAGATTTTCTAAAATTTCTTGATTAAATTTTCCTTGATAAGTGATATTAGTTGTTAGCTTTTCCCACCAATTCGTATGACGCGCTATAGCTTGATCATGTTTATTAATCGCTTTTTCAGATATGGATTTATATTCAGTTACTCCTTTAGTAATTTCATCAACTTTTTCATAAAGATCTTTTACTTCAATTTTTTTTTCCTCAAGTTGATTAGTTAAGTTTTGTTTAGCCTCTACAGCTGCTTTTATTTCTTCTTCCCTTCTTGCTAAATCAATTTGAGATTTTTTTAATTCTTCCTCTTTAATTTTCAATTCATCTGTTGGCATCTCATCTTTTTTTGGTTTTAATAGAAAAAACCAAACAATGCCAAATGCTACAAAACCTACTATTACTCCTAAAATTGCTTCCATAATTTAATTTAACCTTTTATCATGACTATTATCAATAAACGACTGAAAATCGTTATTTCTTACTTTATCAATTATATCTTGAGGAATTTTTTCCTCATCTAAAACTAGCTCCACATAGGTTGTGTAAACTAATGCTAAAGCAATAGCATGAGCAACTTTAGCTGATAATTTAGGATTAGACATCCTGATGCAATGAGTAACTGCCTTTGGATCAATTTTCCTGAAGAATCTATCTGAGTACTCAATTTTATCTTTTGGGAATTTAACAATTTTTGTCATAATTTATTGATTTTCTTCATACAAAACATCCTCATCTATAATATCCTCGAATCGATCCTCTTTTTTACATTCTTCGATAACAAGATCAGCATGTAATGCATATACAGTTGCTAGAGTTATAGCTTTAGCAACTCTTAATGGCATGTCAGGGCGTTCCTTAATTAGCTTCTCAGTCATGCCATTAAAATTGATTGATGATAGGAAATATTCAGAAAAATAGGCTTTTTCATCCTCTTTTCTATAGAAAGGTAAAAGTTTTATTTCCTTGGTCATGGAAACTAACTTAATAACAAATTTTTCTTTTTCTAATTTTTTCTAATACGTCAGTGTTATGACGAATAAATATTTAATTCGTTAGACCATTAACGAAGGGCTCTTAATAGTTCTTCCGCCCAAGGACCATCAAAAATATTTTTTCTTTTACCATCAACTTTACTCATAGTTTCTTCCATTTTACTAAACAAATATGGGTCCCAGAATTTATCTTGTCTTTTATCAGCAATTAATTTTTCAAGGTTTTTTATTTCTAGCCTAGTATCAAATTTTTTGTTTTTATTGAAGAATTTGTACCTATTTTTATAACCATCTGATTCTACTAATTTTTTAATTGTGTCGACTCTTTTTGGTAAAAATTTTTTCACATTTTTAAAATATTCAACCATGTGAGCTTTCCCCATAAGTTTACTTTTATTTGAAATTATATCAACTTTGTCCAACACTTTATCATTTATTAAAGACATACCTCTATGCTCTATATACATATGAAATTTTCTCATTTTCCAAATAGTTTTATTACTTGTGTTAAATTTAATTTTTTGAATTAAATCCCAAGTTTCCTGAGGGCTTACTTCCCATTTCTTTAGTTTTTCAACTAGTTGTTCGTATGAATTAACTTTTTCAATATCTGTTTTTTCTTCCATAACTAGTAGATAATTATTAAACTTAATAGTACAAGTAAAAATACACTTATGAAATGGAATAATAAATTTAATTATCCAAAGTCATCAAAATCAATCGAGAATGGATTTAGAAAGTATTTATTAGGAGATAATAAACTACCAAGCGTTACAACGATTCTGAGTGCTACCAAATCTGAGGAAGAAAAAGCTGCTCTTGCAAATTGGAAGGAGAGAGTAGGAGTTAAGGAAGCAAATAGAATTAAAACAGAGGCTTCATCGAGGGGTACCTCTATGCACTCTTATATTGAGGACTATTTAAGAGGAAGAATTAACGAGAGTTTTTTTGAGAGTAATGAACAATATAAAAACATGGCTAAAGAAATAATTCAAAAAGGAATTACCGGAAGACTCAATGAAGTATATGGAATGGAAGAAACATTATATTATCCAGATCAATATGCTGGCACAGCTGACATGATAGCATTGTTTGAAGGTAAAGATGTTATAGTAGATTTTAAACAGTCTAATAAACCAAAAAAATCAGATTATATTCAAGATTACTTTTTGCAACTAGGAGCTTATACTTTAGCTCATGATGTTGTTCATGGAACTAAGATGAAAGCAGGAATAATACTTTTATGTACTAAAGATATTTTATTCCAAGAATTTAAAATTGAAGGCGCTGAATTAGAAATGTATCAAAATTTATTTTTAGGAAGGGTTAAAAAGTTTTACGAATTGAATAATATATCTTGACTTTATTTATCTTATCCATAAAAGAGCTATTAATACCTGAGCTAATTGTTTATATGCTAATGGTTAAGTCTTTAAAAAACTTTCCAAAAACCCATTAAATAATAGCAAATTTAAGGATGTAATTATGAATTTAGCAATTTGGGATATAGAATCATCGAGTGCAAGCACAGATTTTGGAAGCATCATTGAAATTGGTGGTGTTTTAGTTGATGAGAATTTTAAAGAGAAAGATAGATTTAATTTAAGATGTCGTTTACCTGAAGGAGAGGTTTTTCAAGCAATGGCTCTAATTGTAAATAAAACATCTATAAAGCAATTAACCCAAACTAATCTTTCTCATTATCAAATGTTAGCAGAAGTTGAAAAAATATTTAAAAAGTGGAGTCCTGCAGTATTTCTTGGTTGGTCTAATATTGGATTTGATGATGAAATGATAAGAAAAGAGTTTTTTAAAGGGATTAGATATCCATATCTTACAAATGCTGCTCCCAATAAAAGACATGATGGTATTAATATTGCTCGTGCAGCTTATGCAATAGATCCTTCAATTTTAGAAGTAGAATTTAATGAAAAAAATAATGCAGTATTCAAATTAGAGTCCTTAGCTAGAATGCAAGGTATTGATTCAACCGACGCTCATAGCGCATTAAGTGATAGTATAATGACAGCTAAAGTTTTAAATATTGTTAAAAAAAAACAGCCAGAGACTTGGGAGTCTTTTTTTAAAACTGCGAATAAATCTGATACTGAAACTATAATTAAAAAAGGGGAAATTATTACCTTAAATGAATATTATTATGGTAAATCTAGACTTCATCTAGTTGCACCTCTTCATCAAAAATACTGTATGCATCCAATATATGCTGGCTGGTATTATGCATTCGATCTAAGGACTGATGTTGAGCCATTATTAAATTTATCAATAAATGAGCTAAAAGTTGAAATGAAAAAGTCTCCTAAATTTTTAAGAACTATTAGATCAAACAAAGCTCCAATTATTGTAGATGCACAATATGGAATGCAAGCAGAACCTTATAGTGCCATGGATAAGTCATTATTAAATAAAAGAGCAGATATTGTTAAAAATAATGAGAAATTTTCCCAAAGTATACTTCATGCATTAAGAGAAGTAGCTGAGGAAAAAGAACAGTCTAAAACACAAGAAGATATATATGCTGAAGAGAGCATTTATACTAAATTTACATCAAACAAAGATACTGCCTTATTTCCTGCTTGGCATGCAGCATCATGGAAAGATAAACTTAAATTACTAGATAAATTTGATGATGATCGTTTAGTGGGATTTGGAAAAAAAATTATTTTTCAAGAGGCACCCGAAGTTCTCCCCGAGAGCATACTTAAAACAATAAAACGAGAAATTGCAAAGCGGATTTTGAGTGAAAAAAAAGAAAAATGGTGGACAATTCCTACACTCTATACAGAAATTGATACACTAAGAGAAAAATATACTAATGAGAATGACAATGAAAAGCTCGCATTACTAGATGAATTTAATGAATATGCAATGTCAATACAGAAAAAGTATGAAAATGTTTAATGTGGATAATTTAAACATTTCTCTTTTAACTATTGATAAAAAAATTTTTATTTATATATAAAACGTATGGCCACATTAAAAGTAACAGATGAAAAATTTGAAGAACAAGTTTTAAAAAATGAAAAACCAGTTTTAGTAGATTTTTGGGCCGAATGGTGTGGACCTTGTAAAATGGTTGGACCAATTTTAGAGGAAATTTCAGAGGAGATGGCGAATGATATTGTCATTGCAAAACATGACATAGACTCAGAGCCTAACATGCCTACTAAGTACGGTGTTCGTGGAATTCCTACAATGCTTTTATTTAAAGGTGGTGAATTAAAAGCTACTAAAGTTGGGGCTACACCAAAAAGTGATATAGTAGCTTTTATAAAAGAAAATATTTAATTTAAATTAAGTAGTTCTCCAGCAAGATATAGAGACCCAGTAATCATTATTAAATCATCTTTCTCCGGATTTAGAGAATTAAGAGCCTCTTCAATAGATTTTTTGTAATTAACATTAGGATATTTATTTAATTTTTCTTTTAAATCTATTCCTTTGATAGCATTCGGTTGGTTAGGAATATCAATTGTTGTTATGGAAGATATATTATTAAATTTGCTTAAATATTCTTCGTGATCTTTATTAGACATCATTCCAAGAATTAAATGCTTTTTACAATCAAGAGTATTTAAATATTCATTAAGAGCTTTTGCGCCTAAAGGATTATGTGAGCCATCTAAATATAATCTATTATCCTTACAAATATTTTTAAGCTTTCCAGATTTAATTTCTTGAAGTCTTGCAATACTTTTTATCTTAGTAATACCTTCTTTAATATTTTCATCTTTTACTTCTAGTTGTAAATTTCTTACTGTAGCAATAGCCGTCGCACAATTGTCAATTTGAAAATTACCCAATAGGTTTGGTTTTGGTAATTTTAAACCTCCATATTCATCCTCATAATAAATAAAACCATTCTCACTTAATGAATAATTAAAATCATCTTCATAAATGACTTTTTTTGATTGATTATTACTAATTGTTTTTTTAATTAAATTTAAGGTTTCATCCGAGCTTTGTTTGCTAACTACAATAGTAGAATTTAGAAGGGACGAGGTTTTTTCATAAACAATTTTTTCAATATTTTGCTCATTTTCAGGTAACCAGTCTAAATGATCTAAACCTATTGAAGTAACAATACTAGATAAATTAGTGTCAATAATATTTGTTGCATCAAATCTATGAAATAGACCACTTTCTATAATATTTATTTTGTCTTTGAATTTATTTGCATGATAAAAATATGCTGCAGTTAATATTTCGAAGTAAGTTATTTGTTCACCATTATTAACATTTTCGACTTCTTCTAATAAATCAGATAGTTTATCATCAGTTATTTCTTCATCGTTAAAAATAAATCTCTCATTAATTTTTTGAATATGTGGACTGGTATAAATATTACAATCTATATTGGCTGTTTTTAAAATTGATCTTACTGCCTGTATAGTTGAATACTTTCCATTTGTCCCAACTACAGATATGTATTTTAATTTTTTTTGAGGATTACCTAATTTTTTACAAAGATTTTTAACTCTATCTAGACTAAGATCAATTTCTTTAGGATGCAGCTTTTGCAAGCGGTTCAATATTGTCTGAAGTTTCATTTATTTGCTTTTCATTTACCGCGTTATCTTTTTTTAACAATATTGATAATAGTAAGCTTATTTCTCTTTTTAAATCTTTTCGTTCAACAATTCTATCGACAAATCCATGCTTTTCGACAAATTCTGATGTTTGAAAGTCAGAACTTAGTTCTTCTTTAACTGTTGCTTGTATAACTCTTTTTCCTGCAAAGGCTATTAAACAACCAGGTTCGGCAAAATGAATATCTCCCAACATCGCAAAAGATGCGGTGATTCCTCCTGCCGTAGGGTCAGTAAAACAAACTAAATAAGGAAGATTATTTTTTTTAAGTTCATTAATAGCGAGAGTAGTTCTTGTCATATTTGCAAGCGCAATAGGAGATTCAAACATTCTCTGTCCTCCACCACAAGGAAAGAAAACAAAGGGTGTTTGATTATCAATTGCGTGTTGTACACCGTAAATAATTGCTTCACCTTCTGCGGCTCCAACAGAACCACCAATAAACTCAAAATTTATCGCCCCAGCTGTCACGTCGACTCCATTTATTTTGCCTTTAGCGATCATTACAGCTGAATTTTGATTAGTTTTCTTTCTTGCAGATTTTAATCTATCTTTATAAGATTTCGTATCTACCCATCCTAGGGGATCTTCTGCAGGAATTGGTGTATCAAGTATTTCATAAGCATTTCTTCCAAAAATAATATCAAATCTTTGTCGACAATTAATTCTATGATGTTTTCCACACGAGTTGCAAACCCATAAATTTTCTTCAAGATCTTTTTTTAATATTGGACCTTTGCAACAACTAGTCCAGTCTGAGTTTGCTATATCTTCTTTTGAAGGTCTTTTTTTTAAAACTTTTTTAATTTTTTCACCAAAACTTAAAGCTTTTGTAATCCAGTTCATAGAATTTTACTTTTTAATTTTTTTACTAGCTTACTTACATTTGTGACAGGATTTTGTCTATGCTTTAAACTCTTGCTAATTTCCTTACAAATAGCACTTCCAACAACTAATCCATCTGCAGATTTGAGTTTGCCAATTGTTTTTTCAGTGATTCCAAAACCAATAACAATTTCTTTTTTCGGATCAATTTTTTTTATTTTGGTATAATTTTTTAATATATCATTAGGTGAAACTTTTAGTTTACCACCTGTTGTGCTCAACATTGAAATAAAATAATTCATAGGATGAGAGTCTCTTATAATTTTTTTTAGCCTAATTTTTGTTGTTGTTGGTGATAAAAGCTGAATAAAATAGATAGATTTTTTCTTACATTTTTTTGCGAAATTCTTATTTTCTGGCCAAGGTAAATCCACAACTATTAATCCACTTACCCCAGATAACTTACATTTATTTAAGAATTTATTTTCACCATATTGAAAGATCATATTATAATAGCCCATTAATATAACAGGTTTATCTTTATCAAACTTTTTAAAGTCTTTTACAATTTTGAAAATATCATTTACTTTTATTCCATTTTTGATTGCTCTATAGGCGCTTGTTTGAATCTGACTTCCATCTGCTACAGGGGTGTTATGGGGTACGCCTAATTCTAAAATATCAGCACTTTTAGAAATTGATTTTAATATATTTAAAGATTGTTTTTTTGAGCTATCACCAGCGACGGTATAAGTTAGTAAAGCTGGCCTATTTTCTTGTTTTGCTTTTTTAAATGCTACACTAATTGGATTTAACATATTTTTTTCCTAATCTTTTCTCTAAAATTCCTCGGTCCTTGTAAGCATCACCACAACTGTTAACTACTACGATCGTATCTTTGCTCAATTTTTTAGATTCAGATATAGCAACTGCGAATGCATGGCTAGGTTCAAGAGATGGTCTTAATTTTTCAAATCTTGTAACAAGTTTGTAAGCTTCTAATGCTTGTTCATCACTCGCTGCAGTATATCTAGCTCTCTTTGTGTCTTTTAAAAAACAATGAAGCGGAGAAATTCCAGGGTAATCCAAACCTGCTGAAATAGATTCTGTCTCTTCTATTTGTCCATCTGAGTTTTGATTAACATACTGGGCTGCACCATGTAGAATTCCAATTTTAGAACCATAAGTTAAAGGTGCTGCATGTTTTTTACTTTTTGCAGGTCCCCCAGCTTCTACGCCAATGAACTCAAATTGCTTTTTATCATAATCCATAAACTCATTCCAAAACCCAAAACTCGAACTTCCACCCCCCACACAATTGTAAAGTTTAAGTTTTTTTGGAATTGATCCAAACTCATCAATTAATTGAAACTTAAGTTCTCTTGAAATTTGACTAGTACTCCATCCGCAAATACGAACAAAAACAGCTGGCCCTACTGTGCTTCCAACACACATTGCAGCAGTATCACAATTAGCAACCCAGAACCTCATACACTCTGAAACAGCATCTACAAGCGTTTGACTTCCTGAATAAACTGGAACTACCTCGGCACCATTTTTTTTCATCGCTTTTACATTTGGTTGTTGTCTTGCAATATCTTTTGCGCCCATGAAAATTTTACACTTAAGACCAAATTTTTTTGCTGCCATACTCAACATTTTACCCGCATACCCGGCGCCGGTATCCCCACATATAGTTTTTTTACCAGTACGTTTTGCAAGTAAACAATGGACAGTTGCGTTGTAGATCTTGTGTGCTCCACCGTTTGCATCAGATACAACTTTAGACCAAATCTGAGCTCCACCCACATGTCTTGTCAAATTTTCTAATTTAATAAATCGAGTAGGCACACCAATCCAATTTTTGAAATATTTATCTCTTTCTTGTATAAATTTTTTATCTTTTTTAAGTTTGTTAAATAGTACTTCTAAATCTTCTATAGGTTTTTTTAACGTTTCGGGAACAAAGTTTCCTCCAAATTTACCTCCCCAAAATCCAAGTTTATTGCATTGATCTATTAATGGAATTCCTTTTTTAAGTTTCATATTTTTGCAAATAAATTTAACAATTTATCTATTTTATTTAAATCTTTTTTTCCACTTTCATCTTCAAGTGATCCACTAAGATCAATAATGAACCCTTTATTTTTTAAACTAGGAATATCATCTATTTGAATATTTCCTGCAATCATTTTATTTAATTCATTTGGTAGCCCATCAAGAAGATTATGGTCAAAGCTTTCAGATTTGTGGTAACCCTTTGAATCGAATAAAATTATATCTGAGATCTCAGAGTAATCTTTATATTTTGCTACATCATCTTTATCAGAAACGGTAATAGCGGATATTATTTTTGTTTTATATTTTAATTTAATTTCTTTAGTTCTTTCAGGTCCAACATCGTAAAGTTGGAAATAATCAAAATTGTCATTTTTAATTTTTTCTAAAATTTGATTATTTGGATTTACTAGCACAGAGACAAAGTTTATATCTTTTTTCTCAACTTTAATTAATTTACTTAATTTTTCATACTCAACAAATCTTCTACTTTTTTTATAATTTGTTATAAAACCAACAAATTTTGGTGGATGAGGATGATTTAAGATATAGCTTAAATTTTTAGGATCAGAGATCCCACAAATTTTTAGGGCCTTGTTCATTGATTTAAGTGATCAATTAATTTTTGAACATTTTTTTTAATGTTACCTTTAGTAATATCTCGACCCATAACAAGCCAGTCAGAGCCATTTTTATAAGCTTGTTTAGGGTTTAGCACTCTTTTTTGGTCGTAAGATTTTGAATTTAGTCTAATGCCAGGTGTTATAATTTCTTTTTTAAAAATACTTCTGACTATTTTTACTTCTTGAGCACTACATACTATAGCATCCAATTTTGCTTTATTCGCTAACTTTGCTTGGTGAAGAACTAATTTTTTGACATCCTTATTAAATCCAATTTCTTTCAATGCTTTATTATCCAGAGAAGTCAGTATAGTAACACCAATTAATTTTGTTTTACCAATTTCTTTTTTCGCCGCTTTTAGAGCATCAAGACCAGCGCTAATATGTATCGTCAGGTAATTAAATTTTAAATCACTTACCGCCTTTATTGCTGAGGAACAAGTATTTGGTATATCTGAAAATTTATAATCTCCAAATGTTATTTGATTTTTTAATTTCGACACAAATTTTCTTCCATTCTTAGAATTCAAAAACTGTAAACCAAATTTATAGCCAATTTTTAATTTACTGCTTTGAGTATTACTTATTATTCTTTTTACTTTAGAGGTACTTTCACTATCACATGCAACAAATAGTTTATATTTTTTCATTTATTTTAGTATTCCAAGATTTCGAGATTTTGAAGAATATATTTTTCTTTTCTGGAATTTTAATTTTTTCTAGAGTTTTTGGGTTTAAAGCTATTCTCTCTTTTTGTTTTTTAACACCAATTATAAAAATATCTCTTAATTCCACTCTTTCACCCCTTTTTAAAGAGTTTGAGATTTCATATATTACTATATCAAATATTAGATTTAAGTCTCTTTTTAAAAAATTAGGAAAGGAATTCGCAAGTTGTTTTAGAATATCTGATTTGACTTTTGACAAATTTATCTATTTATCTTTATTTTTTTTATTAATTTCATCTGAAAGAGATGCAAATGGAAGAGATTTTCCAGAACCAGAATCTCCATATTTTTTTAAAGCATCAGCATTTAATTTTTCTTCTAAAGCTCTGATTGATAATAATACTTTTCTTTTATCTTTTTTTTCTAATAAGCAATCAACCCGATCTCCTGATGTCCATCTTCCAGGCCTTTGATCACTTGGGGAGCTAGCTAGTTGAGTTTTTTTAATAAAGTTTTCTAATAGACATCCTTCAGGTTTTACATATATACCTTTTGTATCAATCGAAGTAACTTTACAAGTTAGTACATCTCCCTCTTTAAAATTATCATAATATTTAAATGGATCTTCTGATATAGCTTCCCTGAGACTTACTCTAATTTTTTGATTTTCAATATCACATTCCACTATTTTCAATTTTTCAAAACTATGTCCCTTTTTATAAACATTCAATTCTTCCTCTGGTTTCTTAATATAATCTAAGTCATTACAATGTAAAAAACCTTCTATTTCATATTTTCCAAGCTTTACAAATAAAGCATATTCGTTTTTATTTGTTACTTTTCCATCAATTATAGATCCAAGCGGGAATTCCTTACTAAATTTTTGCCATGGATTTTCATTTGTTAATCTATGGCTTACTGCAATTCTTTTTAGTTTTGTGTCTATTTCAGTAATTCTGACCTTTATAATGTCGTTAACTTTTGCAAACGATTTAGGATTTATATTTTTTTTTAAATATGAGAGCTCTGAAGAATGACAAAGTGCGGATAAACCACTTCTCAATTCAACAAATAATCCATAATCTAGTGCTTTTTTAACAACTGCATCATAGTCTTTTCCAACTTCGAATTCTGATATGTTATCAAAAGGATCTGGCGAAAGTGCCTTTATACTTGTGCCAATTTGCATTTTTTGCAAGTCAATATTAATTATTTTTAACTTGTATTTTTTTCCAACTTCTAAAATTTCATCTGGTGAACTTATTCTACTGTAGCTAAGTTCTTGTAAATGAGTTAAGCAATCAAATTCACCACCATTAACTTCAAAAAAAGCACCAAAGCTTGCAATATTTTTACAAACACAATTTTCTAAAACATCACCAATTTTATATTTTGAAAATATTTCCTTTTTATCTGAAGCCACCACTTCTGCTTGCATAGCTTTTCTTGATGTACACAAATTACCTCTGGCGCTATCAATTTTTATAATTTTTGCTTTTATTTCTGTATTCATAAGATGAGATATATCTTTTAATGGACGTGAACTTATTTGAGAGCCAGGCATAAAAGTAGAAATTCCAGTTGTCTTTTCTTTGAATATTACTCCTCCTTTAACTTTACCAATTATTTCTCCTGTAATAGCTAAATTATCCTCGAAAGCTTTTTTTAACTCTAAAAACCCTTTTTGTTTGTGGGCTTTTTCAAAACTGACGATTATTTCTCCATTTTTTGACTCAGAGTTTTCTAATAAAACATCGATTTTATTTCCTACTTTTAAATTATCTAGTTGGTTTAAATTTTTAAATTCAGCAATATCAATCATTGCTTCTGATTTCATACCAAGGTAGACCCAACAAAATTTCTCTGTAATATTTGTTATTTCAGCTTTAACTATTGAGCCTTCTTCAATTTTACTTTTTGCTGTTTCTGAATTTAATAATTCAATAAATTTTTTGGATTGAGGTGTGGATAAATCTTTCTTATATACTTCCATATTTTTTTTTCATTTTGTCTCTGACTAATTTAACTAGTTTACGCTCCATCTGTTTAATTGTTAAATTAGTGGTGTCGACTAATACAGCATTTTTAGCTTTTATCAAGGGGCTTATTTTTCTTGTAATATCATCTCTATCTCTATTTTTAAGTGCCTTTTTCACTTCTTTTAAAGTTATTTTATTGTCTAGAGATCTAAATTCTCTTAATCTTCTTCTGGCTTTAGTTTCATATGAGCATTTAAAAAATAATTTCAAATCTGCATTTGGGTCAATTTTAGTTCCAATATCTCTTCCTTCACAAATGACTAGATTTGATTTTTTTATAAATTCAACTTGAAATTTTCTTAAAGCATCCCTGACAAGTTTTTTTTTTGCAATTTTTGATGATAATTCTGTTACTCTTTTTGAATAAAGTTTTTCTCCTTTTAACCTTTTTAGAGTTATTTTTTTTGATATTTTAGATATATTTTTTTTATTACAAACAAGCTTTTCTTTAATTAATCTGTATGCGCAATACCTATAAAGCTTACCAGACGAAAGATATTTAAATCCAAAATAGTTACTGATAAATTTACTTCCAGTAGACTTACCAGTTGCGCTTTGTCCATCAACAGCAATACTAAATTTTTTTTTTATTATTTTATTCGACAAACTTAGCTCCAATATTTTTTAGTATTTTAATAAAATCTGGAAAAGACGTATTTATCGAGTTTTTATCATAAATTTTCCAATTTCCGCCTAATGTCAATGCAGAAATTGTAGCCATAGCCATTATTCTATGATCTTTCATGTAGTCTTTAATACTATATGAACCTTCTAATTCTAAATTTTGATTTCCCCATATTCTAATATTATCACCTTTTTCGATTTTATTTTTTACACCAATTAATTTTAAAATTTTAGAACCAAGCAATAATCTATTTGACTCTTTTTTTTTTAATTCTTCTAAATTTTTGAATATTGATACACCTTTAGCTTTTGAGGCAACAAGAAAAATAATCAAAAACTCATCTATTGCGCTAGTATTAAATTTAATGGGACAATTAATTGCCTTTAAATTCTTTGAACTTTTAACAAGTATATCACCAATAGTTTCTCCTTTGTACTGAGTTTTATTTTTAATATATATTTTTGCATTCATCATTTTTAAAATATTTATAATTCCCAATCTTGTGACATTTAAATTAACATTTTTAATCAGAAGCTGAGAGTTTTCAGATAAAATCGTCAAAGCTATAAAAAAGGAAGCTGAACTTATATCTCCAGGTATATTATATTCAAAATTTTTAAACTGTTTTAATCCCGCAACATGTATCTCATCAAAAAATTTTTTTTTTTTTACTAATATAGGTATTTTTAAGAATTTAAAAAAAAGCTCAGTATGATTTCTACTTTTTTTTGCTTTAATTTTTGTTATCCCAGGAGTATTTAATGCAGCAATCATAACAGCACTTTTGCATTGAGCACTTCCAAGTTTTTCTATATATTTTATTGGTCTTAAAAATTTTGATCCTTCGATATTTATTGGTAAACAGTTATTTTTCGATTTAATATTTGCTCCAAATTTTCTTAATGGTTCTATTATTCTATAAAAATCTCTTTTTGATAAACTCTTATCTCCGGTTATTTTTACATTAGCGTTAGTTTTAATGAGCGCGCTAAGGATCAGTCTGCCAAATGTACCGGAATTACCAGCGTAAATTGTTTCTTTTTTTTTAGGACTGTATCCATTTAAACCTTTTCCATATATCTCGAAAAAATTTTTTTTTTTTATTATTTTTATTCCTAATTTTTTCAATGCTTTTATTGCATTAATAACATCTTCAGACTCAAGCAAATTATAAATTTTGGAAACTCCAACTGCTTGAGAAGCTAATAAAATTGCTCTTATTGATAAGCTTTTATCTGAATTTACATATATTTTTTTTTTGAAATTTTTTAATTTTTTTTTAATTATGATGAAATCAGACATCTAAAATTAATTAATCTTAAATTCTTCACCAAAGTAAGCATTTTTAGCTCCACTATCTTTAATAATTTCATTTGGACTACCAGAAGTGATAATTTTACCGTTGGACAAAACAATAGCTCGATCAACACATGATAGTAAATCTCTAGCCTGATGATCACAGACCACTACTGTTATTTTTTCCATAGATTGAAGGTTTACTATAACTTCTTGCAACATTTTTATTGTAAGTATGTCTAAAGCAGCAAAAGGCTCGTCTAACAATAAAATGTTTGGGTCATTAATCAATGTCATTGCTATTACTAATCTTTTCTTTTGGCCACCAGATAAATGATATGATTTGATATTTAATAAAGACTCAAATTCAAATTGTGAAATAATTTTATCAATTTTTTCCTGCCTAATTACTTTGCTAGAGTAATGAATTTCTGCAACTAATTTCAAGTTATCTAATAAAGATAAATCTTGTATGAAACCACCATGTTGAGGAACATATCCCAATCTAAATCTTGTTGCTCTTTCGTAAATTGGTGTTTTCGTGCAATTAACCCCTTTAATAAAAACATTTCCATAAGATGGTTCAATGGTACCATTTATAATTTTAAATATTGTTGATTTACCAACCCCATTCGGACCCAACATTCCTAGAACTTCTTGTTTGTTTATTTTTAAGTTTATGTCATCCAAAATTTGTCTTTTATTATAAAACATAGATATTTTTTTTAGTTCAACTAGTGTTTCTTGTTCTTTAAATGATTTAATTCTGAATTTTTTAATTATTGCCATTATTCTGTAACTAAATTTATTTTTTTGTTTTCTTCAGGTTCAATATTTATATCTTTTGTAGAGATATCTAAAGTAATTTTTCCAGCTTTCATAATTGAAACAGGATCTTTTACTGTAACATTGCCTTTTGCGATCGCAAAATTGGTCTCTAAATTTAAATCAAATGTATCACAGTCAATCTGCTTATCCTCAAAATTTATGACAACATTATCATAAAAAAATGATTTTTGGGATTTAGAATTGTACTTAGCATAATCTGACACAATAAAAATATCTGATCTTTTATCTGAGGATACTTTTCCTTCAACATTATTTAATTTTAAAATATTTTTATCAAGTTTATCTGTCTTGCCAGAATCAGCTATTATAACATATCTATTTCCCTTTTTATCTGATGTAAGGTATTCAACTTGTGTTAATTTATTGCTATCAATTAAAGTACTTTTATCAATGGTTTCAACTTTTTTAACTTCTCCAACATTTTTTTCTTCTAAATTTTGATCATTTTTTTCCTGTTTACTTTCTAAACTTTTTTGATCATTTTTTTCTTTTTCATTTTTTAATTTTTTTTTATTTTGCGAAGTTCCTTTTTCTATTGTTATAGTATCTGTTTTTAAACTAACACTTTGATCATCTAGAGTGTTAATCTCATTAATATTATTATTTTCTTTAAAGTAGACAAAATATACCGAACCGATAATTAAAAAAATTATTAACAATATTATAATTTGTGACAGTGATTTAATAGACATTTAACTTATGTTGGCTTTAAGAATATTATGCACATGTATTAAACCAATTGTTCTTTTTTTTTTGTTTTTCTCATGAACACATAAACTAGTTATTTTTTTTGAATTCATAATAAAAAGCGCTTGGCTTGCCAACATATCCTTATCAACAGATATAGGGTTTTTTTTCATAATTGATTTAATTTTTAAATTTTTAAAATTTTCAAATTTATGCGTATTTCTTTTTAAGTCTCCATCAGTCAGTATTCCAACTGTTTCTAACTTATGATTTCTAATTATTAAAACCCCGTAACCACCTAGTCTTAAATTTTGTAAACTATTTTTGATATTAGCGTTTTCTTTTATAAAAGGGGTTTGTTTTTTTGAAACCATTAAATCAGACACAGTTTTTAATTTTGTTCCTAATGCACCAGACGGATGAAATTTTTTAAAATCTACTCTGTTAAATTTTTTATATTTCATACATGATAAGGCTATGGCATCACCTAACGCAATCTGAATTGTTGTACTAGAACTGGGTACAATACTCTCTGGACCAGCTTCTTTTACATTGGGCAGTAAAAGTCTTAGGTCAGAGCTTTTATATAAAATCGAGTTTTTATTTGAAGTAATTCCTATTAAGCAAATATTTTTATTTCTTGAGCAGTATTTAATAATATTTTTGAGTTCATCAGAGTTCCCACTTAAACTAATTAATATTACAATGTCATTTGATGTAATTTTTCCCATATCACCGTGGCTCGCATCGCTAGCATTTAAAAAAAATGATGGAGTACCAGTCGATGAAAATGTGGCAGCCCATTTTCTTCCAATTATTCCACTCTTTCCTATACCAGAAATTATTAATTTTCCATTTTTATTATCTGATATTTTTTTTACTATTTCGCTAAACGTTTTTTTTATTGAATTTTTTAACTTTTTTAATGCATTTATTTCTTGCTGAATAATATCTTTACCATTTTCTATATATTTATTATCTAACATTCGTATCTTAATTAAATAATTTTAATGAGACCATATATCTTCTTTGAAGGAGGACAGATCTAGTTCAACTCTTGTATTTATGAAACCTATTACTTTTTTATATAATTCAAACCTGTTTTCTCTAATGAGCATTTTTTCTAACTTATCATATATTTTATGAAGATATATTACATCCTTTGCACAATACTGTAGTTGTTTATCACTTAATTCTCCTCCAAAATCAGAACTTTGCAAATTTTTGCTTATATCGATACCAATAAATTCCTTTATTAAGTCTTTAAGACCATGTCTATCTGAGTAGCCTCTAACAATCTTACTCATCATTTTGGTGCAATCAATATTATCAACTTCAATCTTTAAATATTTTTTTATAAATAGTAAATCTGCACGTGCAAAATGAAAAATTTTATTAACTTTTTTATCATTTAAGATTTTTTTTAAATTTGGAGCATCGTAATTGTCTCTATCTAATTGTATGATATGTGCATCATTTTTTCCTGATGATATTTGTACTAAACACAATTTATCCCTTTCGACGTTTAGACCCATAAACTCACAATCTAAAGCAATATTGTCACCTAGATTGATTTCATCTGGTAAATCTTTTTTATGTAATTTAATATCTAAATTCATTAATAAATGTATAGTATGAAAAATAAAGAAATTCTAGTTTTTGGTGCATCCGGTCAAATTGGAAGGCATTTAATAAGAAGGTTTACAAAAAACAATTATAAAGTTATTGCAGTTACAAGAAATATTCATCAAAAAGGTTATTTGTTAAAAACCCAAGGAAATCCTGGTTATCTTGAAATTAAGGAGCTTAAAGTTTTTGAAGAGGAGAAAATCAGACAAATTATGGATGGATGTAGCATTTGTATAAATTTAATTGGAATTTTATACGAAAAAAAAAGTGGCCATTTTAACTTAATACATTCCAAACTTCCAAAAATGATTAGCAAAATAGCTAGTGAAAAAAAAATAGATCAATTTATACATCTATCATCACTTGGTATAGATGAAATAAATGATAGTGCTTATGCTTTATCTAAAAAAGAAGGTGAGAATTATATTAGAAATAATTTTAAAAATTGTGTGATATTGAAACCATCAATAGTTTATTCGCAAGATGATCAATTTACAACAAAGTTTATGTCACTACTCAGTAATTTACCTATTATGCCATTATATTACAAAGGATCTACCAAATTTATGCCAATACATGTCACAGATTTAGCTGAAGTAATTTATCAGATCATTGATAAAAAAATAAAAAAAATGACCATTGAATGTGTTGGAGAAGAAATCTTCTCTTTTAAACAAATTTTAGAAATACTTTTAAAACTAATTGAAAAAAAAAGACTATTAATACCAATGCCATTAATTTTAGCAAAATTCTCAGCAAAGTTTTTCCAATTATTTCCAACCCCCTTATTAACTGAAGATCAGTTAAAATTATTAAAGTACGACAATATTCCTACTGGTAAATTTAAAACTAATTTTGATATAGGCTTTAAAGCTAAAAAAAAATTTGAGACCGAAGTTAAAAAGTATTCTTATAATTGGAAATCAGGTGGACAATACTCAATAAAAAATAAACTAAGTAGCAATGAATAATTATATTTTAATAATTTTGTCTTTATTTTTATTAATAGCAGTTATTGCAGTTTCAGCTAAATCAATTTCTATGGGAATTGATTCAAGAAGAAATTTAAATAAAGACGATAAAGATAAAGATAAAGAAAATGAAGATTTGAATATAGATAGTGAAAAAAAAAGTATTTCTGATGAAATATATAAATTAAAAAAAATGTATGATGAGGGATTGATAAATGAAGAGGAATTCAAAAAAGCAAAAAATAAAATTTTAAATTAAGCTGATCTAGTTATTTTTTTTTGAATAAATTTTGGCATTTCTTCATTTTTATCAACAATTTCGTCTTTCTTGTTTTTTGGCTGGAATACAACCATCAGATGTAAAGGGCAGTATGAAAACTTTTCTACACTTTTTCTGCCACAAAAAGAAGAATCCTTTTCATTTGGATGTCCCTCCATGTATTTACAAGTCTCATCGTTTAACTCCTCAAGCTGAAGATTTTTAGCTGGTTCAAAGTTTCTGTCTAATAAAAGTGATTTAAATTTTCTTCTTCCTTTGATGTTATATGTTTTTTCTGAACTAGTAATATGTTTATATTTATCATTTACTTTGGCATTTTTAGTTTTAATCTTTGCTGACAGATTTAGTCTATGAGCTTTACCTATAACTGCATTTCTTGATATACCACCTATTATTTCTGCAATTTGGCTTGCTGTTTTTCCAGACCCCCAAAGCTCCTTTAATTTATCGACTTTTTCAGTTGTCCAACTCATACTATATATTGTATAATAATTTGTTCGTATAACATTATCTTGACTATTAAATAGTTAATATCAAGTAATATTTTGAATTTTCTAACACTTTTTATAAAATTTATATAATTACTTGTAGTTGAATTACAAAAAAAAGTAATAATCTTATATCAAAATTTATGAGCGCACTTGCTAAAAACTATAATAGAAAGAATATTTCTTTTAAAAAAGGTAAGGGCAGTTTCTTATATTCAACAAATGGCAAAAAATATTTGGATTTTGTTCAAGGTATAGCTGTAAATTGTTTAGGTCACTCTAATCCAGAATTAGTCAAAGCTATAAATGATCAATCCAAAAAGGTATGGCATGTATCAAATGCATTTAGAATACCAGAGGGCGAGAAATTAGCAAAAAAAATTGTAAAAAAAACTTTTGCAAATTCAGTTATATTTCAAAATAGTGGTGCTGAGGCAACTGAAGTTGCCATAAAAGTAGCTAGAAGATATTTTTATTCAATTGGAAAACCAAAAAAAACAAGAATTTTATGTATTAAAAATTCGTTTCATGGAAGAACTTTGGCAGCAATTTTTGCAAGTGGATCTAAGAAAATGACAGAAGGCTTTGGGAATGTTGGAGGTTTTGATCATTTTGCTTTTGGAGATCATAATTCTCTAAAGAAAAAAATTACAAAAAATACAGCAGCAATTATGGTTGAGACTATAATGGGTGAGGGTGGTATAAAAGTAATACCAGATTGGTGTTTAAAAGATTTGAGAAAGTTATGTGATAAAAAAAATATACTACTCATATTGGATGAAGTTCAATGTGGTATAGGAAGATCAGGTGATTTTTTCGCCTTTGAAAGGTCAAAAGTCAAACCAGATATTGTCCCAATAGCAAAAGGTATTGGAGGTGGTTTCCCTATTGGTGCAGTTTTAATGAACAAAAAAGTCTCATCAGGAATGGTTCCAGGCACTCATGGTTCAACATTTGGAGGAAATCCTTTAGCAATGTCTGTTGGAAATAAAGTAATTGACATTATTACAAATAAGAAATTTTTAAATAATGTAAAAAGCCTATCAAAATATTTTTTATTAAATCTACAAAAGATTAAAGATAAATATCCAAATATTATAAAACAAATTAGGGGAAAAGGTTTATTAATTGGAATTCAGCTTTATACGGATCAAAGCTTCTTTATAAAGAAATTAATGGAAAATAGACTTTTAACCATTAGAGCTTCAGAAAATGTCGTTAGAATTTTACCACCTTTAAACGTTAAAAAAACAGAAATAGACTTAGCCTTAAAGATTATTAACAAAGTTTGTAAAGATATTAAATAAAATGAAACATTTTATTAATTTAAAAGATATACCTGCTAAAGATTTACGAAAAATTATTACAGATGCAAAAAGAAGAAAAAAATTAAGAAAAAAATTAAGTACGCTTGAAGTTGATAAAGGAGCTCCTCTAAAAGGAAAAATTCTAATCCAAATGTTTGAGAAAGCAAGTTCAAGAACAAGAATTAGCTTTTATTTAGCTATAAAGCAACTTGGAGGAGGAACTTTAACACTTAGATCTAATGAATTACATCTAGGTCAAGGCGGAGAAAGCATTGAGGATACTGCAAAAATACTCTCAACTTATGGTGACGGATTTATGTTAAGAACTGATAGTGACAATAAAATTGAGGATTTTAAAAATTATTTATCAATTCCTATAATTAATGGCTTAAGTCCATCTTCTCACCCAACTCAAGTATTGTCTGATATTTTTACTGTAGAGGAAATTAAAAAAAAACCAATTAAAAATTTAAATATTTGTTGGATTGGAGACTCTAATAATGTTTTAAATAGTCTTATTGCTGCTTCTGTCAAATTTTCATTTAAACTAAATATCGGTTGCCCTAAAAACTACGAACCGAAAAAATCTATACTTGATTGGGCAAATAAGAACAGTGCAATTATAAATATATATGGAAATGCTTCAAAAGCTGTGAAAAATGCAGATGTAATTTTTTCAGATAAAGTTATTTCATTGAACGATAATGTTAACAAACAAAAAAAAATTAAAGATTTTATGAAATTTAAAATAAGCAATGAACTTATGAGTTATGCTAAGAAAAATTCAATCTTCTTACATTGTTTACCAAGAGGAAATGAGGTGTCACAAAAAGTTTTTTTAGGAAAGCAATCTAAAGTTTGGCAACAGGCCTTAAATAGAGTCCACGTTCAAAAAAGTATACTTTTATATTGTTTTGGAAAATTAAGGTAGAGGTAAAGGATTATCAGAATTTTTATTTAAATATAAAATTACAGATGCTCTGTCTTTTTCTTTTCTTAAACCAGCAAAGGCCATTTTAGTTCCTTTTATATAACTTTGAGGTTTTTTTAAATATCCATTCATTTCCTCAAAAGTCCAATTTTTATCGTACGAGGCCATTGCTTTTGAGTATTTGTAATCTTCTTTGGAAGCAACCTTTCTTCCTAGCACTCCATAAAGAGCTGGCCCAATTTTATTAGCACCTCCTTTATTTACCAAATGGCATGCTGAACACTTTTTAAAAACTTTTTCTCCATGTTCAATATTCCCAAGCGCCAGCAAAGCTACTATATCAACTTTTTCTATAACCTCAGCTTCTTTAGATTTTGAAATTGATGAAACATCTGGTATTTCAACTTTATACGCAGATTTTTCAGGCTTATTTACTTTGAAAGCAATATCAGAAATTTTTCCTATACCAATTACAATTAACGCTACAAGAAGAACTGCAGCTATTATTTTATTTACTTCAAAAGAATCCATGATTTTTTATTCATAAGGTCGTATAACATGATAGTCAAAATTAAAACGAAATTTAATTTTAAAATTTGCGTCTGAAAGACGCATAAAATTTGATATTATGAGTAAATCAGTGATTATTATACCATCAAGATTAGCATCTACTAGGCTTTTAAATAAACCTTTAATTAAAATTAATAATAAATCTTTAATTATGCATGTCTATGAAAAAGCAGTTAAAAGTAAAGTTGGTGAGGTATTCGTTGCAACTTGTGATGAACAGATAGCTCTTGAAGTAAAAAAAAATAAAGGAAATTTCATCATGACGAATATTTCTCATAAAAATGGAACCGAAAGAGTTTGTGAAGCATCAAAAAAACTTAAATTAGAGCAGGATGATTATGTCATAAATGTTCAGGGCGATGAACCTATGATCAATTCTTATGATATAAAAAATCTTAATGACATATCTAAATTAAATAACCTAGACATGTCTACGTTAGCATTCGATATTCAAAATATTAAAGATTTAAAAAATAAAAATATTGTCAAAGTGATTACAGAAAATAAAATATCTAGTTCCATTATTTCAAAAGCTTTGACATTTAAAAGAAAAATACAAAATATAGATTCTGATAATATTTACCATCATTGTGGAGTTTATTTGTATAAAGCCTCTATTTTAGAAAAATTGGTTAATTTTAATCAAACAATAAATGAAAAAATTGAAAATTTAGAACAACTTCGAGCTTTAGATAATAGAATAATTATAAATGTTATATTGGCAGATCACTTTTCTGTAGGTATTGATACTTTAGAAGACTTGAATCAATTTACAAAATTGATAAATAACATCAAATAATGAAAATTGTATATCAAGGTATCCCAGGAAGTTATAGTGAAAGTTGTGCTAAAAAAATGTTTCCTAATGCCGAAACAATAGCATGCAAAACATTTGATGAATGTTTTGAAAAAGCGTTTAATAGTTCTGAAATTAAAGCTATCATTCCAGAATCTAATAAAACTACTGGAAACATTGGAGTTGAATATTTAATTTTTAAATACAGGCTAAATATTTATAAAGAATATTTTTTTCCTATAAACCATAATCTAGTTGGTATTAAGGGTTCAAGTTTAAACGATATTAAAGATGTTTACTCACATGCACAAGCTTTAAGTCAATCATCACAATTTATAAAAAAAAATAATTTAAACGAGAACGTTAGAGCTGATACAGCTGGATCTGCAAAATATATTTCAGAAGTTGGAGATATAACTAAAGGAGCTATTGCATCAACACTCAGTGCAGAAATTTATAATCTCAAAATCATAAGTAAAAATATCCAAGATGATAAAGAGAATTTTACAAGATTTTTGATTATGGGTAACGAAATAATTCAACCTGATATTGATAAATCTAAATATATAACGTCATTTCTATTTAAACTTAAAAGCAAACCAGCAGCACTGTATTCTGCACTTTCAGGTTTTGCAATTAATGGAGTAAATATGACTAAACTTCAAAGCTTCCCTGAAAAAAATTCATTTTCATCATTCTTTTTTTTATGTGATATTGAAGGACATTTAGATCAAAAAAAAATCAAAAATTCACTTGAGGAACTGGCATTTCATTGTGAAGACATGCACATTTTAGGTGTTTATGAAGCTCACTCATTTAGAGAAAAAAACAATTAAGTTTATTGTAGAATAGAAAAATTTATTGTTATAATAGGATTGGAGGCCTTCCAGGTGAAAACACCATGAACTCCCCCAGGCTCGAAAGAGAGCAAGGGTAATGAGTTTTTTTCAGGTTGGTTGGTCTCCTTTAACTTATTATGGAAAAAAATTTAAAAGTACTATCCCTAAAATATAGACCGCAGTCCTTCAAAGATATTGTAGGTCAAAATATTGTATCCGAAGCTTTAACTAATTCTTTAAAATTGGATAAAACACCGAACGCTTATCTTTTCACCGGGATCAGGGGGGTTGGTAAAACTACAATAGCAAGAATAATTGCGAAATCGCTCAATTGTGAAAATGGTGCTAATAAACTTTGCAGCAATTTATATTGTGAAACATGTAAAGCAATTACAAATTCAAATCATATTGATGTTCTAGAGATGGATGCTGCTAGTAAAACTGGAGTTGATGATGTCAGAGACTTAATTGAATTTTCTAAATACCCACCAAATATTGCTAAATTTAAAATATTTATAATTGATGAAGTACATATGTTAAGCAAACAAGCTTTTAATGCATTACTAAAAACATTAGAAGAGCCACCAAATTATCTTAAATTTATTTTTGCAACTACAGAAATAAAAAAAATTCCTGTGACTATAATATCAAGATGTCAAAGATATGATTTATCAAGAGTCAAATTTGATATTTTGTTAGATTATTTAAAAAATATATGCAAATTAGAAAAAGCAAACATTAACGAAGAGGCTTTAAAATTAATTGTTAAACTTTCAGAAGGTTCGGTAAGAGATGCTTTATCATTGCTTGATAGAGGCTTGCTATCAATAGATGATTCAGAATTAACTTTAACTAAGGCACAAGAGATATATGGTTTTTTTGATAAAAGTACAATTTTAGAACTAATTGAAGAAATATTAAGAGGCCAAGAGAGTGCTGTAAAAGAAATTTATAATAAAATTTACGAAAAAGGCGTAGAGCCCAAAATATTTTTAAATGAATTTTTAGAAATTTTATATTACATAAAAAACATATCATCTTTAAAAATTGATGGAAATTTATTTACATTAAATGATAAAGAATTTGAAAAAATAAATTTTATATCTAAAAATATTGACATATCAGATATTCATCTTTTTTGGCAATTAACTTTAAAAGCAATTGAAGAATTAAATTTAGTAAATAATCAAAATTTATCTGTTGAAATGTTTTTAATTCGATTAATTTATATTAAAAATTTTTCAAAGAGCAAAGAATTAAATTATAAAAACGAAAAAAACATTTTCATTCAGTCAAAAACTAATATTAAAGAAGATAATAAATCCGTTAAACAAATAAAAAAAATTGCACAGCAAGAAATTTCTCTAGAGGAGGATAAAGATGAAACTTCCAACAAAAGCAAAATTGAAACATTTGAAAAATTAATAGAACTTTGTAACAAAAATAAAGAAGTAAAATTAAAATATGAGTTAGAAAATAATGTCAATTTGGTAAGTTTTAGTCACGGACTAATTGAAATTGCTTTTAATGATAATCTTGAAAAAAATTTTATAAAAAATTTAACAAATAAACTCTATATTTGGACTAAAACTAGATGGATAATATCTTTTACTAAAGAAAAAGGAGAGCCGACCATAAAGGAAAAGAAAAAAATAATTAAAAATATTTCTTTTGAAGAAATAAAAAAAGGTCAACTTTACAATGAAGTTAAAAATTCGTATCCAGATGCAGAACTAATAGATATTATTGAAAAAAAAAAATATGACTGATTTTAATAAAATATTAGAAAAAGCAAAAGAGATTGAAAGAAAAATGAAGGAAAGTCAGGAGAGTCTTAAAAAAATTGAGATTAATGGTGTTTCTGGGGGAGATGCAGTTAATATTACTCTTAACGGTGACGGAGAGATGACTAAAATTTTATTAAGCGATAAAGTGTTAAAAGAAGATAAAGAGATAATTCAGGATTTAATCACAGCTGCACATAATGATGCCAAAAACAAATTAAAATCAAAAACTTCTGAAGAAATATCTAAAGCAACAGGCGGATTAGGTATGCCTGGATTTAAGTGGCCTTTATAATTAAATGCAAAATCTTCCTGAGATAGATAATTTAATTAAACTAATATCTAAATTACCAGGTCTTGGACCAAAGTCTGCAAAAAGAATAATTTTAAAAATGATCAATAATCGCCAAGAAATATTAAAACCTTTGGCTAATAATCTAAGTCAGGTAATAAAAAATATTGAACGTTGTAAAATATGTGGAACATTAAAACCTAACACAATTAATTGTGAATATAATAGCTGTGTGTTTGCAGATAAAAAATATAATAAAATTTGCGTCGTCGAGAATATTTCAGATCAATGGGCAATAGAAAGTTCATCTATTTTTGAAGGTTATTTTCATATTTTAGGTGGCACAATTTCTGATAGCGATAACAGCAATAATAGAGAAAATTTGCTTATTAATTCTCTGGTAGAAAGAATAAAAAATGACAATATTGATGAAGTAATTTTAGCAACTAGCGCTACCGTTGAAGGACAAACTACTGCTTTTTATATTCAGGACAGTTTAAAAAATACAAATGTAAAAATTTCAAAATTAGCTCAAGGTTTACCAGTTGGTGGAGAAATAGAAACTTCAGATGACGGAACACTTATATCTGCTTTTAAAAATAGACGAGATTTATAAATTTAAATTAGCTTTTTTTTATCAATCTATTTAAATGCAATAGAGGTTCGGTATAGCCCGATGGTTGTGACTTACCATGGAAAATCAATTCACACGCTGCCTTAAAAGATATTGATTTGTCGTAATTTGGAGACATGTTTTGATATTCTGGGTCTCCTTCGTTTTGCTTATCAACTATCTTTGCCATTTTCTTAAGAATTTCTAAAACTTGTCTATTTGAGCAAATACCATGATGTAGCCAGTTAGCTATATGTTGTGAAGATATTCTTAGTGTTGCTCTATCCTCCATTAATCCAATATTATTTATATCTGGAACTTTAGAGCATCCAATACCTTGATCTACCCACCTTACTACATAACCTAAAATAGTTTGGGCTGAGTTACACAATTCATTATTTATCTCCTCTTTGCTCCAATTTGGTCTGTCTGCTACTGGGATTGTTAACAAATTATCAATATAATCCATTTTATTACTTCTTAAGTCTTTATGTTGTTCAAAAATATCTACTTTATGATAGTGCATTGCATGTAAAGAAGCTGCAGTAGGAGATGGCACCCAAGCACAATTTGCACCAGCTTCTAGATGTGATATTTTTTGATCTATCATGTCTTTCATTTTATCTGGCATAGCCCACATACCTTTGCCTATTTGAGCAACACCCGAAAATCCACATTTTAAACCAACATTAACGTTGTTATTTTCATATGCATCTATCCATTTTGATTTTTTCATATCACCCTTTTTTATCATTGGACCTGCTTCCATTGATGTATGCATTTCATCCCCAGTTCTGTCCAAAAAACCTGTATTAATGAAAAAAACCCTGCTTTTTAGTGTTCTAATACATTCTTTCAAGTTTACAGAAGTTCTTCTTTCTTCATCCATGATACCACATTTAATTGTATTCTTTTCAAGCTTTAATACTTCCTCAACTCTTGTGAATATTTTATCTGTAAAAGCAGTCTCTTCAGGTCCATGCATTTTAGGTTTAACAATATATATAGAACCTGTTCTTGAGTTACCTTTTCTTTTTAAATCATGAATTGCTGCAGCAGTTGTAATAAATGCATCCATAATACCTTCTGGAATTTCAGAACCATCTTCTAAAATAATTGCTGAATTGGTCATTAGATGACCAACATTTCTAATTAAAAGTAAGCTTCTACCATGTAACTTTTCTTTTTTGTTATCTTTTGAAATATAACTTCTATCTGGATTGAGTTTTCTTTCTAAAGTTTTCCCATCTTTTTCGAAGACAGATTTTAGAGATCCTTTCATCAAACCCAGCCAATTTCTGTAACATAAAATTTTATCTTCTGAGTCTACTGCAGCAACACTATCTTCGTTATCACATATTGTAGATATTGCAGACTCTATAATTATGTCACTTATTCCCGCAGCATCTTGAACAGCGCTAAAAGCTTTAGGATTAATTATTATCTCAATTTTTAAATTATTGTTTTCTAAAATTATTGTTGTTGGGTTATTAGGTTCTCCTCTGTATCCGATAAATTTATTTTTATCTATTAACTCAAAATCTCTATTATCTTTTAATATTTTTAAGTTACTGCCCTCTATTTTAAATCCATTTATATCTTTCCAATGAATTCCATTGATAGAGAAGTGATCATTTAGGAAATTACGAGCAAATTTTATTACCTCTTGTCCTCTCAGAGGGTCATACTTTTGACTACCTGTCTCTTCAGATTCAATTAAATCTGTTCCATATAAACTGTCATAAAGACTTACCCATCTTGCATTAGCAGCATTTAATGTATACCTAGAGTTCATTATAGGCACAACAAGTTGAGGACCTGCAATACTTGAAATTTCACTATCAAGCTTTTTGGTATCTATTTTAAAGTCATTTCCCTCATCTTTTAAATATCCAATCTCTTTTAAAAAATTCTTATGATCTTGATGATTAAATTCTCCATTTCTGTTTTTTTTTAACCATAAATCAATTTCAGATTGAAGAGTTTCACGAATTTCTAATAACTTTTTATTAATTGGGGCAAGTTCATTAATACTTTTATCAAATCCATCCCAGAAATCTTTTTCGTTAATATCTAATCCTGGTAGAAGTTCATTTTTCACAAAATCAGATAAATCCTTGGAAACAGATAAAGTGTTAATTTTAATAAATGAATTACTCATAATTTTTATAAATTTAGAAATCGTTGTATATGACAATCAATAAATTATGTCATTAATTTATTTGAAAAAATGTTATTTTTCATCTGAAAAAAATATAATTTTTATAATTTGATCATTTTATCGCCTAAAAATTATATATAATAAAGTAATGAAAAATTATTTAAATTTTGAGACTGATATCAAAAACTTAGAAATAGAACTAGATAAATTAAAAGATCCTTATAATCAAGATGGTCTTTCAGAAGTTGATACAAGTAAAATAACTGATTTACAAAATGAAATAGATAAAAAACTTAAAGACGTATATTCAAATCTTGATGCATGGCAGACGACATTGGTTGCAAGACACGAGGATAGACCTAAATCAAAATTTTTTATAGATAATTTATTTGATGAATTTATTTCACTTTCAGGAGATAGATTTTATGGAGAAGATAAATCGGTAATTTGTGGTTTTGGTAAGTTTAATTCTAAGTCAGTTTTAGTAATTGGACAGGAAAAAGGTGAAAATTTAGACACAAGAATTGAGAGAAATTTTGGGATGATGAGACCAGAAGGTTACAGGAAAACCATAAGGTTAATGAATTTAGCTAATAAATTTAAAATACCAATTATTAATTTTGTTGATACTCCAGGTGCTTACCCAGGTGTTGGAGCTGAAGAGAGAGGACAAGCAGAAGCAATAGCAAAGTCTATTGAATGTTCTATGCAACTGACTGTTCCTACTTTATCTATAATAATAGGTGAAGGTGGCTCAGGTGGAGCGATTGCACTAGCCTCCTCCAGTAAAGTATTGATGTTAGAGAATGCAATATATTCAGTAATATCCCCAGAAGGATGTGCAACTATACTCTGGCGAGATCCAACAAAGACTTTAGAAGCTGCGAAAGCAATGAAGCTTTCAGCTAAAGATCTTTTAAAGTTAGAAATTATTGATGAAATAATTCCTGAACCTTTGGGAGGCGCACATCGAGATAAAGATCTTATTTTAGACAATGTGCGTGATGCCATTGATAGAAACTTAAGTAAATTTATTACATTAAATGAGGAAGAAATATTAAATCAAAGAAAGAATAAATTTTTAGATATTGGTAGGAATAAAGGTTTCAGTACTAATGCAGTTAATCAAGATAAACTTACTGTTAAATATAATTTAGTTCAAAATTTGATTTCAAAAATTGAATTGAAAAAAAAATTATTTATTTCAATTACATCAATTGTTCTGTTATTAATCTTATTAACAGTGATATTTTAATTTATAAAGCACCACAACAATTTTTAAATTTTTTTCCAGTAGCTTCACATCTTTCATTTCTAGATATTTTTCCTTCTTTATTTTTTACAAGTAGGCATTTTGGATCATTTTTAATATTATCAATGATTTTAGTCTGATTATCATCCTCTTTTTTTTCTATTATTTTTAAATTTAGAAGCATTGTTACAAGATCAGTTTTTAATTTTCCTAGTAAATTTTCAAATAATAAAAAAGCTTCTTTTTTGTACTCCACTAAGGGATCTCTTTGTCCATAAGATCTTAAACCAATTACTTGTCTTAATTGCTCTAGGTATTGAATATGTGATTTCCAATTTTGATCTATAATTTGTACCAATATTCTTTTTTCAATTTCTTTTCCTTGTTCAACGCCTATTAAATTATTTCTCTCATTTCTGTTGTTTATAAATTTATCCTTTATCGTTTTTTCCATTGTTTTTGAATCTGAATTTAGAATTCTACCCAATTCATCTTCAGTTATTGATTTACCTAAAGTCTGCTTTAAAGAATTTGGAAATTCTTTAGAATTTGGAGATTTTTCGTATAATATTTTTTGCCTTTTTAAATTTTCTAAAACCTCTTCAAGAAAAATATCTGAATAATTCTCCTTTTCCTCATCATCAATTACATTTTTTCGTTGTTCAAAAATTACATGTCTTTGATCATTAAGAACATTATCAAATTTAATAAGCGTTTTCCTTATATCAAAGTTTCTTGCTTCAACTTTTTGTTGTGCCCTTTCAATTGCTTTATTAATCCAAGGATGATCAATACTTTCACCATCTTTAAGACCAAGCCTTTCTAGCATTGAATTCATGGTTTCTGAGCCAAACAATCTCATCAAATCATCTTCTAAACTTACAAAAAATATCGAACTGCCTTCATCTCCTTGTCTGCCAGCACGTCCTCTTGCTTGATTATCAACTCTTCTGCTTTCCATTCTTTCTGTGCCAATAACAAACAAACCCCCCTTTTTTTTTACATCCTCTTTCTCAGATTGATCTTGTCCACCCAACTTAATGTCCACACCTCTTCCTGATATACTTGTAGTAATAATTACAGAATTTGTTTTGCCTGCGTTTGCAATAATCTCAGCTTCCTTTTCATGATTTTTAGCATTTAAAACAATATGATGTATTTTTTCACTCTTTAATAGATTTGAGTAATGCTCTGATTTATTGATACTTGAAGTAAAAACCAATAATGGTTGGCCAATTTTATGAGAATGTTTTATTTTATCTACTATAGCTTTATCTTTTTCAATACTTGTTCTAAATATTTGATCATTAAAGTCATTTCGTATCATTTTTTTATTTGTTGGTATTTGTATAACTGGCAGATTATAAATTTCAAAAAATTCTGCAGATTCAGTTTGAGCAGTGCCTGTGCATCCAGCTAGTTTTTTATATAGCTTAAAAAAATTTTGATATGTTATAGATGCTAAAGTTTGATTTTCTGCCTTAACCTCAATTTTTTCTTTTGCTTCAAGACTTTGATGAAGTCCATCTCCATATCTTCTACCTGGCAATTGTCTTCCAGTCTGTTCATCAATAATTATAATTTCGTTGTCTTTAACTATATAATCTCTACCATTCTCAAATAAGTAGTTTGCTCTTAACGCTTGATTAACGTGGTGGACTAAGTGCAGATTCTCAGGGTCGTAAAAATTATTATTTTTTAATATTCCAGCTTTAGAAAATATTCTTTCAACATTATCCACACCTTCATTTGTCAAGAGAATATTTTTATCTTTTTCATCTAATTCAAAATCTGTTTTTTTTAAACTTTTTATCAATTTATTTACAGCAATATATTGAATAGTTTTGTCATCAGCTGTTCCAGAAATAACCAAAGGCGTTCTTGCTTCATCTATTAAACATGAATCAATTTCGTCAACAATTGCAAAGTTGTGATCTCTCAAAACCAACTCAGATTTTGAATATTTCATATTATCTCTTAAAAAGTCAAAGCCCAATTCACTATTTGTTGCGTATGTTATGTCTTTATTATAGTTTTCTCTTCGTTCATCGTCTGTTTGATCTGAATTTATATATCCACATGTTAAACCTAAAAAATTATAAATTTTTCCCATGTTTATACTATCTCTTTTTGCAAGATAATCATTGACAGTTACTATGTGTACACCTTTCTTCTCCAATGCATTCAGATAAGCCGCTAAGACTATTGTTAGAGTTTTACCTTCGCCAGTTTTCATTTCTGCTATTTTGTTTTCATGTAAAGCAATACCTCCAATTAATTGAACATCGAAATGTCTTTCTTGATTTATTCTTTTAGATGCCTCTCTAACTAAAGCAAAAGCTTCAGGAAGTATTTTATTTAAACTTGAACCTTTTTTTATTTCGTCAATAAATTGATCAGTTTTTAATGGAAAGCTCTCATTTTCTAATCTAGCAATATTATCTTCATGTTGATTTATTTCCTTAACTATTTTTTGGATTCTATCTAATTCTTTTTGATTTCCACTTTTGATAAATTTATTGATAATGTTCAAAGGATTAAGCATATTTTTGGTGTATTAGTTTATATAAAATATATAGTTATTAATTTAAAAAAAACAAATAGCATGGATTTTAGTATAAACAACTTTTTTGACAAAAAACACAAAGACACTAAAGTGGGACATTTCCAAGATCTTGAACATATTAATGGTTTATCTATTTCTACAGTTAGTTGTGGTTTATATGAAAAAAAAAGAGACGACCTAGTTTTATTTTATTTTAGAGATGGTGCTACATATGCTTCAGTATACACTCAATCCAGCTTAGTCTCAGAGAATATAAAGTGGAACAAAAAAATTAAAGAGAAAAAAATTTACGGAATGTTAATAAATACAAGGAATGCAAATGCTTTGACAGGAACTGACGGTTATAATTCCTTAAAAAAAATATCTTTTAATTTAGCAAAGTTATTAACAAAAAAACAAATTTCTGACGAAGACTTGCCAAAACAAATAAAACCAAATCATATATTGTTTGCATGCACAGGAACTATAGGAGAGAAATTTCCTGAAAGTAAAATATTAAATAATACAAAAAATCTCGTAGAAAAAATAAAATATACCCAAAATAAATTAATTTGGATTAAAGCTGCACTTGGGATTATGACAACTGATACAAAGCCAAAATTATCAATGGCGGTTTGTAAAATAGGAAACATAGATGTTAAAATATATGGAATAGCTAAAGGCTCTGGAATGATTTATCCAAACATGGCTACGACTTTAGGATTTATTTTTACAGATGCTAATATTTCCTCATCTCTTTTAAAACAAATTTTAAAACTGAATATCAAAAGTACTTTTAATGCAATTTCATGTGATGGAGATACTAGCACTAATGATATGGTTTCTATTTTTTCAACTTGTAAAGCCCCTAACAAAGAAATTAAGAATATAAAAGATCCAAAATTAAAGCAATTTAAAGATAAAGTTCGTCAAGTAATGTTAAATTTGGCAAAAAGGGTTGCTAGTGATGGAGAGGGAGCTACAAAATTTGTTAGCATCTATTGCAAGAACAGTAAATCTGAAAAAGAAGCAAAGAGCGTTTGTTTTTCAATTGCTAACTCGCCACTTGTTAAAACAGCAATTTTTGGTGAAGATCCAAATTGGGGAAGAATTGCTATGGCAATTGGAAAAAGTGGAGCTACTGTTAGAGTTGAAAAACTTTCAATTCAAATAGGACCTTATATTATTTTTAATAGAGGTAAAGTAGATAGAAATTATAATGAGGATAATATTAGCGAATATATGAAGAATGAAAATGTAGACATTACGATAGATTTGTCTGTTGGTAATAAAAATTTTAAAGTTTATACTATGGATTTATCCAAAGAATATATTGATATTAATTCGGATTATAGATCTTGAGTATTGAATTTTTTTCTTACAATACTAAATATGTATAATAATGATAAAATACTTACTTAACTGTAAAATATGTAAATTTGAATTTGAAAGCTGGTTTTCAAGTTCAAAAGAGTTTGACAAATTAAAAAAATTAAAACTTCTTAGTTGCCAAAAGTGTGATTCTAAAAAAATTGATAAATCTTTGATGAAACCAAATTTAGCTAACACAAATTTTAAAATTGGCAATAAAAGAAATTACAACCAAAATATTAAAAAAAAAATTAAAGAATACCAAAAATTTATAAAACAAAATTTTGAATATGTTGGTGATAACTTTGCTTATGAGGCAAGATCTATTCATTATAAAAAGAGTAAAAACAAAAAAAATATTTATGGCAAGGCATCAGCTAGTGATGTTAGAGAACTTAGAGATGAAGGTATAGAAACTTCAACAATTCCTTGGATCGAAGATAAAGAAAATTAAATTTTTCTAAATTTTGTAATATAATTTACAGATTTATCATTTGAAATTTTCCATTTGTTTAAAATTGGATTAAATTTGACACCATCAATTTTTTTTAACTTAAGTGAGCTAGAATTACAAAATTTTTCTAAATCTTGAGGTTTAATAAATTTATTCCAATCATGCGTTCCTATTGGTAGCCATCTTAAAATATACTCTGCTCCTATTATTGCAAAAAGATAAGATTTCAAAGTTTGGTTTAATGTTGCTACAAACATTATACCATTATTGTTTAAAAATTTTGAGGATATATTTATAAATTTTTCAACATCGTCGACGTGTTCTACAATTTCCATATTAAGTATAACATCAAATTTTTTTTTATAAGAAAAATTTTCAGGTGATGCATTATAATATTGAATTTTCAATTTACTTTTATTTAAATGGTGTTTCGCTACGCTAATATTATTTTTAGATGCATCAATACCAACAACATTTGCGCCAAGTCTTGCCAAAGGTTCAGACAGTAGACCTCCTCCACACCCAATATCTAGAATAGATATATTTGTAAGTGGATTATCAATTTTATTAATTTCAAAGTCTTCGATTATATTATTTTTTATGTATTCAACCCTTATAGGATTAAATTTATGAAGCGGTTTAAATTTACCATTGGGATCCCACCATTCTTTAGCTATTTTATCAAATTTTTCTATTTCTGCCTGATTAATAGTATTAGTGTTCATTCTATATTGACATTACAACTTAGATGTATTTTATCAATATATTAAAACTTGTAAATAAAACTACCAATGAAAACTATTGTATTAAAATTCGGTGGCACTTCAGTTGGATCAATTAAAAGAATAAAAAAAGTTGCTAAAATTATTAAATCTTATTCAAAAAAATACAGAGTAATAGTTTTATCATCAGCAATGAGTGGTACAACTAATAAATTGATTAGTATGTCTAAAAAAATAAGTAATAGTTTTTCTGATCAAGAATATGATGCTTTAGTTTCGGCAGGTGAGCAAATTTCATGTTCATTATTAGCTGGCCAACTTATAGAAAATGGTATCAAAGCTAGATCTTGGATGGCATGGCAAATTCCCATTTTAACAGACGGAAAACACAAACACTCAAGGATAAAATTTATAAATAATAGAATTATTAATAAATATTTAAGAGCTGGAGGCATTCCTATAATAGCAGGCTTCCAAGGAGTAAACAAAAACTCTCAAATTACTACAATCGGAAGAGGAGGAACGGATGCAAGCGCAATAATGTTTGCTAAGTTTCTAAATGCAGATCGTTGTGTAATTTACACAGATGTCGAAGGAGTTTTTACTACGGATCCAAATAAATTAAAAAAAGCAAAAAAAATAAAAAAAATATCTTATGAAGAAATGTTGGAAATGGCCTCATTAGGCTCAAAAGTTATGCAACCACATTCTATACAAGATGCAAGATTAAATAGGATTGATATTGAGGTTAAATCATCTTTTTCAAATAAAACTGGAACACTCATAACAAAAAGGAAAAATGCAATAAATAACAGAATTATTACTGGAATTTCATCTACAGATAACGATGCAAAAGTTACTTTATTGGGAGTTAAAGATAGACCTGGAATTGCGGCAACAATATTTAAACCACTTTCAGAAAATTCGATT
The DNA here is from genome assembly GCA_902576815.1 of uncultured Pelagibacteraceae bacterium. Taxonomy (GTDB): domain Bacteria; phylum Pseudomonadota; class Alphaproteobacteria; order Pelagibacterales; family Pelagibacteraceae; genus Pelagibacter. The sequence goes on from CACGWQ010000001.1 coordinate 73,892, forward strand.
AATGTTGATATGGTAGTTCAAAATATATCCTCAAATGGAAAAGAGACAGATCTTACATTTACAATCAAGTCTTCTGATTTACCTAAGACCAAAAAAATTATAACAAAAAATAAAAACATTACTTTAAAAAAAATGGTTTTTGACAAAAATGTATCTAAAGTTTCTATTATAGGTGTTGGGATGGTTACCACACCTGGCGTAACTTTTAGGATGTTTCAGGCATTGGCCAAACAAAATATAAATATACAAGTTATTTCAACATCTGAAATAAAAATTTCAGTCCTTATAAATAGAAAAAATGCGATGAAAGCTGTAAAATCTTTACATGCAGAATTTAACTTAACCAAATGATATCAGATATTAGACCATTTAGAAAAATTATAAGAAAAAAGACCAAAGAAGTAAAAGTTGGAAAAATAAAAGTTGGTGGAGATAATCCAATTACTGTTCAAACTATGACAAATACATTGACAACAGATCATAAATCAACAATCGAGCAAATTAATAAAGTAACCGAGGCCGGTGCAGATATAGTTAGAGTTTCTTGTCCTGATCAGAATTCAACTAAGTCTTTAAAAACTATTATTAAAAATGTTGATGTACCAATAGTTGCTGATATTCATTTCCATTATAAAAGGGCAATAGAAGCTGCTGAAAATGGCGCAGATTGTCTTCGTATTAATCCAGGTAATATTGGAGACATAAAAAGAATAGCAGAAGTCATATCTGCTGCAAAAAACAATAATTGCTCAATTAGAATTGGTGTCAACGCAGGCTCACTTGAACGTGATATACTTGAAAAATATAGAGAACCATGCCCAGAAGCTTTAGTGGAAAGTGCTTTAAGAAATATTGAAATATTAGAAAACATGAATTTTACAAATTTAAAAGTTAGCGTTAAATCATCAGACGTTTTTTTATCTATTGCTGCTTATAGATTGCTTTCAGAAAAAACAGATTATCCACTTCATCTTGGAATTACTGAGGCAGGTAGTTATTTACCTGGCAGCATCAAAACCTCAATAGGATTTGGAAGTTTATTGTTAGGTGGAATAGGTGACACAATTAGAGTATCTCTTTCAGATGATCCTATTGAAGAAATTAAAGTTGGAAATGAAATATTAAAATCTTTAAACTTAAGAAACAGAGGAGTTAAGATAATATCTTGCCCATCTTGTGCTAGACAAGCTTTTCAAGTTATAGAAACTGTAAAAAAGTTAGAACAAAAGCTTTCTCATATAAAAGAACCAATTACTTTGTCAATTATTGGATGTGTAGTTAATGGCCCTGGAGAAGCTAAGCAAACTCAAATAGGTATAACCGGTGGAGGAAAAGATAATCACATGTTATATTTGAATGGTATAGACACAGAAAAAGTGACCACAAAAGATATGATTGATAAAATTGTATCTTTAGTCGAGGAAAAAGCCTTAAGTTTACAAAGTAAATAAATGCTTCCCCAAGATAAAGTTAAAAATTTAATTGAAAGACATATTAAATTGGAAAAAGAACTTTCCTCTGGTGAAGTAGATAAAAATAAATATGCAGAAATTTCAAAAGAATACTCAGATTTGAATGAAATTATAGTGCAAGCAAAAGAATATTTAAATTATCAAAAAGAAACTGAAGATTTAAATAACATAATTAACGATGAAAATTCTGAAAAGGAAATTAAAGAATTTGCAAATATTGAACTTGAAATTTTAAAAAAAAACTATTTGATAAATGAAAAAAAACTGAAATTATTTTTACTCCCAAAAGACCAAGCGGATAGCAAAAATGCTATAATTGAAATAAGAGCAGGTACCGGAGGTTTAGAGGCCAGTCTTTTTGCATCTGATTTATACAAAATGTATGAAAAAGTTTGCCAAAAAAAAAAATGGATAATTGAAATTGTTTCTATTTCAAAAAGTGATGCTGGTGGTCTTAAAGAGGTGATAGCTATTATTAAAGGAAAAAATATATACTCTTTATTAAAATATGAAAGTGGCGTCCACAGAGTTCAAAGAGTACCAGATACTGAAACACAAGGTAGAGTTCACACATCAGCAGCAACAGTGGCTGTTTTACCAGAAGCAGAGGATTTAGATATAAAGTTGGATGATAAAGACCTTCGAATTGATGTTTTTAGGAGTAGCGGGCCAGGAGGCCAAAGTGTAAACACTACAGACTCTGCGGTCAGGATTACTCATATTCCAACAGGAATAGTTGTAAGCCAGCAAGATGAAAAATCGCAAATAAGAAATAGAGAAAAAGGGTTGAAAATTTTAAGATCTAGAATTTATGATTTTGAAAGACAAAAAATTGACCAAGAGAGATCTAAAGATAGGAAAAGCAAAATTGGATCTGGGGATAGATCTGAAAGAATTCGAACATATAACTTCCCTCAAGGACGAGTTACTGATCATAGAATTAATTTAACATTACACAAGCTTGAGGAATTCATGGAAGGTGAAATATTTGACGAAATGATTGAAAACTTAAGTTTACAAGCTCAGCGAGATGAACTCAGTAAAATAAGTTGATGAAGTATCTAGAAGCAATAAATTATGGAAATAAATTATTAAAATTAAAAAATATACATACTTACCATTTAGACACAGAACTAATTTTATCAAATGTACTAAATTCTTCTAGGGAAAAAATACTAATTAATCTAAATAACAGAATAAATAAAAAAAATTTTTTAAAATTTAAAAAATTAATTTTAAGAAGGAAAAAAAAAGAACCCATTGCTCATATATTAAAAATAAAAGAATTTTGGAGGTATAATTTTAGAATTAATAATGATGTACTAATTCCAAGACCAGAAACAGAAATTATTGTAAGTGAGATATTAAAAGTCATAAATTTAAATTCCTCAAAAAATATATTAGATATTGGAACTGGATCAGGGTGTATATTAATATCCATCATAAATGAAAGGCCCAGATGTAAGGGAACTGCTATAGATGTAAGTAAAAAGGCATTGAAAGTAGCATTATTCAATGCAAAAATGCATCAATTACAAAATAAAATTCAATTCATAAATATCGATGTTGACAAATTTAATTTAAATATTTATGATTTTATTGTATCTAATCCTCCTTACATCAGTAGCATAGATTTAAAGAGATTGGACGATAGTGTTAGATTGTATGAACCAGATAAAGCATTAAGTGCTGGAACTGACGGATTAAATATAATAAGAAAAATAATTTTAAAAAGCAGAAAATTGTTAAAGGTTAACGGAAAATTGATAATAGAAATTGGTAATACACATGAATTCTATACAAAATATTTTTTAAAAAAAAATGGCTTTTATGTAAATAAAATTTGTAAAGATATTCAATCGCTACCAAGGGTGATAATATCTACAAAAATATCCTAATGAATAATTTTAGAAATAATAATAGAAAAAATAGGTTCAAACTAAACGGCGATAGAACTTTTAAAAAAAGACCTTTAAATGGGCACAAGAACCATATGGACTTTAATCACAATTCTGATTTTAAACATAAAAATCCCGGAAGAAATAATCAAAATGCAGCTAAACTTGTTGATAAATACAAAAATTTGGCGAGAGAAGCGTTATCATCTGGTGATAAAATACTATCAGAGAATTATTTGCAACATGCAGATCATTTTTCAAGAGTTTTAAGTCTCCAAATAATTAATAAAACATCAATCGAAAAAAGTAATGTTATTGATCAAAATTTTAATTCAAATATTAATGATATAAATTCGAAACAAGTTGAAACTGATACTTCAGATTCAGACTAATTTATCTTAGCTATTAGATTAGATTTTAAAACGTCAATTTTTATTTTATCCACTTCAAAATTTTTTCTCTCTTCACCTTTTAATATCTTACCTGACGGTAGTCTAAGCTTTTGAGAATTGATCTTTCTACCATTCTCAATAACTTCATAGTGTAAATGTGGTCCAGTAGACAATCCCGTTGATCCTACATAACCAATTATCTGACCTTGTTTAACTTTTACACCTCTCTTTATTCCTCTTCCAAATTTAGACATATGTGCATAAATAGTTTGGTAAGTATTGTTGTGTTTTATTTTGACACAATTTCCTCCTCCTCCACACCAACCTGCTTTTGTAACTCTACCATCTCCCGATGCCAATATCGGTGTACCCATTGGAGCTGCAAAGTCAGTCCCTGTGTGCATCTTAGTATAACCTAAAATTGGATGTTTTCTTTTACCAAAAGAAGAGGAAAGCCTTGCTCCATTAATAGGTGTTTTCATCAAAGTTTTTCTAACACTTTTTCCATTTTCATCAAAATAATCGTACTCACCTTTTTTAATTTGGTATCTATACATCTCATAATTTGTATCTTGCAAATTTAAATTTGCAAAAATAATATTTCCAGTATCTATTAGATTATTTTTTTGATCTCTAAATTCTTCATAAATAATTTGAAAGCTATCATCTTTCCAAATATCTCTTTGAAAATCTACTTGAAATCCATACAATCTTGCAAAATCGATAATTATATTTGGTTTAATTCCAGAATTAATTGCACTTGAGTACAAACTACTACTTATTGTGCTCTCTTTGTAAACTAATTCTTTTTTTAAGTCTTTTACTATTGATTTGATTTTATACTTTTCTTTATCTTGTAACCTTGTAAATAAAATTTCATTTTTATTATCTGTTTGAATTTTAAATAGAGTTACTTTTGCGTTATTTAATTTATCAATTTTGAAGTAAAATTTTTGTCCTGTTTTTAATATATTTAATTGTTTCTTATTTTTTATAGAACTTAAAATTAATTTTTTTTCGTTACTATTTATATTTAAATTATTAATAATGCTCAGGTAAGTATCACCTTTTTTTGTGATGTAATTTAAGTGGATATATCTTTTTTCTAAACTATTTGATATTTCTTTAATTGTCTTTTGTAAGTATGAATTATTAAGAGCACTAAATAATGTATTGTAGCGGTTAATCCTGTTATTTTCATAAATTTTATAAGTGATAAATGTCACCAAAATAAGAGCAATTAACCATAAAAAAATTGAGAGTTCTTTGAAACTTTTGAAAATATTCTTTTTTATAATATATCTCATCTTTATAATTGTTGAAAATCAAGGGTTTTTAACACATTTTTTATTTATCTAATATCTTGATTTCTAAATTTTTTCCAATATAAGCGATCAACTCAATTTATTAAAATTGTTGATTTATTGGGCTTTATAGCTCAATTAGCTATTTTTTTTGTTAATTTTTAAGAAGAGAAGTGTGGACGGTTAAGGTTACCAAAATTTGTCGTACACACTTCAACATTACATAAATATTTTTCTTAGTATTTATGTAGAAGCTAGTGTGCGCCGTTTTTAAACTTGAGAGTTTGATCATGGCTCAGAACGTACGCTGGCGGCACGCCTTATACATGCAAGTCGAACGAAGTAGCAATACTTAGTGGCAGACGGGTGAGTAACATGTAGGTATCTTCCCTTTGGTGAGGAATAACACGAGGAAACTTGTGCTAATACCTCATAAGTCTTTACAGAGAAAGCTTTATGCGCCAATGGATGAGCCTGCACTTGATTAGTTTGTTGGTGGGGTAATGGCCTACCAAGACTTTGATCAATAGCTGATCTGAGAGGATGATCAGCCACATTGGGACTGAGACACGGCCCAAACTCCTACGGGAGGCAGCAGTAGGGAATATTGCACAATGGAGGAAACTCTGATGCAGCGATGCCGCGTGAGTGAAGAAGGCCCTTGGGTTGTAAAGCTCTTTCGTCGGGGAAGAAAATGACTGTACCCGAATAAGAAGGTCCGGCTAACTTCGTGCCAGCAGCCGCGGTAATACGAAGGGACCTAGCGTAGTTCGGAATTACTGGGCTTAAAGAGTTCGTAGGTGGTTAAAATAGTTGGTTGTGAAATCCCGAAGCTTAACTTCGGAACTGCAATCAAAACTTTTTAGCTAGAGTATGATAGAGGAAAGCAGAATTTCTAGTGTAGAGGTGAAATTCGTAGATATTAGAAAGAATACCAATTGCGAAGGCAGCTTTCTGGATCATTACTGACACTGAGGAACGAAAGCATGGGTAGCGAAGAGGATTAGATACCCTCGTAGTCCATGCCGTAAACGATGTGTGTT
>CACGWQ010000001.1:85000-105210 GCA_902576815.1 uncultured Pelagibacteraceae bacterium
AATTAAATTCTTAAATTTTTTTTTATAAGTATTTAATACATTTAAATTTATAAATTTCAGATTTTCTTTAGAATTTGTGTAGTTCGTGTTACATTGCATTAAGATTACTTTAGGATTTATTTTATTTATCAAATTTACAGCTTTAACTACATCTTTCAATGACGATGCACCTGTAGCTAATAAAACTGGTTTATTTTTTTTTGCTATTTTTTTAATAATTTCTTTCCATGTAATATCGCCTGAACCTATTTTATATGCTGGTATGTAACTATCAACATCATCTACATAATTCAAATCATAAGGTGCAGTTAGAAAATCAATATTAAATTTTCTGCATTGTTTTTTTAATTCACGTGTCCAATTTAAATTTATACTTGCATCTTTATATACTTCAAAGACTGACTTTTTCCATTTTGACTGATGAGTAATTTTTCCAATTTTTTTAAATCCTTCGTCTAAAACTATTGTCTCAGCTTTGAAATGTTGAAATTTCGCGGCATTTGCTCCTGCTAAAGCACAAAGTCTTATGAGTTTTTTAGCTCTAGTCAATGATCCATCATGATTAGCTGCAATATCTGCTATAAAGTATGTTTTTGAATTTGTAGAGATTTTTGATTTACCTATTTTTATAATTTTTGATTTCATTGATTATCTCGCTTTCTATAGATGGAAGTTTTATATTAAAAAACTTTGAAAATTTGTTTAATCTCATTGACATGTAGTTTGGTCTTTTCGTCTTAAATAAATGTTTTGAAGAACATATATCATAATTTATTTTCTTTTTTAAGTATCTAAACACTTTTATCCCGAACTCTGCTTTAGTTATTTTGCCTTTAGACCCTAGATTAAATAATCCATTAATTTTATATTTCTTCTTTTTTATAATTTTTAAAATTATTTTTGAAATTGTTTTAGATCTCAAAGGATTGAACTCTATATCATTAAACAGGTAAATTTTTTTCTTTAAAATCGATTGTTTTATCAACCAACCAAAAAAATTCTTTTTATTTTGATTTATAAAATTAATTCTAAATACTAAAGCTTTATTTTTTTTACAGATTTTTTCAGAATTCAGTTTTTGTTTTGTGTATTCATTAAAAATAATAGGCTTAGATAATTCTGAGTTACTATTTTTATTATTATACATTTGATCAGTTGAAAAGTGTATAAAGTTAAACCTAAGCTTATAATTTTTTTTTAATAAGAAAATTTTCTTTAACAAATCTTCATTTATTTTTTTTGATTTTTTTTTGTTTGTTTCGCAGTATTCGATATCAGTGATAGCTATACAATTTATAATTAGATCATAATCATATAAAAGTACCTTTTTTATTTCATTGAGCTTTTCGAAATTGCAATTTCTTTTTGCCAAACCAGAGTGACTCACTGCATAGTGTTTATTTAAGACTTTGTAGATGTCTTTTCCTAACAGTCCAGAAGATCCTAATATTAAAATCTTCATTTTTTATATATAAGTTTCGCTAGATTTAGATCCTCATAATCATCTATATCTACTGCTTTAAAAGTTTTTAGTCTATAGGGTATAGTTTTTGTTGGTATAAGAGATTTTTTTTTTCTCAAGAAATCATCTATTTTATAAAAATAGAAAGCGCCAGCATCATGAAATAATGGCTGAAGATCTTGTGAATTTTTTCTTTGAAACTTTTTAAATTTAAATGATAAATAATTTTTATTATTAATTAATAAAGATCTTAATGGATGGTTATTATATTTTGAAATACTAATCAAAGCAGTTGCTTTTTGTTGTGTCAGTTTTTTATAAGATAATTTTAAATCTATCGGAGTAATTAGAGGTGCTGTTGGATATAAACAACAAAAATACTCATATTTTTTTATATTCTTTAACTTATTAAGACAATGTATTAACACATCTTTAACGATTATATTATTTCCAGATAGACTCTTAGGTCGCAAAAAGGGCACATCTGCTCCATATTTTTTTGATATATTTGATATTTTCTTAGAGTCTGTAGATACAATAACTTTTTCAAAGATATTTGATTTAAGGGCATTTTCAATAGAATATGATATTAAAGGTTTGCCAAAAAAATTAATTATATTTTTATTCTTAATTCTTTTACTACCTTTTCTTGCGGGGATTATGCAAATTATCTTTTTTAATTTTTTCATTAGCTTTTATCTATAGGAGCTTCACCAAGATTATAATTTTTCAACCTATAACCTCTTAAAAATTCATTTTTAACTCTACTCTTAAATTTAGTGCCTATTCTAAAATAGGAAAAATCATTATATGTATTTATTTGTACTTTGTTAATTTTAAAAAAAATAAAAATCTTTAATAAAATTTTTTTTAATGGATAAGGATACAACTTTATTAAAAATGGTAAGAATCTAAATAAATTTAAATACAACCGATAATTTTTTTTTGAAATGCCTTTTAAAAAAATAGGATTTTTCTTAATATATCTTTGCTGATTTAAAATCAGATTTCTTAATTGTTTTTTACTACTATAAAATTTGTAGCCTAATAATTTTTTTGCTTCATTCTGAGATACATCTGTATTAGATGAAGTTAACTTTTTCCATGTACTCTTCACAATTTTATATTTTTTAGAGTTTACTTTTAATGAATTATTTAGATTATCTATATTTCTAAATTCACAATTAGAGATTATTTTAATTTTTTTTCTAATACTTGCAGCAAAGATTCCAGCTGAAGACATATTTATTAAATATATATTCCTATATTTATTTAAAATTTTGAATAGTTTATAATAGAAGTTTTCATCATTAATATTGCCAGCAAATTCAACTCCAAAGTTTCTTTCTTTACACCATCTAAAGTAAATATCCTTTTCTCCTCTTCCTTTTATAAGTATCGATTTTTTTTTATTAAAACTTAATTTACCAATCTCCTTATACATTTTTTCAAAGTTTTCTAAACTTGGTGGAGGAGAAATTATAAGATCACCATTACCAAATTTTATCTTATTTTCTTTCATTAAGAATACCCACGGATGTGGAAACTTTATAGATTTTTTTATTTTATTTGCTTTTGAAAAAATATAATCACTATGGGCTAAATAAATTGGTTCTATAGAAGTACCGTCTATAACAAAATCACCATTATAGCCAAAGTCGACTCCATGTGGAATACTAAATGGTAGTATTTTTTTTTCTCCCAATCTTAGTTTGCTACTTAAAAGTTTACACGATCCAAAATGTAAAGATGATTTGAAGAATTTATTATACATTATTAATTAGGTGTTTTATAAATTAATTTAAAAAAATATAAATATTAATTTTTAAACTTCTAAAAATGCAAAATATTTTATTAAATAATGGAGATTCTAATTTTTTAAGGAATACTTTTTACGAACTTCATCAACAAAAAAAATTAAATTTCAAAATGTATCTTCATAACGACAATATAAAAAATCATTTGAATGAAATTAGCTCTTTAGATGTTAGAAATTTATTAAAAGAAAATGTTCAAACATTGGGCTTTAATAAAATACTAGGATCTGATCTTTTAAAATATTTGGAAAAAAATTGTTATTCAAATTTTTCAGGGCAATTAGATAGATTATCTATTGAAATATTATCTCAAGACGAAAAAGAAAAACTATTCAAGAGATACATTATTAAAATTTTAAATATCTTAAAAACTAACAATATATCTGTAGTTTTTTTTCAAACTACTCCTCATTTAGCATTCGATTTTCTTTTGTACCATATTGCAAATTTTAAAGGAATTAAAACATTAATTTTTTTTAGAACCTTTTATGAAAATTTAATCTTAGTTTCTCAAGATTATAGAGTTAATAAGTTTAAACCGTTATTAAATACTAATCCATATATAAAAAATTCAGAGGATTTATTGAATACAAATTCTTCCATATGGTACAATCTTGGAAAAAAATTAAATTTAAAAAATAAACAAAATATCTTTAAAGGGTTTATTAGTTTTATTATTTTATTAATAAAAAAAACTAAATATATTATTTATAATAAACAAATTAATAGTTTTCATTTTTTGAATGGGAAAATAAATATTTTTTATTTTATATACTTGCATTTTAAACATTTGGTAAAAACAATTTTACTAAAAAAAAAATATATTAAAAATTGCAAAAATTTTGAATTAAAAAACGAAAAATACGTTTTTTTTGCGATGCATAACCAACCTGAAAAAACCACAAACCCAGAGGGAGAAGAATTTGATAATAATTTTAAAGCAATAAATTTTCTTAGAAAAATAGTGGATATAAATATAAAAATTTTAGTTAAAGAGCATCCAAAACAATTAAATATTTTCTCTGGAGATGTAAGACAACTTAATTTTAGAGATTCAAGTCTTTATAGTGAAATTTTAAAATTACAAAATGTTTTTTTTATTCCAACAAATACAGACCCCAAAGAATTAATTAATAATTCCATATTAAATTGTACCATAAGTGGATCTGTTGCTTGGGAATCTGCTTTACAGAATAAACCTGCTATAACATTTGGTAACACATGGCACTCAGATTGTGTCGCTACACCAGTTATTTCAAGAGAAATTGATATAGCAAAAGAGCAATTAAGGAACTTAACAAACATGAGTGAAAGTCATATAAAAATGGAAGTTAAAACTTTTTTAAAAACAATTTCAAACAAATTTTTTAATACTACTATAAGTGACTTTGAAATCGAAAATACTAATACAGAAAAAAAAATTATTCAAAATCAAATGAAAAATCTAATTTCTCAGGTTATTTAAATGTGTGGTATTTCTGGAGCAATTGGTAATATAAAAAAAAATGAGAAATATATTTATAAAATGTCGAATGAACTGGTACATCGTGGACCAGACTTAAAATTATCAGTAAAAATAGATAAAGTAATTTTTAATCACAATCGTTTATCAATAATCGATTTAACAAAAAATGGCTCACAACCAATGAATTCATTAAATGGGAGATATTCAATGATTTATAATGGTGAGATTTACAATTACCTTGAGATTTTAGAAAACTTAGATTTACAAGGAACTAATTATGGAGATACAAGAGCACTTATCGAATTATTTTCAAAAAAAAAAATTAAATGTCTTGAATATCTAAGAGGTATGTTTGCTTTTGCAATATATGACCGAAAATATAAAAGAACTTATTTAATAAGAGACCGATTTGGAATTAAGCCTTTATATTACCATTATTCATATCGTGATAAAATATTTTATTTTTCAAGTGAAATTAAACCATTATTAAAATTTCAAAAATATAAAAACTACGATCAAGATGTAATAAATGATTATCTAACACATTCCCTTTTAGATCACTCAAACAAAACATTTTTTAAGGATATTTTTCAAATTATGCCTGGTGAGTATTTAGAGGTAAATAGTAAAGGCCAAATTGTCAAATCTGTTAAATGGTATGATTTAAAAAAAAAAATAAATCCAGTTGGAGAAAAAAAAAATAAAAAATTTCAAGAAGAATATAACCATTTACTTCGCGAAACTATAAAAATACATACCAGATCAGATGTAAAAGTTGGTATATCTTTATCAGGTGGTCTTGACTCACAAACCATATTAAGTGAGTACTTAAAAAATAATTATCAGTCTAACATTTATAGTTATAATTTTTATTTTTCTAATAAAAAGTATTCAGAAAGATCAACGGTAGAAAAATTTCTTAAGAATAAAAATATTAAAAATAATTACATATTATTAAATACAGACTTCTTTCCCAATTTCCAAAAAATGATAGATATACAAGAACAACCCTATGGTGGTATAGCAACGATTTCAATGCAATCGCTTTACAAAAAAGCAAAGAAAGATGGACTGAAGGTATTGTTAAATGGAACCGGAGCAGATGATAGTTTGGCAGGGTCAAATCGAGAAATATTAGTTTATTTATTGCAATTATTAAATTCAAAACAATACAATAAATTAAATAATCAAATAAATTATTATTCAAAGTTTTATAAATTAAGTAAAAATAACATCATTTCAAAACTTAAATATCTAAAAGAAAATTTTTCTAATTTCGGAGCTGATGGATCACTTTTAAATTCATCAAATTTTTTAAAAAAAAAATTTGATGTAAGAATAAAAAATAATTTAGAAATAAATTTAAGAAGTATTTTGGTTGATAGAATTTCTAGGAATAAAATTCCTAGAAACTTAAGATACGAAGATAGAAATTCTATGTCAAATTCAATAGAAGTTAGAGTTCCATTTTTAGACCATAAACTTGTTGAATATTCACTAAACTTACCTGAAAAATTAATAATAGATAAATCTATAGGAAAAATAGCATTGAGAAATTTTATGAAGAAAGATTTCAATTATAAAAATGCTTTTAAGATTAAAAAAAGTATACAAACACCTCAAATAGAATGGCTTTTGAAAAACAAAAACAAAAAAATCATAATAGATCTTTTAAAGAAAAAAAACAGCTTTATAAGTACATTTATTGATGTTAAGAAAGCTCATGATTTTGTAAACAGTGAAAAATTTTACAAAATCAAAAACTCTAACTTTATTTGGCAATGGTTATCTTTGGAAACTTGGTATGAAAAATTTTTTTAATTTAAAGTATGCATTTATCTTATTTTTAATAATTTTTTTTTTCGTTTTTTCCAGTAGTTATTTAAAGTACAAAATTTCTAGGTTAATATTAAGTCATGAACTTTCGATATTGCCTAATTTAATTGTAAAAAAAATATCCAAGAGAGAGGGGATAAATTTAAGTCAAGATAAAAAAAAATCAACTATGATACTTAATCAGTATGTTGCAACACATGTAATGCCTATAGAGATAAATATTGATGATGGAGCATCTTGGAAATTATTACATGGCTCAATATGGTGTGATGGCGTTTCAGATATTCTAAACAGACTATTGGAAGTTATAAATGTTAGATCATACCTTGTTTTTTTATATGCAGACGATGGGTCCTCTCCACATACCTTAAATATGGTAGATTTTGAAGACCAAAAGCTGATTAATGACAAAAATAGTAGCTTAGACAAAAAAACACTATATTTATTTGACGCTCAAAATAATTACAATCCAATTAATAAGGATAATAAATTTGTCAATATTAATTACATGATCAATCATACAGATGAATTTAGAGATATGAAAAAACTAAATTCAGATAATATAGAATTAAATTTGCTTAAAAATAACAAAGGACAGCTGTGGGATCGAAATATTTTTGGAAATGAAAATTCTCTTTTACGAAATTCGTCGAAAATTATTGTTAAATATTTGCCAGATTTTATTTTTGAAAGCTTAATAAGATTTGCAGTCTATATAAATCCAAATATCAGTAAAAAAACAAAAATGTATTTTTATGCAAGAATAGATCATATTTTACTAAATTATGTGAGCGCCAAAAAAAAATATAAAAATTTGTATCAAGAAAATATATACAAAAATGAATCCAATTTTTGGTTAAAAAATTTTGAAAAACTAAATAAAATTTAAATTAATTTAATCAGAACTAACATTTTTTGTGCATATAAAAGATATAGTTGGTGAAAAATGCTTAGGTAGTAGATTATTAATATTGGTTTTCACTTCAACATTAAAATAAATATTTAAAAGATTTTGTAGATCTTTCCAATAAAAATTTTTATGTTTATTTTCGTGTGGTGGTAATTTATGAGACATATAAAATGTTGCATACAAGGTTTCCAAAAAAGTATATTCAAAATCTCTTTTGTAATTAATCAATCTACTTCCAAAATTTTTTATAAAGATTGCTGGTCCAAATTCATTTGGAACATTTATAAAAAGTTTTTTGAATTTAATTTGAGAAATTTTAACTATTAATTTTTTTCTTAAATTAAAATCAATATGTTCTAAAATATCTAAACATAAAATTAAATCTTTACCCTCTAAATTATCTACTACATTTTCAATATCACTTAAAATAACATCATAGTTTTTGTTTATAGATAGTTTATTTTTACATGTGTTAAAAAAATTTAAATTTTTTTCTATTCCAAGATAGTTAAAATTAAATTTATGATTAAATTTCCTATAAAACTCAGATAATCCTGATCCAATGTCTAAGACAGTAAAATGACTTTTCGCAAAGTTTTCTTTTAGCATCTTTTCTAATAAAATATATTTATTATTATGTAAAAATTTTGTTATAAAATTAAAGTTTGTAAAATTTTCTAAATTTTTATTATTTTTATCTAAAAACATACATATGGAGAATATTTTATTATCATCGCATTTACAAACAACATATACTTTGTTCCAAAGAACTTACTATATTTATTTTACTAATTAACATTTTTGTGCCATATAATTTCGATTAGGTATTATATGTCATTTAAAAATGTACTTTGTTTGATACCAGCAAGATCAGGTTCAAAAACAATAAAAAATAAAAATATCGTAAAAATTAACAATAAAGAGTTATTTTATTATTCAATTAGATTTTCTAAAAAATTAAAATTTATAAAAAAAGTAATATTTTCATCTGACAGTTCTAATTACTTGAGTCTAGCAAAAAAATTTGGCTTAAATGATTTACATAAAAGAAAAAAAAAATTATCAGGAGATAATTCTTTAACCGAAGATCTTGTTAGAGAGATTCTGTTTACCGAAAAGAAAAAAAATTTTAATTATGATTTTGTTCTTATCTTGCAGCCAACGACTCCTTTCAGACAAAAAAAAATGTTTGATTTAGCTCACAAAATTTTATTAAAAAAAAAATTTGATACTGTTATAACTATTAAAGATGTTAAAGATCATCCAGAAAGAATGAAGAAAATATTATATACAAATCAAGTAGTAAATTATTTGAATATGAAAAAAGAGTCTCTTAAACCAAGACAAAAATTAAAAAATATATATATAAGATCTGGTGCTATGTATTTTTTTAGATCAGATAATTTAAAAAAATATAATTCTATTGTTGGGAAAAAAGTATATGGCATTATAACAAATGGCAAATATTCTATTAATATTGACGATCAAGAGGACTTAATTTTAGCTAAATATTATGCAAAAAAATAAAATTATAAAAATTAGTAATAAATTGGTAGGTGACAACCAAAAAACATTCATCATAGCTGAAGTTGGCCTTTCTCATGAAGGTTCTTTGGGTATAGCAAAAAGTTTTATTGACAATATTTCTAAAGCAGGAGCGGACGCAGTAAAATTTCAAATGCATTACCCAGAATATGAGTCATCTAAATATGAAAAGTTTAGAAAAAAGTTTTCATTACAAGATCGTAGTAGATTTGATTATTGGAAAAGAACATCATTCAACACAACTGAGTGGCATAAATTAAAAAAATATTCAGAGAAAAAAGGTTTAATTTTTTTATGTTCACCTTTTTCAAAGAAATCAGTTGAAATACTTGCAAATTTAAAAGTAGAAGCATGGAAAATTGCTTCTGGAGAATTTAATAATTATTTAATGTTAAAACAGATTTCAAAAATTAGTAAAAAACCTTTAATTTTAAGCACTGGTCTTTCAACAATTTCAGAGATAAAATCTGTAATAAACTCCAATCAAATTAAAAATTTTTCTATCCTTCAATGTAACTCTGACTACCCAACCAAACCTAAAGAAGTAGGACACAAAATTGTTGCCAAGTTAAAAAAAAATTTTAATTGTCCAGTAGGAATATCCGATCATTCTGGGTCTCTAAACTCTTTAAAGATTGGAGTTTCAATGAATGCAAATATAATAGAAGCTCACGTTACATTCAGTAAGTCTTTTTTTGGCCCAGACACAATTGCTTCAATAACTTTTAAAGAACTAAAAGAACTAATAAATTTTAGAAATATGTTTTATGATATAAATAAGAGAGAATTCTTAAAAAATAAACTTAGCTTAACTCAAATAAGAAATAGAAAACTTTTTACTAAGTCAATTGTTCTAAACAAAGATAAAAAATTAGGTAGTAAAATATATTACGAAGATTTAGACTCTCGAAAACCTTTAATTGGCATTCCTGTATATGATTATAAAAAGATTATTAACAAAAAATTAAAAAAAGATAAAAAAAAAGGTGAATTTATAAAGTTTAAAGATTTAAAATGAGAACAATTGTTTTTGTAATAATAAATAGAGCAAATTATGGTCGAATTAGATCATTACTTTTAAAAATTAAGAGGAATAAATTTTTTAAAGTGAAAATTATTTTAGCCTCTTCAACATTATTAAGAAACTTTGGAAAAATAGATGAAATATTAAGGAAAGATGGTTTAAAAGTAGACTATCAAGTTTATAATCACATCGCAGGTGAAAACAATGAAACAATGTCAAAAAGTGTCGGATTGTTAACTGTTGAATTGACTACAATTTTTTCAAGAATAAAACCTGATATTGTATTTAACGTAGCTGACAGATATGAAATTTTAGCAACAGCTATAGCAGCTTCTTATTTAAACATTTTTTTAGTTCATCTTCAAGGAGGTGAAAAAACTGGATCAATAGATGAAAGTGTTAGACATTCTGTAACAAAATTATCTCATTTGCATCTTCCATCCACAGAGGCTGCGAAAAAAAGAATTATTAAAATGGGTGAAAATAAAAAAAATGTATTTAATGTTGGATGTCCATCTATAGATCAAATAAAAAAAATAAATTTAAAATATAATGTAAATCTTAAAAAATATAATTTTGGTGTTGGTTATAAGGCTGATTTAAAAAAACCTTATATTGTCTCATTAGTTCATCCAGTAACAACAGATATTAATGAGAGTCCAAAAATTGTAAATCTTCTCTTAAAAATTATTAAAAAACTAAATTATCAATGTGTATGGATCTGGCCAAATATTGACGCTGGTTCGGATAAAATTTCAAAAATAATTAGGAAATTCAGAGAACAAAATAAAGATAAAACTAAGATTAATTTTTATGCTAATTTTGAAAATGAAGATTATATTAAACTAATAAAATATTCTAAGTGTTTAATAGGAAATTCTTCAAGTGGTATAAGAGAAGCATCTTTTTTAAAAGTTCCATCTGTTAACATAGGCACAAGACAAAATTTAAGAGAAAGAGCAAAAAATGTTTTAGATACGAGAGTAAATGAACTAGATATTCAGAAATCTATAATTAAACAATTTTCAAAAAAAATTAATACATCAAGTAATCTTTATGGCAAAGGGAACAGTACTGACAAAATTATTAAAATTCTAAAAAATGTAAAGTTAGATACAAAAAAAATCTTTATAGATTAAAAAAATGAATATATTGATTTTAGAAAATTTAATAGATAAAAAAAATTTAACTATCCTTAAAAAAAACCATAATATTTTTTATAATAAAAATAAAAAAAAAAATAAAATTGAAACAATTTTTACCAGACTAAAATACAATCTAAATCAAGATTTTTTATCGAATTATCCTAACTTAAAATATGTAATAAGCCCTACGACCGGCACCAATCACATTGATAACAATTATATTAAAAAAAATGGGATCAAGTTTATTAATTTATTAGGTCAAAAAAAAAAAATTAGAAATATATCATCTACAAGCCAATTTAATTTTGCTTTAATAATTTCAGCATCTAGAAAATTGTTAGATTATAATTTTTTATCAAAAAAAAATATATTTAATAGATATAAATACGAAACTTTTCAATTTGAACAATTAACTTGTGGAATTATTGGATATGGCAGGATTGGAAAATATTTATGCAAAAATTTAGCTAAGCTTGGTTTTAAAATCTTAATATACGAAAAATATCTAAAAAAAAAAATTTTTAAAAAAAAAAATATTTCCTTTGTTAGTTTAAATAAATTAATGGAAGCATCAGATATAATATCCCTGAATGTCAATAATCAAAAAAATAACACTGACTTTATAAATAAAAAAAACTTAAATAAATGTAAAAAAAAACCGATATTTATAAATACATCTAGAGGTGAATATGTAAACGAAAAAGATTTAATAGATAGTATAAATAAAGGAAATATATTTTCAGCTTACATAGACGTTGTAAAAAATGAACAAGAAAAAGAATTAATTAACAAAAATTTATATAAAATGTCTAACAGAGGTAAAATACACATTTTTCCTCATATTGGAGGCACAACAAAAAAAGCCTTAATTTATACTGAAAAACTGGTAATAAATAAATTTATTAAGTTTAAAAAATGATAAACCTCGCAAAAGATATTAATATTAAAAGTGACTATTTGAAAATAATTAAAATTGAAAAAAAATTCTCACAAAATTTAAAAAAATGCGAAATTTGTGGAAAAAAAAAATTTGAAAAATTTCAATCAATTGGCAGAATTGGAAAACCTTTAGAGTATGGAAAATTAAACATAGTAATATGTAAATTTTGTAGTCACAAATTTACAAATCCAAGATTTCAGGACTCATTTTATAAAAAATATTATAAAAAAAATTACAGAAAAATTGCATTTGGAGATCTTGAACCCTCTAAAGAATACCAAAAATTTCAAAAATTAAGGGGAGATTTAGTATTTAATTTTTTTAAAAAAAAAATAAATTTAGAAAGTGGTCACATGCTCGATCATGGTTGTGCATCTGGATTAACTATGTTGCCTTGGAAGAGAAACAATTGGAAAACTTATGGCATAGACCCTCATGAGCCAAGTGTTGAATTAGGAAATAAGAAATTTTTATTAAATATAAAAAAAGCTTTTGGTGAAAATTTACCTTTTAGTAAAAACAAATTTGATCTAATATTGAGTCTAGGTTCACTTGAACATTCTTATGATTTGTCTAAATCTTTAAAAGAAATTACTAGAACTTTAAAGAAAGATGGACTATTGATAATTAGGTGGAGGTCTAGTAAATTGATCGGCTCACCTTTAGAATACTATAATCACAATCATTACAGATTTTTCACAAAAAAAACTTGGAATTTATTATTAAAGTCGTATGGTTTTTCATCAATTAAGCATATAGATAAAGATGTTGAGGGTTACAAGTCCTATTTATATATTATCGCCAAGAATGCAAAAAAAAAAATTGTTAAGATCAAGAGTAATAATCATTTTAACTCAGAGATAAAAAAGTCCCAAAGTTATGTTGCTTCATATTATAAAAAATGTATTGAATTTGAAAAATTATATCTAAAAAATAAAATATCGAAAAAAAATAAAATAAAATTTTTAAAAAAACATAAAATAAATTTATTAAACATTGGAAAATTAAAAGCAATGAATAGATTTTTTAGCGAATTAATAAGTTTTTTAAAATTTTTAAGGAAATACGAATATATAAATGAAAGTAGATAAAAAAATAAAATCAAAAAAATTTAATTGGAAATTTGATAAAATAGTTACAAAAAATTTTGATTCTCATGTTTCAAATTCTGTACCTTTTTATAAGATTTCACATGATATGGTAATAAAATTATCTGATTTCTTTTTAAAGGAAAACAGTAGAATGTATGATTTAGGTAGCTCGACAGGGGTTTTATTAAATAAAATTGAAAAAAAAAATAAATCAAAAAAATTAAAGTTAATCGGCTTTGATAATTCCAAGCCTATGGTTCAACAGGCAAGGAAAAAAAATAAAAACAAAAATATTAGTTTTAATCATTTAGATTTAAAAAAAATTAAATTAAAAAGTTGTGATATGATCACATCTTTATATACAGTGCAGTTTATTGAACCTAAATACAGACAGAAATTATTCAATGAAATATATAATAGTTTAAATTGGGGTGGCGCATTTGTAATTTTTGAAAAAATTCGAGGAAATGATGCTAGATTTCAGGATATTCTTACTTTTTTATACTTTGATTTTAAATCTGAAAAAGGTTTAAAAGCAGATGAAATATTAAATAAAGAAATTTCTTTAAGAAGTGTTATGGAACCATTTACTATACAAGCTAATGTTGATTATTTGAAGAGAGCTGGTTTTAAGGATATTATGCCGATTTGCCAATACTTATGTTTTAAAGGATTTTTAGCAATTAAATGAATACAAAAAATAAAAGTATATTAATTACAGGTGGTACAGGCTCATTTGGAAAAGCATTCATTAAACATATATTAAAAAAAAAATATAAATTTAAAAGAATTATAATTTTTAGTCGAGATGAGCTGAAACAGTATGAGATGGAAAAGGAGCTATCTACAAAAAAATATCCATCATTAAGATACTTCATTGGGGATATAAGAGACAAAGAAAGATTAAAACTAGCTTTTAAAGAAGTTGATATTATTATCCATGCAGCAGCTTTAAAGCAGGTGCCTGCTGCTGAATATAATCCAACAGAATATATTCAAACCAATATAGTAGGTGCAAAAAATATTATTGAAACTGCTTTGGAGAGTAATGTTCAAAAAATTATTGCCTTATCAACCGACAAAGCGGTATCACCCGTCAATTTGTATGGTGCAACTAAATTGTGCTCAGATAAATTATTTGTTGCAGCAAATAATTTTAAAGGAAAGAAAAATATCTCCTTTAGTGTAGTAAGATATGGAAATGTTATGGGCAGCAGAGGTTCTGTTATCCCATTTTTCAAAAGCTTAAAAAAAAATGATATTTTTCCAGTTACAAGTAAAAAAATGACAAGATTTAGTTTAACTTTAGATCAAGGTGTAAAATTTGTATTAAACTGTCTTGA
This sequence comes from uncultured Pelagibacteraceae bacterium, assembly GCA_902576815.1. Taxonomy (GTDB): domain Bacteria; phylum Pseudomonadota; class Alphaproteobacteria; order Pelagibacterales; family Pelagibacteraceae; genus Pelagibacter. The sequence continues at coordinate 99,579 of CACGWQ010000001.1, forward strand.
TATCTCAATTGGTGGTGAAATATTTGTTCCCAAAATCCCTTCTTATAAAATAACTGATGTAGTAAAAGCTATAAACCCAAAATCAAAAATAAAAGTGATTGGTATCAGGCAAGGTGAAAAAATTCATGAGGATTTAATAACATCAAATGATAGTAGAAATACTATTAACTTGAATAATATGTATGTTATCTTACCAAATAATCTTCATAAATTTTTCAAAAAAGGAAAATTGGTTAGAGAAAACTTTTCTTATAATTCTGGTACTAACGATAAGTTCCTAAGTGTAGCACAATTAAGAAAATTAATAAAAAGTATTTAAAAAAATATTTAGAAATAAATATGACCACAATTAATTTGTTCAATCTAAAATATTTAAATTTAAAACTAATTTTTTATTTGTTTATTTTGACTTTAGTTACATCTTTTATTGGATTATATATAGATCTTCCATTAAAGAAATATGATGAAGTTAGGTTTTATGAAAAAGAATATAAATTTGTAAATTACTCGAAATATAAATCAAAAGAAAAAGACAAATTTATTATCCCTCTTTTAGTAGAAGAAAAAGGAAAAAGATTCCCGATAAAATTTGACAAAAATGGATTAATTTACTTTAGTAACTTTTATTACTCCGAATTAGATAGATTGGACACTAACCCAAACGATTGCACGATAAAAATTTTAGTCGAAAAAGAAAACTTTAAAATAATTTATTTATTAAATGAAGAAATAGACAAATTCAAATGTTACAATAAAAAAAAAAAATTTCTGACTGAAATTTATAATGATTATATTAACAAATATTTACTCTCTTTAGAGGGGCAATTAAAATCTGCTGAAAAAGATGATTATATTTTTCCAAATGAGTTGTTAAAAATTAATTTTATCAGTCAAGAATATGGCAATCCAATTTTATTTGTAAATACTCATAAAGGTATATTTTTTAGCAGGAACATAAATTTTGAAAAAATTATTTCATATAAAGAAGTAATGAAAGAATACGATAATATATTTAATAATAATCTAAACTTAATCAATGAATTTGATATTGAAAATAAAAAACTCACGATTGCGAGAGACAAAATTCCAAATATTTACGTCTTTAAAAATTTTATTTTCTTCACATTTCTTCCTCTTTGCGTTTATATTATTTTTAAGTTAATTAGGAGCTTAATAGACTAAAATTTTTATGATATTTATAACTGGATGTGCTGGTTTTATTGGTTTTCATTTAACTAAAAAAATTCTAAAGAATAAAAAAAATAAAGTTTTAGGACTGGATAATTTAAATAATTATTATGATGTTAAATTAAAAAAAGATAGATTAAAAATTTTACTTAAACATAAAAATTTTAAATTTATAAGGCGAGACATAACTAATTATAAAAAATTAGAAAATATCTTTAAATATTATAAACCTAAAACTGTTTATCATTTAGCCGCACAAGCTGGTGTTAGGCATTCATTAAAAAACCCGGAAGATTATGTTAAGTCTAATTTGATAGGCTTTTTTAATATATTGCATTTATCAAAAGAGGTTAGAGTAAATCATTTGTTGTTTGCCAGCACAAGTAGCATATACGGTGATCAAACAAAAATGCCAATAACAGAAAATTCGGTAATTACAAAACCAATACAATTTTATGCTGCCACGAAAGGATCTAATGAACTAATGGCATATTCTTATAGTAAGCTTTATTCTTTAAAAATAACAGCTTTAAGATTTTTCACTGTCTATGGACCTTGGGGAAGGCCAGATATGGCATTATTTAAATTTACTAAAAATATTATAAATAATAAAAAAATTGAATTATATAACTTTGGAAATCATTTTAGGGATTTCACTTATATAGATGATTGTATAAATGGAATTTTATTGCTTTCTAAAAGAAAATCTGTCTCAAAATATGATATATTTAATATCGCAAATGGTAATTCAAGACCGTTAGAACATTTTATAAAAATAATAGAAACGTGTTTAAATAAAAAATCAAAAAAAAAATATTTAGTTCTTCAGAAGGGAGATATTAAAAAAACATCAGCTTCAATAAGAAAAATTAAAGAGCAAGTCAATTTTAAACCAAAAGTTTCTATAAATATAGGTATACCAAAATTTATAAATTGGTTTAAGGAATATTATGGGTTTCAAAGATAATTCTCCTAAAACAGTATATTTTTATACCAAATATGGAGAGATGTCTGCTAGTACACGAGAAAGATTCACAAAATATATCCCATTTTTAAATAAGAATAATATTAATGTAAAATCTCACATACTGATAAATGATAAAATTTATTTTTCGAGAATTATTAAAGGAGAAAAAAAAATAATTCATATTTCTTTTCAATTTATAAACAGAATTTTCCAAATTATTTTTCAAAAAAAAAAGCTTTTAGTAATACAATATGAATTATTAAGTTTTTTCCCTTCAATTTTGGAACTTTACTTAAAGATTAGAAATATCCCTTACATTATAGACTTAGATGATGCGGTATATTTAAATTATAAAAAAAAATTTTTATATAAAATTTTGTTTGATCGTAAATTTAAAAGAATTTTAAATTGGTCAAACGGTATAATAGTAGGGAATAATTTTTTAAAAAAAGAAATAAAAAAATTTTGTAAAAAACAAATAATTTATTTACCAACTACAGTGCATGTTAATATCTCAAAATTTAAGAAAAATCACAATTTTACAGTAATTTGGATTGGATCTCCCTCAACTACAAAATATTTAGATGATATAAGTTTTGTTATAGAGTATCTATCTTTGAATGAAGATGTAAGATTTAAAATAATAGGTTCAAAAAATTCTAAAATACTACAAAATTCTAACATAGAATTTTTAGATTGGAGCATAAAAGAGGAAAAAAAGGAGCTTTACTCTTCAAGTCTTGGAATAATGCCACTAAGAAACACAGAATGGGAAAAAGGGAAATGTGGATACAAATTATTACAATATATGAGTTGTTCTTTGCCAGTCATAGCTTCTCCAGTGGGAGTTAATAAGAAAATAGTTCAAAAAGGATTAACAGGTTATTTTGCAAATAGTCAGAAAGATTGGATTGATTATATTTTAAAAATTAAAAAAGATAATAAATTAGGAAAAAAACTGGGAAAAAATGGAAAAAAAAAACTTTTGAAAGACTTCGAATTAAAAAAATTTTCAAAAGATTATGTTAATTTTATTAAAGCGAATATTGTTTAATGTGTGGAATACTCGGAGTATATAATAACTCAAATTTTAATATAAATCTTTTTGAAAAATCACTAGACACACTTAAAACAAGAGGTCCTGATGATCGAGGAATTTGGATTGAAAAAAATGAAAAATTGTTTTTAGGACACACAAGACTGTCTATTATTGATCTTTCTTTAAAAGCAAAACAACCAATGATTTCAAACAGTGGAAGATACATTTTAGTTTACAATGGAGAAATATATAATTTTCAAGAATTAAAAGAAAAAATAGAAAAAAAAAAAAAATTTGTTTTTAAAAGTAAAAGTGACACAGAAGTTTTATTAGAGTCAATTGATTGTTTTGGTTTTAATGAAACATTGAAATTAATAGATGGAATGTTTGCTTTTTCAATATTCGATAAGACTAAAGATGAATTGATTTTAGTGAGAGATAGATATGGAGAAAAACCTTTGTATTTTGGCCAAATTAATTCAGATTTTTTTTTCAGTTCTGACTTAAAATTTTTAAAATTATCTAAAAAATTTGATTTAAAAATTAATCCTAATAGTGTGAATTTATTATTAAATTATTCTTATATTCCAGCACCACATACAATTTATAATAAAATATTCAAATTAGAACCTTATTCCTACTTGAAAGTTAAAATTTCAGATTTAAAAAAAAAAAATTTTCCAAAACCAAACGAAAGTATTTCATATAAGGATCTGAATAATACAGAGACTAATATTTTAGGAAAAAATAGTATATCTGAGAATTCAAAAATTTTAGGTAGCCTAATAAATCAATCAGTAAAGAAGAGATTAGTATCTGATGTACCAATAGGATGTTTTTTATCTGGAGGAATAGATTCGTCATTAGTTGCATCGTATATGCAGAAAAACTCAACAAATAAAATTGAAACATTTTCAATTGGACAATCAGATAAAAAATATGATGAATTATCTTATGCTAGAAAAATCTCTAAAATTTTAGGCACAAACCATAATGAGTATTTAATTTCTAACAATGAAATCTTGGATACTATCGAAAATGTAAATCACGTATATTCCGAGCCATTTGCAGATAGTTCCCAAATACCTTCAATATTATTATCAGAAAGAGTTAAGAAAAAAGTCACTGTTGCTTTAACAGGGGATGGGGGAGATGAACTGTTTGGTGGTTACAATAGATATCTTTATTCAAAACAAGTTTTAAAATTTATGAAAGTAATTCCCTATAGACTAAGATCAAAATTTTTTAAACTTTTATCGAATATAAATAGCGAGAAAATTAGTAATTTTTTATTAAAATATAATGATAGTATTAAATCAAAAGTCTCAAATTTCGGCGATAAATTCTCTAAAATATCTGAAAAGTTTACTTATATTGAAAATGAAAATGATTTATTTTTAAGTTTGATAAGTCAATGGCCTAGAAACTCAAAAATATTTATTAATCCTATAATAGAAGACACGGTAAAAGATCACTTTTTAAAAGAAAATAAAAATGAATTAATTATTAACAGGATGATGCTATCAGATATAAATTATTACTTACCAGATGATATTTTATGTAAAATTGATAGAGCCGCAATGCAATTTGGACTTGAGACTAGAGTTCCATTTATTAGTAGAGAAATATTTGAATTTTCGCAAAAATTACCGATCGATCAAAAAATAAAAAATAATAAGGGGAAAATTATATTAAGAAATATACTTTCAAAATTCGTCCCTAATGAACTAATTGATAGACCAAAAATGGGATTTTCTATTCCTTTAGAAAATTATTTAAGAACCTCTCTAAAATCTTGGGGCCAAGATCTAATAAATACTAAAAGTTTATATGAAGAGTATTTTAATGTTGATGAAGTTTTTAAAATTTGGGATATGCATCAAACAAAAAAAAATAATTTTCATACTAAATTATGGCCAATACTATCGTTTATTTCATGGAGAAAATATAATTCATGATATTTTATTACTCATTATTCTTATATCTTTCAGTTGTAAGCATTTCACAAATTTACAACAAAAATAATAATTATTTACATATTACAAATATAACTAGTTTCTTAATAATCACTATTTTTACCGGTCTAAGAGATAATGTTGGAGGCGATTGGAATGTTTATATTGTCTTGTTTGACCAATTTAAACAATTTGGATTTCCCTCAGTACAAATATTTACATCATCTGATCCAATGTACATAACTGTAAATATTCTCGCAGATAGAATTGATCAAAATATTTATTTAGTTAATCTTATAATTTCTTTTTTATTATTTTCATCTATATTTTTTTATTTCGAAAATAACGAAAATAAGATAATAACTATTTTGTCTTCATTTTTGCTAATTGTCATTATTCTAGCTATGGGATACTCAAGACAAGCATTGGCAGTTTCATTCCTAATTTTTTTCTACAAATTTTTTATTAAAGAAAAATATATAC
>CACGWQ010000002.1 GCA_902576815.1 uncultured Pelagibacteraceae bacterium
ATATTAAGCAATATGAGCAAAGGTGCAAAACCTAAAATTGCATTTTTAAATAATAAAGAACAGAAAGTTTCAAATATTATAGCAAAAAAAATTAAGAAAGATGGGATTTACTTTGCAGGTATAGACTTTATTGATGGAAAATTAAATGGAGATATAAACGTAACATCACCAACGGGTATAAAAACATACTTTGATTTATCTCAGATAAACTTGGCTAAGACTTTTTGGAAAGGTTTATAGTTGAAAAACTTGTCAAATCAGCAAAAAGGATCATCACTTGCATTTATAGCTGTGATGTTTATCACACCAGATTCACTCTTTATAAGATTATCATCTATAGATACTTGGGGATTATTATTTTATAGAGGCGCGATACCATTTGTAGCTGTATTAATTGGACTTCTCATATTTTATAAAAAAAACTTTATTAAAGCATTTTTGAATGTTGGTTATGCAGGTATTTTTTATATTATAAGTTTTTCGATTTGCAACATCACATTTATAATTTCAATCCAAAATACAAATGTAGCAAATACACTAATAATGATTGCAATGGCACCCATGCTTTCGGCAATTCTTGGTGCAATATTTCTAAAAGAAGTTCCCGATAAGAAGACTTGGATAGCAATAGCCATTACTTTAGTCGCTGTAATATATATATTTTACGACTCTCTAGAGATGGGTAACTTATTTGGTGATCTCATGGGTATAACAACATCTTTTGGACTCGCCACTAACGCAGTAATAATCAGGTCAGCAAAAGATAGAGATTTGCTCCCCTCAGCTGTTGTTGGTAAGCTCACAGTAGCTCTATTTGCTCTCTTTTTTGTTGAAAGTTATGAATTAGTTGAAAAAGACCTAATTTATATACCTTTAATGTGTATTTTGTGCGTGGCAATTCCATTTGTTTTAGTGACGATTGCTCCAAGATTTATACCTGCCGAGGAAGTGAATCTGTTTTTTCTTCTCGAGACCATTTTAGGACCCATTTGGGTTTGGTTAGTTATCAAAGAGCAGCCTAGCATAGAGACAATAGTTGGTGGACTTGTAATTATATTCACTATAGCTGTTCACTCGTATCTAAAAATAAAATCGTCATCAAAGTAAAATTATTCTTCTTTTTGTCACAAATTTGTCTTGATTTAAAATTAGATCGCCCATAAACACCGCTAATTTTATGAACAAAATTATAAAAAACTCTTGGGCTCTTTTTACAGGAATGGCGTTTATAATGCTCGCTCATGGTTTTCAAGGTACTTTATTAGGTGTTAGAGCAGTTAAAGAAAGTTTTGGTCTATCATCGACAGGTTTGTTATTTTCTGGATATTTTGTTGGATATTTTATTGGAGCAAAGATTATACAATCTTTAATTCATAGAGTTGGTCATATTAGAGTTTTTGCAGCTTTTGCTTCTGTAACTTCAATTGTCGTCTTATTACACTCAATTTTTGTAAATCCTTTTTCCTGGTTTATACTAAGAATGATTTCTGGATTTAGTATGGTTTGTCTTTATACGATTGCTGAAAGCTGGTTAAATGATAGATCTACAAATAAGAACAGAGGTAGTGTTTTATCAATCTATATGATTGTTATGTACGCTTCTATGGCAATTGGAATGTTTTTCATAAACTTTAGTAAACCAGAAAACTTTCAACCTTTTATACTGATATCTTTATTTATGTCTTTATCTCTTGTTCCAATATTATTGACAAAAAGAAAGGCTCCTAACTTTAAAAAAATATCAGGTATGAAACTAAAAGAAGTTTATAAATCATCACCATTTGGTGTTGTAAGTTCATTTTTGTGTGGAATATCTCATTCAGCCGTTTTCTCAATGATTGCAGTTTATGCCACTTCAATGAATTTTAGTATTTTAGAAGTTTCTATAGTAACTTTTTTATTTGCTATATCTGGAGCTATATCTCAATGGCCAATTGGAAAATTATCTGATGCTTTAGATAGAAGAATTGTGATTATTTATACTACATTTGGAGCGGCTTTATTTTGCTTTTTGGCAATTATTTCCTCAAGTCAAATGTACATGCCTGAAGGTTTAGCTACATCAAAAATATTTTTTTATATCTGTATAATGTGTTTTTCTTTTTGTAGTCTGCCAATGTTTGCATTAATTTTTGCACATACAAATGATTTTATACCAAAAGAAAAATTTGTAGCAGCAGGAGCAGGATTACAATTTGTTTTTGGACTTGGTGCGATTTGTGGTCCTTTTATGTGCTCATTATTTATGGAATTTTTAGGAGAAAATGGATTTTTTATTTTTTTAATTATATTTCATTCATTTATTGGTTTATTTGGAATATATAGAATGCAAATTAGAGAGTCTGGAGATAACCCAGACTCACAATTTGCACCTATGCCTCAAACCATAACTCCAGCCGGTATAGAACTTAATCCTTCAACTGAACCAATAGATGAACCAAATAATTTGAACGAATTTAAGAAAATTTAGTGTAAGTTTATAGTTATGAAAACAGCTTTAGTATTCGGCTCAACCGGATTAGTCGGCGGAAATTTGTTAAGATTATTAATAAAAGATGAAAAATACAAAAAAATCAAGGTTTTTGTAAGATCTTCTACTTCAAAAATTGATCCTAAAATAGAAGTTATTCAAACAGATTTTACAAAATTAGAAAATATTAAGTCAGAAATAAAAGGTGACGATTGTTTTTTTTGTATTGGAACTACAAGAAAAAAAACACCTAACAAACAAGATTATATAAACACTGAGTATAATTTACCTGTAACAATCGGAAAAATTTGTAGCGATAATAATGTACAAAATTTTACTTATATTTCCTCAATAGGTGCTAATCCAAAAACATCAAATTTATACTTAAAAAATAAAGGTATGGCTGAAGAAGAATTAAGAAAACTAAACTTTAAAAAATTTATTGTAATTAGACCTTCGTTTTTAATTGGAAAAAGAAAAGAGGAAAGATTTGGAGAAAAAATAGGTATTTTCGCCATGAAATGTATATCTCCGATTTTAGTTGGAGATTTAAAAAAATATAAATCGATAAATGCAGAAGTTGTTGCAAAATCTATGATAAATATATCAAACAGTGAAATACAAAGTGGGACATTTGAACCACCACAATTATTGCAAATTGGAAGAAAATAAATTTTTTTATAAATAAATAAAATATTAAAAAAAATTATTTTAAGTGCTATAATACATTTAAAGGAGGTATCTATGGCTAAATTTTTTTTAATGGGAAATTTTACAGAGAAAGCATTCGCAGGCTTTTTAAAAGATCCTGGATCAGATAGATCTGAGGTTGCTAGAAAGTGTTCTGAAAGTGTTGGCGCTGAAATGAAATCTTACACATATTTAAGAGGACCCTATGACTTTATAGTTGAAACCCATGGCACATTTGAGCAAATGGCTGCTATAAAAATGGCTACTGAGGGAAGTGGTGCACTTAAAAATATCGCCATTTGTGAGGAAACACCAATGAATGAAATTGCAAATCATGCAATAAAAGTATCAAGTGGCTATAAAGTGCCTGGACAATAATCTTAGTGGTAGCTTCATTAATTATGAAGCTACCAATTTCAAATTGAAGCTGTCAAAATATCTCATTCAAATAAAGTAATATTGAACTATTAAGAAATCTATGAATAAAAGAGAATTTATAAAATTATCTATATTTGGATCGTTACTATATAGTATTTTTCCATACAAAATTTTATTAGCTGAAACAAAAAAAATAATTAATCAAAATTTAACAGAAGCCCAAAAAAAAATAATGTTTAATGAAGCGACTGAACGACCATTCTCAAGTCCTCTTAATTACGAGAAAAGAGAAGGCTTTTATCACTGTGCAAATTGTGGAGCTAAACTTTTTAAGTCTAGCTCAAAATTTGATAGTGGAACTGGTTGGCCATCATTTACAGAGGCGCTACCTGGAGCTTTTAAAACTAAGGTTGATTACAGCTTTGGCATGAAAAGAATTGAATACCATTGTGCAAAATGTGGTGCTCATCACGGACATGTCTTTGAAGATGGTCCCGGATCGTCAGGAAAGAGATATTGTAATAACGGCTTGTGTTTAATATTTAAGCCATCATCATAAAACGGAGGAATAATGAAGATATTGAGTATATTAAAAGGGGTTGAATTAGTTATAGCAGATTTAGAGGTAAATTTAGGAGAACAGGTGAGAAGCGCTCCTACATTATGCGCAAGATATAATGGTAAAATTATACCATTAAATACAGCTCAAGATGGTAGACCAATCCTTATGAGAGAGGAAAACGCATTAGAAAACTAATTTTAAACTCAATTGCGTCAACTTAATTAAGTTTAATTATAAAAAAATATTATAAGAAATAAGTATGACATTCGAATTACCAAAACTAGATTATTCTAATGAGGCTTTATCTCCAATAATGTCACAAGAAACACTAGAATTACATCATGGAAAACATCATCAAACTTACATAACAAATCTTAATAATTTTATAAAAGATACAGACATGGCTGAGATGTCATTGGAAGATATAATTATAAAAAGCTCAAAAGATAACTCAAAAGCTGGAATATTTAATAATGCAAGCCAGCATTGGAACCATAATCTTTTTTGGAAGTGCATGAAGCCAAAAGGTGGTGGGAATATTCCGTCAAAACTTGAGAAAAAAATTATTGAAGATTTTGGAAGTGTTGAAAAATTCAAAGATCAATTTAAACAAGCAGGTATAACTCAATTTGGATCAGGTTGGTGTTGGTTATCTTTAAATAATGATAAATTGGTTGTTACAAAAACAGCTAATGCTGCTAATCCTTTAATTGATAACTTAAAACCAATACTTGGTTGTGATGTCTGGGAACATTCTTATTACATTGATTATAGAAATAGAAGACCTGAATATTTAGATAAATTTGTTGATAATCTTATAGATTGGGAATTTGTTGAATCTCTATTAACCTAGTTAATTCTAAAACTTTTTGAGATAAATCAAAATATCCATTTTTAATTTGAAGCAAATAGACTTATATTTCAGAATCCGTTATTATTAAATTATGAGAAAAATTTTTTTTATTGCATTATTAATTTTTATATCAAATACAGTTCTTAACGCAGAAACAATTAAACCAAAAAAAACACCACTAAAAAAATTATCTAAACAACTAGGCAATGGAGAATTAATTAAGATTAATTCATATCAAACTTCTGATTATAAAGGTATTATGGAGGGCTGGTATAAAGAGAGCCCAATAATAGTTGATGCTCTTATTACTTATCCAGCGGGAGAAGGTCCATTTCCTTTATTATTAATCGTTCATAGTAGTGGTGGTGCTGATGAATTTACTGCAAATTGGCTAGAGTTTATGAGAGATCAACAAAAACCTTTGTTAGACATGGGGATAGCGACAATGTATTTAGATAATTTTTCTGCGAGAGGTGCAAAACATACTTATACAGATCAATCAAAAGCTTCTATATGGTCTACTTATATAGATGTGTTTATGGCATTAGAGTATCTCAGCAAGGATCCAAAAATAAATATTAAAAAAGTAGGTGTCTCTGGTTATTCAAGGGGAGGAAATCTTTCAATAATGGCTGCAGAAAAAAGATTGAGAGATATATTAGTAAGCAAAGATCTTTATTTTGCTGCGTCTCAACCAAGATCTGCTGAATGTGGAATTACTGGAATGTTTAGAAATCCAACTCCAGTTAAAGAAACTAAAATTTGGTATGTACATGGTTTAGCTGAGGATTATACCTTGCCAGGTCCATGTGTAGATATAATGGAAAAAATGCAAGCTAAAGGTGCTGATATTAGAATCGATTTAAGAGAGGGATGGTATCATTTATTTACTGGAAATTATGAGCCAGAAATTGAGAAAAGAACTCAATATTTTTGGAAGTGTCCTAATTTTTACACAGAGGATGATGGGAATCCTAATAAAGAGTTCATTGATTTAATTATAAAAAATACAAAAATAAAAAGTTTGGATGAATTTAATAAGTTATCACGTAAAAATCCAAGAAAAGCTTTTAAAACAATGTTCAAGGGTCTTAAAAAAGAAAATTGTATTGGAAAAGGTGTTACTGAAGGGGGTAACCATGGAAAAACTTTTATGCCAGAGTATTTAGCTTTTTGGAAAGACAATTTATTAAATTAATTTAATTAAAAAACTCGATCTACAACTCGATAATAAAGAGATAAATCAAGGATTAGATTTTAGTGAACAAAGAGAACGCAAGTAAACTCTGGAAAATTATTCAGGAAGCTGGCGATTATTTGAATGGTCAACTTCCTGATCATCCAAATCATCCAAAAGGAAGAAATCCATATGCTCATGTAGCAATATGTGTAAAAAACAAATTTAATTCTACTTATAAAGATATTCCTGATGACAAATTTGATGAAGTAATCAACTATATTAAATTTTTAAAAGAAAATCCTAGTTAATTAGATATAGTTTTTAAAAACTCGTCTACTTCACTACTTTTAGTATTCCAAGCTGTAACAAGTCTAACTGTCTTGCCGCCTAATTCCTCATTGCTCATCATATATTCCTCAGTATTTAAATGCTCAACCATTTTTTTTGGGAGTTTAACAAAAACTTCATTTGCCTCAGTTGGATATTCAAGTTTAACTTGATTACTAGAAACTAAACCATCACTTAATTTTTTTGCCATTAGATTTGCGTGTCTTGCGTTTTTTAACCAAACATCATTTGAGATATATCCATCAAGTTGTGCAGAAACAAAACGCATTTTAGACAATAGGTGACCAGATCTTTTTAACAAAAAAGGTAAATTACCAACTAATTCCTTATTAAATATTATAATTGCTTCGGCTGCTATACATCCGTTCTTCGTTGCTCCAAAAGATAATATGTCAATTCCTGATTTCCATGTCATTTCTGCAGGAGTAACATCTAGTGAAACAAGTGCATTAGCGAACCTGGCGCCATCCATGTGTACTTTTAATTTTTTTTTATGTGCGATTTCAGAGATATTTCTAATTTGATCTAAAGTATAAACTTCACCAGTTTCTGTTGCTTGAGTTATGCTAACAATAGATGGTTGAGTATTATGCACAATTCCAAACCCTCCAATATTATCATTTAGCTCATCAACTGTTATTTTGCCGTCTTTACCGTTCAATGCAACAAGTTTTGCTCCACCTGTATAAAATTCAGGGGCTCCACACTCATCTACATTGATATGAGAAAATTTATGGCAATAAATATTTCCAAATGATGGAGATATAGCAGAAAGTGCTAAAGCATTTGATGCAGTTCCTGATGCTGTGGGGTAGACAATCACATCCTTTTCAAAAATTTTAGAAAATTTTTCTTGTAACACACCTGAAATTTCATCATTACCATACGGTGGGGCAATACCATCATTTGCTTTGATAATTGCATCCAAAACTTCTGGACAAGCTCCTGTCACATTATCTGAAGCAAATTTTACTCTTTTGCGTTTTGTATTAATTTTTGCGTTCATTTTTATTGTTTTGGAAAATAATCTTTTAATGTACCTTCTCTATAAACATCGGCTGTACAACAATGAAGGCCTCCACCAAAAGCATATGCATCTCTCAACTCTACAGGTATAACTTCCAAACCTAATTTATCTAACTGTTCAGCTTGATATTTTTCACTTTTTTCAACGCATACAGTTTTAGGGTCAAGAACTAAAACATTCATTGATAGCCATACTGAAGAGTAACAAAGTGGTGGTGGGGTATTATGAGCAGGTTGTGCAGCATCAATAATTTCCCATCCATTGTCTTCAAATAATTTTCTTTGCTCTTTTGGGAGTCTTCGTTGTGGATTATTTATAATTAACCCTTCTTTAATTGGGGTAAAGGTTGCATCAATATGAATTGGATAAGGATCGCCTGGGAAATTTACAGCATGAACTCTATGATCCTTAAAATGTCTTTTTATCCAATCAATTCCTTTTAAGTTAGTTGTAAATCCGTGTTGTACAACCAAATCCTTTCCAAACCTTAGAATATCTGCGGCATCAAATAATGGCTCTTCCTCAGTTGTGACAAAGTATTTATTTTCTGTCCATTCAAGTCTTTTAGTTACACCAATTTTATCTGATAAATAGTCTTTTCTATAATCTGCATCTGTTAATCTAGGCTTTGGTGCTGACTCATGTCTCATATTTGGATCTTTATTATAATAGTCTTTTAATAAAGGTCTGTAACATAGGTACTCAAACCATCTGCACCTGTAGCTCATTGTAGCTTCTAATATTTCATTTCCCACAGTTAATAAAACATCTCTAGGTGGCATGCATCCAAACATAGTTTCGGCTTTCCAGTCAGGAGTTGATGTTGGTTGATTAAAATCTAAAGGTGTTGGTCTATCAACTTTTATACCCCTTTTTTCAAGCACATTTGAAAAGTTATCTAATAGTTCATTAGCTTTATCGACAGTATCCTTAGTTCTTGGACCATAAGTTCCTCGCATATCAGAGTCTTCTGGAACTTTAGCATCTAAAGCAGGTTCGGGTGCTGGAATACAAGTGCCATCTGCTCTTCCAACAATTACATGTTTTAATGGATCCCATTCATTCCAACTATTAACAATCTTAATATTTTGAACCATGTAAAATTAATTTAATCCAATAAATCTTCTATTAGATTGCATTATCATACTATAATAAAATATAGCTAAAAAAATAAAGAAGCCACCAATAATTGTATTGGTTGAAGGAATTTCATTTATTCCAAGCCATGGAAGCCAAACCCAAAATATTCCTCCTATTACTTCAGTCAAAGACAATAGAGTCAAATCAGCTGCAGGAATATGTTTAGATCCAATTGAGTAAAAAATTAAACCCATACAAACAAGTGTTCCATGAGTGGCAAATAATGCTTCATTTTTATTTGAAGATAAGAAATTTGCATCGTTATTTAAAAGCATAACTGTTGAAAATAAAAAACAAAATAATCCAGCTATAGCAACAGTTGTAAACTTGGGAGTTTGTTTTCTCCATCTCAGACTTACTGAAAAAATTGAAAAACCTAGTGCAGATACTAATCCAAATATTAAACCCATTAAAGAATTTTCTCCAGTATTATCGTAGGCCATTACAATTATACCAAATGCTGCAACTAAAATTGATATCCAAACTGTGATTGATATTTTTTCTTTCAAGAAAAGGAAACCAAGTAGTGCAGTTATAAAAGGCATTGCAGCTAAACATAATAGAGTTACTGCTGCTGTCGTGTTAGTTATTGACCAAATAAAAGTTATCATTGCTGTTCCTAAACCAATACCACCTATAATTCCAGATATCCCAATTTTTAAATAATTTTTATAAAATGAAATTCCTTCTTCCAAGAATAAGTAAACATTGAGCAATAAAAATATAACAATGCCTCTTGCAAACAAGTATTGCCAAGGGACAGTTTCGGGTTGATCTATATGTCTTACAACATATGGTCCAAATGACCAAAGTATGCCTGCAAATAAAACAATTGGAATAGCTACTTTAGGATTTTTTAAATCAGGCATAAATTAATTTATTTTTTATAAATTTTTAGTGATATTATTAAATAAATATGGATTTAGATATAATAAAAATTGCATCCGACACGACTAATAATAAAATATTGAAAGATTACACTCATAGATCGAAATATAAAAATAAAACTTGTGGTGATATAATTGAAATGAGAGTTAATATTAAGAAAAACATAATACAAGATATTGGGTATCAGACAAAGTCCTGTGTTTACTGTCAAGCTTCTGCAAGCTTAATATCTCATAAACTTATCAAAAAAAGTAAAAATAAAGTGAATTACTTATTAAAAAATCTTATCGATTATTTTGAAAATGAAATTAAACCTTTGCCAAAAAATCTAAATAAATTTAATAAATTGTTTAATAAAAAAAATATATCTAGAAAAAACTGTGTATTAATGCCATTAATTGCACTTAAGAAACTCAGCATTGATGAATAACTTAGATATTAAAAAACCTGTTATCGCTGCAATATTTTCTACTTTGACAATTGGGGTTTTGTCATTGCTTACTTATAAAACACCTTATGGATTATTTTTGATTGCTTCCTTTGGTTCTACAATGGTTTTACTTTATGGTTATCCAGAAAGTCCTTTTGCAAAACCTAAAAATATATTTTTTGGTCATTTTTTAACCTCGCTTGTTGGTGTGATATTCGTGAATTTCGTTCCACTCCCGATATTTATTATTATACCTGTCGCTGTTGGAATAGGTGTAGGATTAATGATCATTCTTAATGTAACCCACCCTCCTGCAGGAGGAAATCCTATAATTGTGATCATGGGATCGGTTTCTTTTGAATATTTAATATCCCCAGTTATAAGTGGATCAATTATTGTGATAGTTTTCGGCATAATCTTGAACAAATTTATTGCTAAAAGGAATTACCCAAAATAAACACAATTTGTTTGCTAGTCCTATTTAACTTGTGCTAGTCTTTTCAAATAATAATTAATAATTCAGCTTTAAGAAGCTAGTAATAGGAGTAAAAATGAAAGTACTTTGTGTATTGTATGATGATCCAAAAGGAGGAATGCCTAAATCTTATCCTCTATCGGATTTACCAAAATTAGAGAAATATCCAGATGGAATGACATTGCCATCACCTAAAGGAAGAGATTTTACACCAGGCCAATTACTTGGTTGTGTTTCAGGTGAACTTGGTTTGAGAAAATTTTTAGAGAGCAACGGACACGAGTTAGTTGTTACTAACAGTAAAGATGGAGATGGATGCGAAGCGGATAAACATATTGTTGATGCTGACATTGTTATCTCTCAACCATTTTTCCCTTATTATTTAACTAAAGAAAGAATCGCTAAAGCTAAAAACCTTAAGATGGCAATTACAGCAGGAATAGGTTCTGATCACGTTGATTTACAAGCAGCAATGGATAATAAAATTGATGTTGTTGAAGTAACTTTTTGTAATTCTAGATCAGTTGCTGAACACATAGTAATGATGATTGTCTCAATGGTTAGAGATTATCACAATCAACATAGAATAGTTAATGAAGGTGGATGGAATATTGCAGATGCTGTTCAGAGAAGTTATGACGTTGAAGGAATGCATATAGGAACTGTTGCTGCTGGAAGAATCGGTTTAGATGCACTTAGAAAAATGAAACCGTTTGATGTTCATTTACACTATTTTGATAGACATAAATTACCTGACAGTGTTGAAAAAGAACTAAACTTAACTTTTCATGAATCTGTGGAGTCTATGGTAAAAGTTTGCGACGTTGTTACAATTAATTGTCCACTTCATCCAGAAACTGAAAATTTGTTTGATGATGAAATGATAAGTAAAATGAAAAAAGGGGCTTACATAGTTAATACTGCAAGAGGTAAAATTTGTAATCGAGATGCAATAGCTAAAGCCCTTAAAAGTGGACAGCTAAGTGGATACGCAGGTGATGTATGGTTTCCACAGCCTGCTCCAAATGACCATGTATGGAGAACAATGCCAAATCATGGAATGACACCACACACTTCTGGTACATCTTTATCTGCTCAAGCAAGATATGCAGATGGAGTTAGAGAAATATTGGAATGTTTCTTTGAAGGAAAAGAAATTAGAAATCAATATTTGATTGTAAAAGATGGCCAATTAGCAGGAATGGGTGCACATTCTTACAG
Source organism: uncultured Pelagibacteraceae bacterium (assembly GCA_902576815.1). Taxonomy (GTDB): domain Bacteria; phylum Pseudomonadota; class Alphaproteobacteria; order Pelagibacterales; family Pelagibacteraceae; genus Pelagibacter. The sequence goes on from CACGWQ010000002.1 coordinate 11,663, forward strand.
TAAAGGGTCTGCAACTAGTGGATCAGAAGAAGCTGCTAAATATCAAAAAAAGTAAAATAGATTTATTAAAGGTATGCTACTTAAAAAGTAGCTACCTTTAATACCATAGATTTAAACCCTCATTATTATATATTTTGGATATGAGGTTATTTTACTACTTTTTATTGTTATTTCTTATCTCGACATCATTGTCTCATTCTAAAGATAAGGCATATTTTGCAGGAGGTTGCTTCTGGTGTATGGAGGAGTCCTTTGAAATGTTGGAAGGTGTAGAAGAAGTTATATCAGGTTACTCAGGAGGGATAACTGCAAATCCAACATATAGGGAAGTCACTTATGGAGATACTGGTCATTTTGAGGTTGTTGAAATAATTTATGACAAAGAGAAAATATCCTATAAAGAACTCTTAAAAAACTTCTGGCTTAATATTGATCCATTTGATGCTTATGGCCAGTTTTGCGATAAAGGATACAGCTACAGATCTGTAGCATTTTATGAAAACAATTATCAGAAAGATTTAATTGATAAAGATATAAAAAGATTAGAAAAGAAATTTAAAAAGAAGGTAGTCACATATGTTAAAAAATTTGAGATTTTTTACAAAGCAGAGGATAAACATCAAGATTACTATCAAGTATATTTAGAAAATTATTTAAAATATAAGAAAGCATGCAAAAGAGAGAGAATACTTGATATTATTTGGGGATCATAATTAATGCCAGTAACAAGCAAATTTGTAGCTTTAAAAAACTATATCCCCACAGGTTTACCAAAAGAAACTGACTTTGAAATAAAAACTAAAGAGATATCTTTAGATACTAAGAACAATATATTGGTTTTAAATTTATGGATTTCAGTTGATCCTTATATGAGGGCAAGAATGACTGAAAGAAAAAACTATAAACCACCTTTTAATATTGGCGAAGAGATGGAAGGTTATGCTTTAGGTATAGTTAAAGAATCTAAAGACAAAAATTTTAAAGAAGGAGAAATTGTTTTTAGTAATTTCGGAATGAGAGATTACTTTGTTTGTAATTCCAATGATCTAAAAAAAATTGAGCCAATGAATATTCCTATTCAAACATATCTAGGTCCACTTGGAATGACAGGTCATACAGCTTATATTGGACTTTTTAAACATGGTGAATTAAAACCAGGTCAAACAATCCTTGTTTCTTCAGCTGGAGGTAGTGTTGGATCTACCGTTTGTCAAATTGCAAAAAATATGGGTTGTAAAGTAATTGCAAGTACAGGATCAGATGAAAAAGTTAAATGGTTAAAAAATGATTTAAAAATTGATCATGCGTTTAATTATAAAAAAATTGAAAATCTTGTTTTGCATCTTAAAGAAGTTTGTCCTGAAGGATTTGATTTATATTTTGATAATGTAGGTGGCGATTTCTTAGAGTCAGCTATTTTTCAAATGAAGAACTTTGGAAGAATTGTAATTTGTGGAAGGATATCCCAAATGAATGCAACTAATCCTGGCTCTGGTTTAAAAAATATGGCCCATGTTCTTGTAAAAAGACTAACTATTAAAGGTTTTATAATTTTTGATCATGAAAATGATAGAGAACAGTTTGAAACCGATATGGTTAAATGGCTATTAGAAGATAAAATTAAATTTAAAGAAACTGTTTACGAGGGTATAGAAAATACGCCAAAATCATTCATTGATTTATTAGAAGGTAAAAACATAGGAAAAATGCTTGTAAAAATTTAATTAGAATTTTTATGAAATTTTTAAAGAAGTTTTATAGACCCTTTTTATTAACCTATATTTTTTTGAGTATAGCTATCAGTTTTTATCCATCATTTGATTTTTACTCACTAAAAGGTCAAATTCTTATAATTGCTGTTTCTTTTTTTAATGGGATGATGGGAGTTTACGTAAAAAAATTATAAGACGTAGGGCTCGGGTCTTGCAGAGCTATTTAATACTCTTTCGACTGCGAAAACACTAATATCTATAGTTTGATAACTACCTGTAGTTATTAATTCAGTTAGAGCTCTACCAATTCCTGGTGCTTGCATTAAACCTCTGCCGGTAAATCCTGAGGCCATGTAAACATTTTCATATTTTGGATGTTTTCCAACTACAGCATTATTATCTAATTTGTTACAATCATAATATCCAGCCCATCCACCTGTTAACTTTAGTTCTTCAAATGCTGGTATCCTTTTTGCAAGAGCAGGCCAAACTAATTCTTCAAAATCATTCCATGCAGGTTCGAGATCTTCTACATCAAAAACTGAAATTGGAGAACCTGCTAAATATTCTTTTCCTTCTGGTCGCCAATATACTCCTGTTGTTAGATCTCCGGATAATGGCATCTCTGGAATATGTTCAGGACATTTAACTCTAAAGACTGTATGTTTTTGAGGTACTACAGGAATATCTTCAAGTAGTTCCTTTGTCCAACACCCAGCTGCGGAAATAATTGTTTTTGCATTAATTTCGGAAAGGCTCTTAACCTCTCCCTTAATAAATTCTGCCCCAAGATCAATTGCTTTATGCTTTAAAGCGCTATGAAATAAAAATGGATCAATCCATCCCTCGCTCTTGTTATCAGTAAATGTTGCAGTTTCAATTCCTTTCTCATTAATGTAAGGAAAATAGTTTTTTAATTCAGAACCTTTAATATTTTTTGTACCCGCTTCACATTCTTTATGATTTTCTAAAGCTCTGTATTGCTCTTCTGCATGATCTGGTCCAAACATTAGAAGGTATCCATTGGGCACCATGCTAGCTGTTGGATATGGATTTTTTTCAGTTTTCAATAATTCTGGTATTTTAAATATAAATTCCCTTGCGAATTTTCCTAAAAGAATATTTTCTTTTTGAAAAAACTGTCTTCTAAATCCACCAAGTGATAATGGGAATGATGCAGTTTTATAAGTTGGATCCCTTTCAATGACTTTTACTTTTCTGCCTTCTTTGGACATAAAGTATGCAGTTGCAGCTCCAATTATACCACCACCTACTATTACAACATCATCCATATTAGTTTATCAAAAAAATGTTTATATTTAAAAGCAATGCAAAACAACACCATAACAAATATGGAATCATTAAATACATGCTTAATAGACTTATATTCTTATATTTAAATACCAATAAAACAATAAATATAATTAACACAACAAGATTTAAAATTGCTAAAGAAATATTATGGAAACCAAAGAAAACAACACTCCAAGTTGTATTAAAAAAAAGATGAATGAAATATAAAAATACAATATTTAAATTTTTTGTGTTTTTATGCCACGCATTCCATATGGCTATTGTCATAAATAAATAAAGTAATGTCCATACTGGCCCAAATATCCAATCTGGTGGATTGTATTGAGGTTTAGATAAATTTGAATACCAAGGTTCTTTAAAATTTATAGTAACCAAACCTCCAATAAATGATGCTGAAAACGTAGTAATTGCAAAGAGAATAAAAGATAAAATTTTATTTTTTTGCATTTAAGTACTATACAGCAGTTAAATATGAATAAAAAAGTAATTTGGATCACCGGCGGAAGTACAGGAATTGGCAAAGCACTTGCATTAAAATTTGCTAATAATGGATGGACAGTTGCTATTTCTGCAAGAAGAGAAAATTTATTAAAAGAAATTGAAGATAAGCATCAAAATATTAAATCTTTTCCTCTTGATGTAAATGACAAGGAAAAGTGTAAGTCTGTTTTTGAAAATATAAAAAAGGAACTTGGGGATATTGAAATTTGTTTTTTTTCTACAGGTACCTGGGATCCAAAAAAAGAAAGAGAAATTGATGTAGAACAAATTGAAAATGTATTTAAGGTAAACTTTTTTGGAACATTAAATTGTATAAAAGCAGTTGAAACTCATTTTCGTGAAAGAGAAAAAGGTATCATTACCATTGTATCTTCAATTGCAGGATACAAAGGCTTACCTAATTCAAGTGGCTATGGACCATCTAAAGCTGCTTTAAGTAATCTTGCTGAAAGTTTACATTTTGATTTTGGAAGATATGGTGTGAGGGTTTGTTTAGTTTCTCCAGGTTTTATCAAAACACCAATGACTGATAAGAATGATTTTAAGATGCCATTTCTAAAAACTCCAGAATTCTCAGCAGACAAAATTTACGATGGACTTATTAATGGTTCTAATTTTGAAATACATTATCCAAAAGAATTAACTTTGATACTTAAATTTTTAAAAATAATTCCTGATCGACTATATTTTTATTTAATACGGAAATTAACTAAATTACAAAAAAAATAAAATTAATCTTTAACAAACATTACAGTCAATTCAGCGACTTTAATTCCAAATTTTGTCATTTTCGCTCTGTTGATAGCTACTCTTTCGTCTTGCATAAATATCCAATCATCAAAGGTAATTTTGATATTTTTTCCTTTCACAGGAACTAACAAAACATACTCAAATTTAAATGCTGGGCCATATGAATACCCCCTAGCCTTACCAACTACATCGCCTGCAGTTCCCTCGTAATTATGTTCATCAATTTTATCAATTACCCATTGCCTATTTTGTATTTCACCATCATTCCAAATAAATTTTTCGTCTAATATAAGTTGTTTGCCATCCCACTTACCGTCTAGGTCTGCTGAAAATTGTCTTGTAACTCTACCTGATCTGTTTTGTAGTATACCCCAAGCTTTGACGTTTCCGCTTAAATATTCTTCAATTATTAATCTTGGTTTTCGATCTTTAAAATCTTCTGGTTTCATAGATTGATTATTTATACAGCTTGTAATTAATCCTGTAAAAATTATCAATAAAAATACTTTAAAAAATTTTTTGTTAATCATATTAAATTTTATTTTGCATGGAAAATTGAATTAAATCTATATTTTTTGATTTAAACCCAGCTTCACAATATGACAAATAAAAATGCCACATACGTTTAAATTTATTATCAAATCCATGTTTTGAAATCTCTTCCCATTTTTTAAGGAATTCATCTCTCCATATTTTTAAGGTATTGGAATAGTGAGAGCCATATGACTCATATTTTTTAATTTCTAAACCGTTGCTACTAGATAAATCATATAATTTTCTTTTTGATGGCAAAAAACCTCCAGGAAATATGTATTTTTGTATAAAGTCTTCTTTGGTTTTATATCTGTCAAATAAACTATCATCGATTGTAATAGCTTGTATGGCAGCCCTTCCATTCTCAGATAAATTTTTTTTAATACTTTTAAAATAATTGACTAAATAATTTTGTCCAACAGCTTCTATCATTTCTATAGATGCGATAGAGTCGTATTTGTCTTTTACATCTCTATAATCTTTCAAAAATATATTCACTTTTTCATTCAATCCATTCTCAAATATTCTTTTTTTTGAAAATTCAAATTGCTTTTTAGAAATTGTTATGCAATCTAATTTAACATCATAATTTTTACCTACATATTCAGCAAAGCCACCCCAGCCACAGCCAATTTCTAAAATTTTATTTCCTACGTTTGGCTTTATTAATTCTGTAAGTTTTTTATATTTATTTAGTTGAGCAGAAAATAAATCGTCTTTTTGTTTTTCAAAAATTGCACTTGAATAAGTAAGTGAAGGATCCAACCATAATGAAAAGAAATCATTTCCTAAATCATAATGTTTTGAAATATTTTTCTTACTTCTACTCTTATTATTTTTTATGAAAATACTCTTTAATTTATTAATCATTGATAAATCAAAAATACCTGAAAATTTATAGACAATTTTTATATTTTTAGCTGTTATTTCTATTAGATTAGTTAGATTGTCTGTTTCAAATTCATTTCGCATGTACGCTTCTGCAAGTCCTACGCTTCCCGATTTTATTATTTGAAGTGTTAAACCAGGTTTGTTAATTTTAATCTTTGCTCTTAATTGTTCACTCTCATTACCAAACTTATATATTTTGCTATCATGATTTTGAATTTCAAGAAATCCATGCTTTATTAGTTTTAGCGAATTAAATACGATTTTATCTGACAAAATATTAAAATTCATTTTTTTTCAAACGTAATATTATTTTTTATTTTTATGTTTTTTTTAACTAACTTAACTCCCTTTAACCATAATTTTAATGCTTCAAAATGAATTGCGGCAATAACTTTAAAGGTCATTAAAGGGTGAGAAATATAAGATATAAGCATATTTTTATTGTTAATTTCTTTTGCAACCCCGTCTTGTGAAGCATATAACAATTTTCCCTCCTTATCACTTTGATCAATTATTACGGATAACATTTTTTCAGGTTTGAGGATTCTAAAATTATATTTACTTTTCATTTCAATAAATGGTGAAACGAAAAACTTCTTCTCACAGCTATTTGTAATTATTTTTTCGTCGTTGACTTTAAATATATAAGTATGTTGCTCACCAAATGTATTTTTAACTTCATACAATATAGCTATAATTTTTGAATGATTATCATAAACGAAAAAAATACTTAATGGATTAAATACGTAACCAAATATTCTAGGATAACAAAGCAATTTTACCTTTATGTTTTCAAATTGAATGTTGTTTGATTTTAAATTATCTATAACCCAGGCTTTTAAATCACTACCATCTCTAGGTCCGTGATCTTTGTCATAAAAACTTAAAATATTAAAACTATTATTGGAAAAAATTTTAATTTTTTTTTGTATCAAATTAATTTCATCAAGATCTAAAAAGAGTGAGAAAACGTTGTATTTAAAAAAGTGATATTTTGGCTTAAATCTTTTATGAATTACTTTACCTTCGTAAATATTGGAATTTTTAATCATTTAGGTTTTCAATCATATTAATGGATGATTTTATTCCATCTTCATGAAAACCGTAACCAAAATAACTTCCACAAAACAATACATTTCTTTTATTTTGTATTTCTTTTAATAATTTTTGATTATTCAAAGCATCTTGATCAAAATAAGGGTGAGTAAAAGTAACTTTTTGTAGGATTTTTTTTTGATCTATTTCAAAAAAAGGATTTAGGGTTAAGAAAATATTTTTTTCTGTTTTCAGATTTTGTAATAAGTTCAACCAATAAGTTAATGATGTCTTACTAATATCTGATTTATCAACTGAGGAATTCCATGAAGACCAAACTTTTTTATTATTTGGCATACATACATCATCAGTATGTATTACTGCTAGATTTGATTTATATTTGAAATTTGATAGTATTTTTTTTTCATCCTCACTCGGCTCACTCAAAATTTTCAATGCATCATCTGCATGAGTAGCGATAACAACTTTATCATAGTCAAAAAATTCGTTGCTAGCACCGTAATATACTTGAACACCAATTTTATTTCTTTTTATCGAACTAATTTTATAATTTTTAAAATATTCTCCACTTATTTGAGTTAATACTTTCTCTACATAAGTTCTGCTTCTTTTTGTGACTGTGTACCATTGCGGTCTATTTTTTAATTTAAAAAGTCCATGATTTTGAAAAAATTTTAAGAAAAATTTAATTGGCATTTGATTTGCTTCTACTGGTGGCATAGACCAGATAGCAGAAACCATTGGGATTAGATGAAAATTAATAAAATTTTTTGACCATTTATTTTTTTCAAGAAATTCACCAAGAGTAATCTCTTCATTTAAACTTTTAATTTGATCACACTTTTTGTAGAAATTTATAATATCAAAAAACATTTTTAAAAATTTTAAATTAAAAAGATTAGATTTGTTTGCAAAAATTCCGTTTAAACCTCTGCCACAATATTCATAATTTGTATCTTTTACAGAAACAGAAAATGACATATCGCTTTTTTCAATTTCAATTTTTAATTCGTTAAAAAAATTTATAAGATTTGGATAAGTTTCATGATTAAAAACAATAAAGCCAATATCTACAGGAACTTTTTTACCATTAATTAAAGTATCTAAGGTATATGAATGACCACCAAAATGATCTTCACTTTCAAATAAATCAACATGGTGTTTTTTGGAAAGCTTTTGTGCTGCTGATAAACCAGAGATTCCTGATCCAATTACTCCAATTCGCATTAAGGCTATGCTGCGTCTTCTTTAAATTCATCCATGCTTGGACATGTGCAGAATATATTTTTATCTCCATAAACATTGTCTACCCGAGCAACTGGAGGCCAAAATTTATTTTGTTTTAGAAAACTTGCAGGATAGGCTGCTTCTTGTCTTGAATATTTATGTTCCCATACATCTGATGATAATTCAGTATCAGTGTGAGGAGCATTTTTAATTGGATTATCAATTTTATCAAATTCACCTGATTTAATTTTTTCAATTTCTTGTTTAATCTTAATTAAAGTGTCACAAAATCTGTCTATTTCTGATAACCCTTCACTTTCGGTTGGCTCTATCATCATAGTGCCGGCAACAGGCCATGACATAGTTGGTGCGTGAAATCCAAAATCTATCATTCTTTTAGCGATATCTTCTTCTGTTACTCCTGTTTCAGATTTAATATTTCTAATATCAATTATGCACTCATGTGCAACATTGCCATTTGCACCTTTATACAAAATCGGAAAGTGATCTTTTAGTCTGTGAGCAATATAATTTGCGTTTAAAATTGCAACTTGAGTAGCAAGCTTTAATCCTGCTGATCCCATCATTTTAATATACATCCAAGAGATTGATAGAATACTTGAGCTACCCCAAGGAGCTGCTGATACTGCTCCAATTCCACTTGTTGGTCCGCAATCTTTTATTACTGGATGATTAGGTAGATAAACTTGTAAATGTTTTTTACAAGCTATAGGTCCCATTCCAGGTCCACCACCTCCGTGAGGAATACAAAATGTTTTATGCAGATTAATATGACAAACATCTGGACCAAAATTTCCAGGCTTTGCAACTCCAACAAGGGCATTTAAATTTGCTCCATCCATATAGACCTGTCCACCATATTTATGAACTAACTCACAAATATCAGTTATTTTTTCCTCAAATACTCCATGGGTAGATGGGTAAGTAACCATTAAAGCTGCAAGATTTTCTGAATGTTGCTCTACTTTTTTCTTTAAATCATCGAAATCTACATTTCCCTCTTTATCACAATTAACAACAACGACTTTCATTCCAACCATTTGTGCGCTTGCTGGATTAGTACCATGTGCCGAACTTGGGATTAAACATATATCACGATGAGCTTCATCTCTATCTAAGTGATACTTTCTTATAACCATTAGACCTGCATATTCTCCTTGAGCGCCTGCATTAGGTTGTAGAGAAACACCAGAAAAACCTGTTATAGATCTCAACCAATTTTTTAAATCAGTAAACAAATCTCTAAAACCTTCCATTTGTTCAACTGGAACAAAAGGATGAGGTTCTGCAAATTCTTTCCAAGAAATTGGGATCATTTCAGCAGCAGCATTTAACTTCATTGTGCACGAACCAAGTGCTATCATAGTTCTATTCAATGCTATATCCTTATCCTCTAGCTTTTTAAGATATCTAAGCATTTCAGTTTCTGAATGATATAAGTTAAAAATTGGATGCTCTAAATATTTTGAAGTTCTTAATAAATTTTTTGGTAAATTAGGTAATTTAACTGAAGGATCCTCTTTTTTGATTGATTCTGCAGCATTAAAAATTTTTAATAATTGATTTACTCTATAAACGTTTTTTCTTTCATCGAAAGAGACAGCAAGCATTTCAGAATTTACTTTTCGTATATTAACTTTCTGATTTAGAGCATTTTTATAAATTTGATCAGTCTTTTCTTTAGTAATAATTGTAACAGTATCAAAAAAATAATCAGAATAAATTTCATAACCTGACTGTTTTATTTTATCAGCAAAACTTTTTGCTAATTGAGAAACTCTTTCAGAAATATTTTTAATTCCATCTGGACCATGATAAATAGCATATGCAGCTGAAACAATTGCTAATAAAGCTTGGGCAGTGCAAATGTTGCTTGTCGCCTTATCTCTTCTGATGTGTTGCTCTCTAGTTTGTAGAGATAATCTGTATGCCTTGTTACCATGTCTATCAATTGACACACCAACAATTCTACCAGGCATCGATCTCTTATACTCGTCTTTAGTTGCAAAAAATGCTGCATGTGGACCTCCATACCCCATTGGAATTCCAAATCGCTGAGAGCTTCCTACTGCTATATCAGCACCAAGTTCTCTTGGTGTTTTTAATTTTGCCAAAGCTAATAAATCACATGCTAATACAGCCTTACCATTTTTTTTATGAATTTTGCTAATTGCTTCACTTGGGTCTTTAATATCTCCTAAAGTTCCGGGATATTGTAAAATTCCACAAACTAGATCTTCTTTTAATTGGTCTAAAACTTCATCTTCTTTTCCAACTAAAACTTTTAAACCCATTGGTTCAGCTCTAGTTTGAATTACATTTATTGTTTGAGGATGGCAATCCTCAGATACAAAAACTAAATTACTATCTTTTTTATTTAATCTATGACTAAGACCCATAGCTTCTGCTGCTGCTGTACCTTCATCCAATAAAGAAGCATTAGCGATATCCATTCCAGTAAAATCTACTATCATTTGTTGAAAGTTTAATAACATCTCAAGTCTTCCTTGAGCTACTTCAGGCTGATAAGGTGTATATGATGTATACCAACCTGGATTTTCCAAAATATTTCTTAAAATTACGTATGGCGTATAAGTTCCATAATAACCCATTCCAATAAAATTTGAGTAAACATAATTTTTTTTTGAAATTGCTCTTAATTTTCTTAACGCCTCATATTCTGAATTAGACTCTCCGATATTAAGCTCACCTTTAAACATTATTTTTTCTGGAACAGTGTTATTCATTAAATCATCTATTGATTGATAATTTAATTCTTTTAACATTTTTGATTGGTCTTCTTTAGAAGGTCCAATGTGTCTTTTTATAAAATCTTTTTCTGAATTTGGTAACATTATGCTGACGTCTCCTTTGCAAATTTTTCATATTCTTCTTTACTCATAAGAGTATCCATTTCAGATTTGTCTTTTATTTTAAGTTTAAAAAACCACGCAGACTCTTCTGGGTCTTCATTTATTTTTGATGGATCATCAACTATCATTTGATTTGTATCTATAACTTCTCCACTAACAGGAGTGTAAACATCACTAGCAGCTTTCGTTGACTCAACCACTCCAGCAGTTCCATCTTTATCAACATTTGAACCTTTCTCTGGGAGTTCAGCAAATACTATATCCCCAAGCATTTCTGTTGCATGCTTAGTTATTCCAATCGTAGCTTCTTCTCCATCTAGTTTAATCCACTCATGTTCTTTTGAATATTTAACCTCAGACATTAATTTCCCCTTTTACGTAATTTTTTTTATAAAACGGTAAGTTACAAATATTTGCAGGAATTTTTTTTCCTCTAACTTCAAGAAATATTTTTGTATTTACAGTTGAATAACTATTATCGACATATCCCATTGCTATTGGATGTTCAACGCTCGGTCCAAATGTGCCACTTGTTACTTTCCCAATTTCTTGATTTTTATCATTGTAAATTTTAGTATTTCCTCTAGCAATTACTTTGCTGTCTGGTTTTATGCCAACTCTCAATTTTTTTACTCCGCTTTGAAATTGGTTTTTTAAAACTTCTGATCCAACAAACTCTGTTTCAATTCTACTTTTTGGTATTGCCCATTTTAAATTAGCTTCGATAGGACTTGTATCGTTGTCTAAATCATTTCCATACAGGCAGAGTCCAGCTTCCATTCTTAATGTATCTCTTGCTCCTAAACCAATCAATTTAGATCCATTTTCTATCAAACTTTCTACAAAAGTTTCAGCATCACTATTTTTTATAGAAATTTCAAATCCATCCTCACCAGTATATCCTGATCTAGTTATGTATACTTTTTTATTGTTATAGACATAGTTGTTTCCGTTCATAAATTTTAGACTGTCACAACCAGGTATAACTTTATTTAAAACATTTTTTGCTTCGGGGCCCTGCAATGCAATTAATGACAATGACTCGTCAAGATTTAATTTATATTGATTATCAAGTTTAGATTTTATTACTTCATAATCATTATACTTGCATGCAGCATTCAAGATAATTAAAAATCCATCAGATGTTTTGGTAATTATCAGATCGTCCTGAATTCCTCCTTTGTTATTCATTAAAAATGAATACTTACTTTGATTAGTTTTCAATTTTTTCAAATCCGCAGGAAAAATCTTCTCAAGATCATTTGTAAGATCATCACCACCCGATATAAATAATTGACCCATATGAGAAACATCAAAAATACCAGAATGCGAACGTGTGTATTTATGCTCTTGTATAATTCCATCTTTATATTGGATGGGCATTTGATATCCAGCAAACTCTACAAGCTTTGCGCCATACTTGATGTGGAGATTATTTAACGATGTTTTTTTTATACTCATATTAACTCTTTATGCCCCCTCTGTCTTTTTGCCTGAGAGATTTGCTCCTTCGGCGAGAATAATTCTCTTTCCAGAGTTAATATGTACGGTCCATTTGCCTGAGAGTTTCCGGGGTGGTTGCTCCTTCGGCGCTACAAAAGTAGTCTCTCCCGTATAAATTCTTATAACATAACTAATATAAATTTATAGCTCTAATTTGTTGCACTTTTTTTTTTCATAAGTGAAAGAAATTGTATTAAAACTGCAAATATCACTATTAAACCACCAATTAAAACGCTGGTTGGAGGATTTTCATTTATAAACATCCACGCCCAAAAAGGTCCTAAAACTGCCTCTGATAACATTATGATTCCAACTAAGGCTGAAGGTGTAGATCTTGCACCAATTGTAATAAAAATAAAACCAAAACCAAGTTGGAAAAAACCGGCTAAAAATCCCAAAAAAATATCATTTAAAGATATAAAGATCGTTTTAGACATAAAATATGCAATGATCAAAGCAATAACGCCTGCAATAAATTGTAATGGAACCATATCTACACTTGGAAATTTTCTAACTATTAAAATTAATGTTGCGAATGATATTGGCATAATAAAAGCAGCAATATTTCCACTCATTTGTCCAACTGTTAATGAGCTTCCAACCATCAAAATTATTCCTGAAATTGCTAAAACTATAGAAGTTAATGTTATTAAATTTATTTTTTCTTTTAAAAAAATATATCCAAAGATAGCTAAAAATAATGTTTGGGTTTGAATTATAAAATTAGTATTTGCTACAGTAGTATTATACATAGCAAAAACATAACCACTAAAACCACATGCAAGTATAATGCCTCCAATAAGACCAGGGATTCCAGATTTATAAAATGCTAAAATAAAATTTTGCTTATAACTAATAATTAGAAAAATCAGAACTACAATTATAAAAAAAACTGATCTCCAAAATAGAATCTGCCATAGAGTGGAACCTTCGAAAGATTTGACTATCAACCCTCCAAAACTTAAACTGAAAGCACCAAAAAAAATCAAAAGCGGCCCTGGTAATTTTGTAATTAAATTCATTTAATTTGAGAAATAAGATTATTAGTCTCCATCTGATAAAGTTTATATAATGTTTCAGCATCCTCTAAGCTTACATCTTTAAATTTAATATTAGATCCTGGTGTTAATTGTACCAGTCGATCATAGTCAGCAGAAATGACAGTTGCAATCTTCGGATATCCACCAATAGTTCCATGATCTGATAACATTATTATTGGATCTCCAGCAGATGTTATTTGAATTACACCTTTTACCAAACCTTCAGATTTTATATTAGGATCAACGATATTTTCAATTTTTGGACCTTCTAATCTCATACCCATCCTGTCTGAAAGTTTTGTAATTTTAAAACTTTCTTTAAAGAATTTATTTTGTGAAGACTCAGAAAAATAATCATAGTTTGTGCCTTTAATGACCCTTATATTTTCAATAGTGCTACCTAAGTAATCAAGTTTTCTTTTGTTAAAAGAATTATTAATATCAATTATTTCAATTTCTAAATCTTTAGAAAATTTATTCCCGTTATTTGGTCCAATTTGAGCTTGTGTATTTATTGAACAGCTTCCCCAATAATAATCAACACCAAAAGTTCCATTAATCGAAAAATATCCATAAACAGACTTGTTGGTTGAATGGATATCGACCTCATCACCATTTTTTAACAAATAACATTGGTAGGAATTACCATCAATAACACCCTCTTTTGTTATAATTTTAAATGATACATTTCCAGAAATACAAAAAAAAATATCTTTTCCAAAATACTTCAAATGCGGGCCTTGATAAGCAAATTCTATTACAGGTGAATTGTAATCATTTTGTAGAAGTGAGTTTAACAATTGAAAATTTCTTTTATCCATCGCTCCACTAAAAGGAATACCAATATGGTATAAATTATTTCTTCCTAAGTCTTGATATGTGGTGTTGATACCAGCTCTTAAAATTTTAAAGTAGTTTCTATCTTTTGATTTCATTATATTGATCTAAAGTTATTCTATAAAATTTTATTGTGTCACCTGGATTAACAAGATTAGGGTTTGATTGATTAGATGTATCGAAAATATTTTGTGGTGTATTTCCCAAAATATTCCATCCCCCAGGTGTTTCAAAAGTGTATATGTTACAAAATTGTTCTGTTATTCCAACTGAACCTTTTGGAACTTTAACTCTTGGTGTTTCTAATCTTTTTAATCTCATTTCCTGGTTAAGATCTCCAAGAAAAGGCATGCCAGCCACAAATCCTGTCATATAACAAAAGTAATTTTTGCTAAAAAATTTTTCTAGGATTATTTCTGATTTTAATTTTAGTTTATTTTCAACTCTTTTAATATCTAATGCAAAATTATTATCACAACACACAGGAATTTTGATTAAGTTTTTTTCTAATTTATTGTTTTCTTTAATCTCTATATTTTCAATTTTTTTTTTTAAAGATAAAAAAGAATGTATATTTAAATCATATGAGATTATTAATTTATTATAAGATGGAGTTAAGTTTGTAATACCTCTTAAATTTAATTTTTTTATACGGTAAAAATATTTGATAACATTTGAATTAATTTCTTGATTTACATCGCTTCCGAAGTCGCAATACAAAGCTGCGTCACCAAGATTTAATATATTTTTTATCATACCATGTTATACTTATGATTTATTAGTATGGAAATTAATATCAATTGTGATTTAGGTGAAAAATCAAAGCATCATTCAGATGAAAATGATCCAAAATTACTGGAAATTGTCAATTCAGCTAATGTTGCTTGTGGTTATCATGCTGGTGATGAAGAAAGCATGAACCAAGTTGTAAAAATTTGTAAGAAAAATGGTGTTAGCATAGGTGCACATCCATCATTTAATGATCCAGAAAACTTTGGACGTAAAAGACTAAATTTATCGTCAGATGAAATAAATAAATTATTAATTGATCAGTATGAAATTTTACAAAATATAGCTGAAAAACATGGTGAGATCGTTACACATATTAAACCACATGGAGCATTAAATAATATGGCTTGCGAAGATATTGAGCTTGCAACTATCATTGCAAAATCAATCTGCAATTTTAACAAAGATTTAATCTATTTGGTACCGACAGGTTCAAAGATGGAAGAGGCAGCAAAGATATTTGATATGAGGATAGCATGTGAAATTTTTGCTGATAGAAATTATGAAGATAATGGAAACTTAGTATCTAGAAAAGAGCCTCATGCACTTATTACAGATCCAGATCAAGCAAAAAGCCACGTTTTAAGCATGGTTCAGAACCAAGCCATTAATTGTCACAGCGGAAAGCAAATACCTTGTGAAATAGACTCTGTGTGCATACATGGGGATAATGAGAGTTCATTAGCTACAGCTATATCTATAAAAAATAATTTAATAGATAATGGCTTAGAACTAAAAACACTAACTAACTTAAGGAAATTTAAATAATGATAAAGCAAATATTTTTTTCAATTTTCTTTTTAATTTTTTTAACAGGAAAATCTTTTGCTGCTGGATCTAGTAGTGATTCTGGATCAACAGAAAGCCATTATGATAAGGCAGTGAAATTGATTAAAGCTGCAAAAAAATTAGAAAAAAAAGGTAAAACAGAGAAAGCAATTAAAAGATACGAAAGAGCAATTAAATTTTTAGTAAAGTCAAATAAGATGAAGCCAAATAAAGCAGACACATTAAACTATCTTGGATTTGCAACAAGAAAAACTGGTGATTTTGAAAATGGTGAGAAATATTATCTTCAAGGTTTAGCGATTGAGCCAAAGCATATAGGAATTAATGAATATCTTGGAGAATTATATGTTGCAACAAATAGGATGAATTTAGCAAAAGAAAGATTGAGTGTTCTAGAGGGATGTAATTGTGAGGAATACAATCAGCTAAAGGGTGTTATAGACGGATCTAAAAAATCAAAATACTAGTTTATATTTTTAATCATTTGCTCAGGCATCCAAAGAGCAATTTCTGGAAATATCACAACCAAGATAACAGCAAAAATCATTAGCAAGAAGAGTGGAAATGCGCTTCTTGCTATATAACCCATATCTTTATTTGCCATACCCTGAAGAACAAAAAGATTAAAACCAACCGGCGGTGTGATCTGAGCCATTTCGACAACAATAACTAGAAAAACACCAAACCAAATCATATCAAAACCTGCTTGTCTAATCATTGGTTCAATTATAGCCATTGTTAAAACTACAGCAGAGATACCATCAAGAAACATTCCAAGAATTATATAAAATATCATTAAAACAAAAATTAAAACATATGGAGAAAGTTCCATTCCATCAATCCATAGAGCAAGATTTCTAGGTAATCCCGTAAATCCCATTGCCAAAGACAAAAAAGTGGCTCCTGCTAATATAAAAGCTATCATACAAGAAGTTTTAGTAGCGCCCAAGAGTGACTCTTTAAATGTTTTTAAAGACAAACTCTTTTGAAAGTATGACAAAATTAATGCACCTACTACACCCAAAGAAGCTGCTTCAGTTGCAGTTGCTATACCAGTATAAATTGAGCCAATAACTGAAACTATTAATAATATTACAGGTATCAGTTTTCCTGATTTCTTTACCTTTTCCATAAGTGAGAAGTCTTTTTTAAAAGTAGGCATGGATTTTTTATTTATTAAAGACCAAATCATTACATATGTCATAAAGATCAACGCAATCATTATTCCTGGTACAATTCCTGCAATAAATAGTTTTGCTATCGACTCTTGGACAGTCACACCATAAATAATTAAAATAATTGAAGGTGGAATTAGAAGACCCAGCGTTCCTGAACCAGCTAAACTTCCAAGTAGAATACTCTCTGGATATTTTCTTTTTCTTAGTTCTGGAATAGACATTTTTCCTACTGTAGCCACAGTTGCTGCAGAAGATCCTGAAATAGCTGCAAATAAAGCACATCCAACTACATTAACATGCACTAAACCACCGGGTAGTTTCTGCATCCATGGGGACAATCCTTCAAATAAATTTTCAGATAACTTCGTCCGAAATAAAATTTCACCCATCCAAACAAATAAAGGAAGTGCAGTTAAAGTCCATGAGGATGAGGCTCCCCAAATAGTTGTTGCCATCGCATCACCAACTGGCCTTGTGGTGAACAGCATCATTCCTATAGATGAAACGCCAACCATACTTATAGCAACCCAAATTCCTGAGCTTAAAAATATCAAGAGAACACTTATGAAAAATATAGTAAGTAAAATTTCAGTCATTTTTTTTTGTTTGTATTTTCAAAACTAATTGATGAGATACACATATGAAAAATATTAGTGATCCTAAGGCAACGCTAGTTTGTGGTATCCAAATTAAAATTTCGTCAGCTCCTTCACTTCTCTCCTGAAATTCATAGGATATTTTTAGCATTTTCAAAAAATAAAATGCTAGATAACCAGAAAATATAGCAGCAACAATTAAACTCCATAATTCCAAAAATCTTTTTTTAATTCCAGTAGCTTTTTCTAAAAATAAAGTAATTCTAATGTGACCGCCTTCTACGAAAGTATAAGATAAAGCAAAAAAAGATGAGGCAGCCATACAATATCCAGAATATTCAGCTAATCCTCTAATATAAAAACCGAATATTCTGGATGAAATTCCAATTAAAATAAAAACTGCAACCAAAATGAGAAAGAATGCAGCGATATAGCCTGAGTAACTATAAAGATTATTTAAAAATTTATTAACTTTAGTAAACATATAAAAAGGCCGTTTAATACGGCCTTTTTAATTGTAATGATTTAATTATAAGTAGCAAGAACACTAGCACCTCTATCGCCAGCTTTTTTCTTCCATTCTTCTGCCATTGTAGCACCAACTTTTTTGAAATGACTTTCAAGTGCTGCATTTACTTTACCGACTTTCATTCCAGCATCAGCTAGAGCTTTTTTATCAGCAACATTTCCTTTTTTTGAAAGTGCCCAACCTTTTTTCTCAGCAACTGCCGCCTCTTCCATTATCATTTTTTGTGTAGCTTTATCTAACTTATTCCAAGAACCTCTATGAGCTACAATCATATTTTTTGGAAACCAAGCTGCAATATCATAAAAATACTTTACTCCATTTTCCCAAATTTTACTGTTCTTACCAGTAGTTGGTGAAGTAATCATACTCTCAACAGCACCAGTTGAGAATGCTTGGCTTATTTCAGCTGCTTCAATTTTTGTAGGTGCCATACCTGTCAACTCAGCCATTCTAATAGTTGCAGAATTATACGCTCTAAATTTTAAACCTTTTAAATCGGCAACACTGTTAATTTCTTTTTTACTATAAAGACCTTGTGCAGGCCACGGTACAGCATATAAAAATACAAGACCTTTTTGATCTAAACCTTTGATTATTGCAGGCTTAGATGCTTGATACAGTTTCATAGCATCATCATAAGATGTCGCAAGAAATGGTTGTGAATCAATCTCTAATAACGGATCCTCTTTACCTAGAGCCGACATAAATCTCTCACCAATTTGAGCTTGTCCAGTTCTAACAGCCCTAAATATCTCTCCACCTTTAAATAGAGATCCACCTGGGTGAGTTACTATTGTTAATTTTCCCCCACTTTTTTCTGAGACATTTTTAGCAAATTCAGCTGCATTAGCAGAATGGAAATTGCTTGCACCATATGCTAGCGCCATATCCCATTTTTCTGTAGCAAAAGCATTAGCAGTTAAAAGAACAGAAAATAAAACAGAGAGCAAAATTTTGAAAAGTTTCATAAATCCTCCATATTTTTTAAAAACATATCTCATTATGTATTAAAACTTAAATCAATAGAAATTTTTGATGTTTATTGAAAAATAATAAATAATTACTATTATAAGAGCATCTTGATAGAACAATCACTCATTTTACTGCAAATTATATTTATAGATATTATTCTTGCGGCAGATAATGCAATAATAATAGGATTGATTGCAGCCAATTTTGTCCCAAAAAATAGAAAAAAAATAATATTTTGGGGAGTAGTTGGAGCGTTAGTTTTCAAAGTTATATTTGCAATATTTGCAACATATTTATTTAAATTTTACTTCATTAAAATTCTTGGAGGATTACTTTTAATTTGGATTGTTAACGACTTAAGAAAAGATTTATTTGAAATTCAAAAAATTAAATCACCCAAGAAGAAATCCATGGAACCTTCATTTATCAAAAGTATTTACAAAGTATTATTTGCAGATATTACGATTAGTTTTGATAACGTTATTGGAGTTGTGGGTGCAGCCAAAGGTAATTTTGGTTTTATGATTTTTGGCTTAGTACTATCAGTAGTTCTTACTGGAGCTTTAGCTACTTATTTAGCAAATTATATACAAAAACATTTATGGATAGCATACGTAGGTTTAGGATTTATACTATTGGTTGCTATTCAATTAGTAATAGGTGGGCTAGTCGATTTAGAAATTTTAAATATTAATGAAAAATATATAAAGTATTTCTAATATTACCAAGTTCCAGTATTTTCCATCGACGACCAAGGCTCTTTAGGGGGAAGATTACCTTCCTGAAGTATTTCTATTGATATTTTATCTGGTGATTTCACAAATGCCATATGACCGTCTCTAGGTGGTCTATTAATTGTATAACCCATATCCATTAATCTTTGGCATACTTCGTATATATTTTTAACTCTATAAGCTAAGTGACCAAAATTTCTAGATCCATCACCTAAGTTATCGCCGTCCCAATTATAAGTTAGTTCAATTTCCGCATTTTTGTCGTTTGGTGCAGCTAAGAAAATTAATGTATATCTGCCTTTTTCATTTTCCATCCTTTTTGTCTCTTTTAAACCAAGTCCATCACAAAAAAATTTTAATGACTCTTCAATACTAGATATTCTGATCATTGTGTGCAAATATTTCATAGAAAAAACTATAATTTATTTCTATTCTAGTTCAATAGTACTTGGTGGTTTAGAGGTCACATCATAAACTACCCTATTTATACCTTCAATATTATTAACAATTTTATTCGATACTATTTGCATAAATGATTTATTAAATTGAAAATAATCTGCTGTCATTCCATCTTCAGATGTTATTGCTCTGAGTAAACATAAATATTCATAGGTTCTATTGTCCCCCATTACACCAACTGTTTTGACAGGCAGTAATGCAGCATAAGCCTGCCATATCTTATGATAAAGATTGTGCTCTCTTAATGCACTTATAAAATAATTGTCTGCTTCTTTTAAAATTTTTATTTTTTCTTTAGTAATCGTACCAGGCATTCTAATAGCTAAACCAGGACCAGGAAAAGGATGTCTAGAAATAATTTCTTTACTTAAATTTAATTCTAGACCTAACATTCTAACTTCATCTTTAAATAAATACTTCAATGGCTCAACTAATTTTAATTTCATTCGTTTTGGCAAACCACCAACATTATGATGAGACTTAATTTTTGAAGTTCGACTTCCTGTAACAGACTTACTTTCGATTAAATCAGGGTATAGAGTTCCCTGAGCTAGAAATTTCACATTTTTTATTTTTTTTGCATATTTTTCAAAAAGTTTTATAAATAAATTTCCAATAATTTTTCTTTTTTTTTCTGGATCAGTTACATTTTTTAATTTGCTTATGAATAATTGTTCAGCATTTACATACATTAAATTCAATTTAAATTTTTTTCGAAAAGTATTCACTACTTGTTGTTCTTCATTTTTTCTGAGCAGACCAGTATTAACGAATATACAAGTTAAGTTTTTTCCAATCGCATTACTAATTAATTTTGCTACTACACTACTATCTACTCCACCAGATAATGCACAAATTACTTTAGAATTTCCAACTTGTTCTTTAATTTGCTGTATAAGTTTGGACTTTTGATTTTTTGATGTCCAATTTTTTTTAATTTTACAAATTCTAACAACAAAATTTTTTAATAGTATTTTGCCTTTAACTGTGTGAGAAACCTCTGGGTGAAACTGTATGCCATATATTTTTTTTTTTGTATTTTCTATCATGCATAATTTAGAATTTGATGATTTTGCTATAACTTTAAAGCCTTTAGGTAATTTAATTACCTCATCTCCATGACTCATCCATACATTGGTAGATTTTTTTGAAAAAAAATTTTCAGTTAAAGCACTTTTTTTTAAATTTGTAACTTTTGCTAAACCAAATTCTCTTGATTTTGCTCGTTTTACCTTGCCTCCTAATTCTTTTGAAATTATCTGGTGGCCAAAACAAATACCTAAAATTGGAATATTTAAGCTTAATATACTTTTATTGAATTTAACTTTTTTATTTTGATAAACATTTAACGGTCCACCTGATAAAATGATACCTTTAACATTTTTTTCAGTTTTGTAGCCTTTAAGTTTGTTGTGGCTTATAATTTCACAAAAAATATTTAATTCTCTTACTTTTCTTGCAATTAATTGTGTAAACTGAGACCCAAAATCGATTATTAAAATTTTATCTAGATTATTTTCAAGACGCATCTTTTTTTTCAAACTCTTTTAGGCGTTTGTTGATAGATGCAATTTTATCACAAAGGTTTGAGCATATTTTTTTAAAGTCTTCTCTAAGTTCCTCTGCTTTAGAAAAATTAGATCTTTCCAACTCAATATCTATTAATAGATACATCGCCTCTTCATTGTTTGGCTCGAGTAGTAAGACTGTATTTATATTTTTCTCAAGTTCTTTTTTATTTTCTTCGTTTTTAAATATTTTTGCTAAATATAGATACGACTTTGAATCTTTGGGATTGTATACAATATTTCTTTGAAATAAAAATTTTGAGTCTTCATATTTTTCATTTTCAAAAAGATTTTTTGCTTCATCAAAAAAATTAACTTCATCAGCATTAACATTGAAAATTAAATTAAAAAATAAAATTATTACTAAGGTAATTTTTTTTATCATCTTTTTATTTCGTCTATGTTATGTACCATACTTTCATAAAAACCTGCTTTAGTAATTTTGACAAATTTTGGTTTTTTTCTAAGATCCTTAACTCTTTTTGCACCTAAGTATCCCATTGATGATTTTAAACCACCTACTAACTGGTAGATGATTTTTTCAACTGTTCCTTTGTATTTGACAAATCCTTCGACACCTTCAGCTACATATTTTGAAGTATGTTTTTGTTTAGATTGAAAATATCTATCTGCCGAACCTTTGTTCATTGCTCCGATAGACCCCATTCCCCTAAAACTTTTAAATAATTTACCACCTCTTTTTATAATTCTACCTGGAGCCTGATCTGTTCCTGCAAATAATGACCCAATCATCACTGCATCTGCTCCAGCAGCAAGTGCTTTTGCAATATCCCCAGAGAATTTGATACCTCCATCAGCTATTAATGTTGTTTTACTTTTGCCCATACCCCTTTTTACATCTAAAATTGCACTTAACTGCGGAACTCCTATCCCCGCAACTAATCTTGTAGTGCATATAGATCCCGGTCCAATTCCAACTTTTATAATATCTACTCCTTGCTTAATCAGAAATTTAGCCGCTTCTGCTGTAGCAATATTACCTGCACATAAAGCTGTTTTAGTCGGTTTCATTTTTTTAATTTTTTTTATTATTTCGGCTACTTTTTTTGTGTGACCATGAGCTGTATCAACAACAATTAAATCAATATTTTCTTTTAAAACCTTTTGAGCTCTAATGTTTTCGTTTATACTAGCGCCAACTGCTGCACCAACTAACATTTTTTTTGCTTTTACTTTTCTTATTTCTTTTATCTGATCATTTATTGATAAATTTCTATGTATAACACCTATTCCGCCCTTTTTACCGATTGAAATAGCCATATTAGACTCTGTTACAGTATCCATTGCTGAAGTTACAAGAGGTATAGAAATATTTAAGTGTTTTGATAATTGAACATCTGTCTTCACTTCTGAAGGTAAAATTTTAGAATAATTTGGTGCTAAAGTTACATCGTCGAAAGTAAGTGCTTCTTTGATAGGATCCATGTCCTTATATAAACGATTCTAAAAAAAATGAAAGTATCTATCTTAAATTTTTGCAAATTAAAAAACTTTCTTTAGAATCTTTTCTACTTGCTGGAGGCTTATAAACATTAAATTTTACAAAATTTTTTTTGGAATATGCTATTATTTCATTAAAAGAAGTTCCCATAAATAATTTTGAGACAAAATAACCATTTGGCTTCATTATTTTGACAGCAAAATCCAAAGCTTCTAAAACTAATTCTCCAGTTACCATAGAATCTAGATTTTTATTTCCCGTAGTGTTGACTGCCATATCTGAAATAATTAGGTCAATTTTTTCACCAAAATAATTATTAATTTTATTTTGTTGTTCAGTATCTGTAAAATCTCCTTTTAAAATTTTTACATTCTTTATTTCTTCTATTTCTTTTAAATCTATTGCTAAATGCTTATTACATCTTAAATTACTTGATATATATTGAGACCAGCTTCCAGGTGCAGCTCCAAGATCTATTACTGATATATTATTTTTTAAAAATTTAAATTTTTCGTTAATTTCTTTTAATTTATAAACGGCTCTTGATCTATACCCTTCAACTTTTGATTGTCTAACATAAATATCTCTTCTCTGCTTATTAATCCAATTTTTTGAGATTTTATTTTTTTTCAATTAGTTTTGAACCTTAAAGATTTTGAGATTTTATTATTATCCAAATTATTTAATTCTATCTCTAGATTTTTCTCGTTTCTCATATCTTTACCCTTTACTTTAATACCGCTAGCCAAATGTATTATTCCAATTTTATTATTTGGTAAAAAAGGTTCAACAAAAATTTTTTTCTCTTCATCAAACTTTGGTAGCAAATTACTAGCTAACCAATTACAATTGTGCGGAAGAAATTCAACATCCACATTATCAATATATACGCATATATTTATTGCTAGTTGCTCTGAACCAAATATTTCGCCATTGCTAAGTGTGGTTTTTAAATTTTTTTGCCATACATTCCAGCAACTAGAATTTTTTTCTAAAGAAAAAACACCAATATTAATATGTGGAGCAAATGCTAGCTTTCTAGCTTTCTTTATATCAATTTTAGATTTGATAGCATGTTTAAAATTTTGAGATTTTATTATTGCCAATTTACCAAACAGCCAGTTAACATTACTTAATATCCTATAACCAGGTGTCATGGTCTGAGTAATGCCTAGTTTTCCGTTATCACAAGCTCTAAAGAATAAATCTATTGAACTCCAATCTTGTACCCAGGCATCACAATCTATCCATAAATATTTTTTATAATTGGGGAAATATTTTGGAAGAAATGCTCTAGAAACTTGACTTTTTAACCACTCTTTATCTTTAACTTTTGATTTTGGAACTTCAATATCCCACTCTGCAGCTTTAATTTCATCCACTTTATTTCTCAAAATTTCTTTTTGAGATGCAGTCAAACCAGCATCTAAGATACAAATGGCTATATTTTTACTCTCATCAAATCGTTTTATAGAATCTACTAGCTCATCTAATAGTTCAAAATAATTAGAGTCTGCTAGAGAAACTATTACATTTTCACTCATTACAAAATATCTTCATGATGATCAATTCCATCATCTTTTTCTTTATTTTGTTTTTTTAAGAATAAAAAATGAATTGAACTTACGGGTATAATTAATAGATAAATTATTCCTGAAATTATAATTGTATTAAAAGTATATATTAGTAATAAACCAAAATATAAAATAATTCCAAATAAAAGAAATATTGAAGTACTTCTAGGTACTACAATTCTTTTTAAAGAATATGTAGGAACTTTACTGATTAAAAGTATAGAAATGATAATAAATAAAGTTGGAACAACTATATTTTTGTTTATCATTAAAAATTGGACCTCGCTAAAACTGTAAATTAATGGCATCAATACTAAAACTCCTCCTGCTGGCGAAGGTATGCCTTCAAAAAAATTATCTCTCCATGAGGGTTCACCTCCTGTAGTAACATTAAATCTTGCAAGTCTTAAGGCAACGCAAACTACATATATTAAAGATATTAGCCAACCAAGTCTCCCAATATTATCTAATGCCCAAAAATACATTATAAAAGCTGGTGCAACCCCAAAACTAATTACATCAGTTAATGAATCTAATTCTTTTCCAACTTTTGATGTGGCTTTAATTAATCTAGCTATTCTTCCATCTAATCCATCTATAATTGCAGCAATTAATACTGCAATAACTGATAATTCAAATTTTCCATCAAATGCAAATTTAATAGAAGTTAAACCAATACATACTCCAACTAGAGTCATAATATTTGGTAGAATAACTCTAGAATTTTTATTTGAAACTAATTTTATATTTTTTTTGGGGTATTCCATTTATCTTTTAGCGATTAATGTTTCTCCAGCAACCGCTCTTTGATTAACCTTTACTAATGGATCATAATTTTCAAAATATAAGTCCGCTCTACTTCCAAATCTAATCATGCCTATTCTAGATCCTTGATCAACATTTTCTTCAACAGATGTATCTGTTACTATTCTGCGTGCAACTAAACCAGCTATTTGAACTACTATAATATCTTCACCATATGAATTTTTAATTTTATAATAATTTCTTTCATTATCCTCGCTTGCTTTATCAAGTGAAGCATTTATAAATTTTCCAGGTTTGTACAAAATATCTTCTATTTTTCCTGAACATGGTGATCTATTTACATGGCAGTCAAATACATTCATAAATATACTTACTTTTTTAAATTTTTTGTTTTCAAGACCTAATTCTTTTGGACCATTTGTATCTAAGACTTGCAAAACCAATCCATCAGCAGGACTTGTTAAATATTTTTCATCATTTATTGAAATTCTCTCTGGATCTCTAAAAAAATAATAACACCAAATACTCAAAACAAAACCTACGAAGCCTAGAAAACCATGTATGAAATATAGAATTATCGTAGCTATTACAAAAATTGCTATAAATTTATAGCCCTCGTTGTGAATCTTTGGAAAAATTTTATCTATCATAATCGTTCAATTGATAATTTTGGATTAATATGTATATAAAAAGAATAAATTCAATTATTAAGATACATCAAAAAATGAGCAAAATTAAGGTAAAAAATCCCATTGTTGAGTTAGATGGCGATGAAATGACCAGAGTGATATGGGAATTCATTAAAAATAAACTTATTTTGCCATACTTAGATTTAGGTATTGAATACTATGATCTTGGGATGAGAAGCAGAGATGATACTAACGATAAAATTACTATCGATTGTGCTAATGCCATAAAGAAAATTGGGGTCGGAATAAAATGTGCAACAATTACTCCTGATGAGTCAAGAGTTAAAGAATTTAATTTAAAAAAAATGTGGAGATCTCCTAACGGGACAATAAGAAATATTATTGGTGGTACAGTGTTTAGGGAGCCAATAATTTGTAAAAATATTCCAAAACTTGTTCCATCTTGGACAGACCCTTTAATAATTGGAAGACATGCCTTTGGTGATCAATATAGAGCAACAGACTTTTTGGTGCCGGGAAAAGGAAAATTAGAAGTTAAGTGGACATCGGATGATGGAAGTGATGAAAAAAAATATGAGGTATTTAATTTTCCAGGACCGGGTATTGCCTTGTCAATGTATAATTTAGATAAATCAATAGAGGATTTTGCAAAATCTTGTTTCAATTATGGTTTAATTAAAAAATGGCCTGTATATCTATCAACAAAAAATACTATATTGAAAAAATATGATGGCCGTTTTAAAGATATTTTTCAAGATGTTTTCGAAAAAAACTTTAAAAGTGATTTTCAAAAAAATGGAATATCTTACGAGCATAGATTAATTGACGACATGGTGGCATGCGCAATGAAATGGCAGGGCAAATATATTTGGGCATGTAAAAATTATGATGGAGATGTACAATCTGATACTGTGGCTCAAGGATATGGTTCTTTAGGTCTGATGACTAGTGTTTTGCTTGCACCAGATGGAAAAACCATGGAGGCAGAGGCAGCTCATGGGACTGTAACCAGACATTTTAGAATGCATCAACAGGGTAAAGAAACATCTACAAATCCTATTGCTTCAATTTTTGCGTGGACTAGAGGACTTGCCCACAGAGGAAAATTGGATAACAATGAGGAACTAATTAACTTCGCAAATAATTTAGAAGAGGTATGTGTTTCAACAGTTGAAAGTGGAAATATGACTAAAGATTTAGCTATATTGATAGGTCCATCCAATAAATATTTAACAACAAACCAATTCTTAGAAGTTATAAAATCAAGTTTAGAAAAGAAAATTAATTAATTGAGAGAAAAAATTAATAAAATTTTATTTATTAATACAGGAGGTGGAATAGGAGATGCACTTTCTTGCTTACCAACTTTTAATTATATAAATAAAATACTTTCTCCAGAAATAATTTACTATTATGCGACTGATCTTAATAATTATTGGTTCGAAGAAAAATTGTTAGAATATAAACCTGTTAATTTAAGCATAATAAAAAATTTTCCAGAACATTTTGGTTTTAGAGATTTTCACAAAAAAGACGCGGAAAAATTAATTAATAAATTTGATTTTAACGAATTTGATTTAATAATTGACAATCAAACAAGGCTCAAAAATACACTGATTTACAGAAAAATACCTCATAAATATTATATCTCTCCATGTATTAATTATTTCTTATCGAAACCATTTAAATTTATAAAGAAAAGCAAAGCAATCTCAATAAGAATAATTGATTATCTTAACAAATTAACAAACAATAATGAGATGCCCAATTATAGTATTGATATTTCAAAATCTTTTTTGGATGAAGCAAAAAAATTAATAAAAAATGACAAAAAATATATTGGATTTTCGATTACTGCTGGACATAAAACTAGAAATAAAGAAATTAAGTTTGACGAAATAATTAAAGTAGCTAAGTATTTTTCTGATAAATATATACCAACTTTTTTTATCGAAGATAAATATATAGACCTTAAAGAGAAAATTAAAAAAAGTGTAGGAAACTCATACTTTCCCGAAGAACAAATTAATAAAATTTATAAAAAACCCATGATGGTCACAGCTCTTGGATCTTTGACAAGCTTTAATATATCTATCGATAATGGAATTTCACATATGTTATCCTTTTCTAAAAATAAAAACTTTATAATTTATAATGATTATTCAGAAAAATTTAAGCCGATTAATAAGAATTGTTTTATTTTTGATTGTAAAATAAATAATACTTCTATCGATCAAATTACAAGTGAAAGTATTATAAATTTTATAAGGAAATATTTAAATTAGTTCTTTTAATTTTTTTATAGCGTTGTCTACTTCATTAAATCGTTGACCGCCAGCTTGTGCAAAATCTTTACGACCTCCGCCTCCTTTTCCACCAATAATTTCAGATCCTAGTTTTGCAAATTTAACTGCATCATATTTATTTATTAAATTTTCTGTTACACCTACAGCAAGACCAACTTTGTCATCTTTATTTGCAAATACAACTACTATTCCCTCTCCTAATTCTTTTTTACCTGAATCAACAAGTTTTCTTAGATCTTTTGGAGATAAATCTTGAACTTTTTGCAATCTAATTTTTGTACCATTAATAGTTTCGTCTTTAATTATATTTTTTGTTTTATCAGCTAAAACTGATTGAACATTTAATTGTTCTAATTGCTTATTGAGATCTTTAATTAATCCTTTTGTATCTTTATTTTCTAGATTAGGTTTTCCACCTAATTTGATTATTTGAGCAGACACCTCTTTAATACTATCTTCATCCTTTTGTGCAGAAAGGTTTGACATTTTTTCCTTATTTTTTAAGAATATTTCGAGTTGTTCGTCCCTTAAAGCTTCAACCCTTCTCACTCCAGCAGCTATTGAGGATTGGCTAACAGTTTTAAATTTTCCAATATCACCTGTATTTTTTACATGTGTTCCTCCACATAATTCTGTTGAAAAATAAGATTTATTTTCCACTCCCATAGAAACTACTCTCACTTCTTCTCCATATTTTTCACCAAAAAAAGCCAAAGCACCTTTTTCAATTGCAGCTTTTGGCGTCATAATTCTTGTAGTTACATCAGTTTTGTTTTGAACGTATTCATTAACTAATTTATCGATAATTGTTAATTCATCCTCTGTAATTGGTTTCATATGGCTAAAATCAAATCTTAGCCTATCAGGCGCAACCAAAGATCCTTTTTGCATAACGTGTTTTCCTAATGTTCTTCTCAATGATTCATGTAATAAATGAGTTGCAGAATGATATGCCTTAAGATTATTACGTCTTTCAATATCTATTTTCATTTCTACAACGTCATTAATCTTAATATCTCCAGATTTTAAAATTCCATGATGTATAAACAAATCTCCAAGTTTTTTTTGAGTGTCTGTAACCTCAAATACTGAATTACCAGATACTATTGTTCCTTGATCTCCCACCTGTCCACCAGACTCTCCATAAAACGGTGTTTGATTAGTAATTATTATTCCTTCTTTACCAGTTGAAATATTTTGTGTTTCTTTATTATTTTTAATTATAGATAACACAACTCCTTCTGAATGGTTAAACTCATATCCAAGAAACTCTGTAGGTCCTATTTTATCTTTTATACTGAACCAGATTTCTTCTTCAGAGGCATCTCCAGAACCTTTCCAATTTTTTTTTGCAAGTTCTTTGCTTTTTTTCATTAATTCATCAAATTTATTTTGATCAACAGTCAAAGATTTATTTTTTAAAATATCTTCAGTTAAGTCTAATGGGAAACCATACGTATCATATAATTTAAACGCTACTTCACCTGGTAAAACTTTTTTTATTTTAGAAATTTCATCGTTCAAAATTTTAATTCCTCTATCAAGTAATACTAAAAATTTTTCTTCTTCCATTTTTAATGTTTCTTTAATTAAAGTTTCTGATCTTTCTAATTCAGGATAATTTCCTTTCATTTCATCTTTCAATGTATCAAAAATTTTATTGAATACTGGCTCTTTAGAACCTAACAAATGAGAATGTCTCATTCCTCTTCTCATTATTCTTCTAAGAACATAACCTCTACCTTCATTTGAGGGTAATACTCCTTCTGCAAGTAGAAATGAGCTAGCTCTTAGGTGATCTGCAATTACTCTAAAGCTTGATAAATTATTTTCATCTTGTTTTGCTTTTGTAAATTCAGAAATCGAACTAATTAATTTTTTAAAGTGATCTGTTTCATAATTATCATGTGTGCCCTGAAGTAATGCTGCAATTCTTTCTAAACCCATTCCAGTATCTACTGAAGGTTTTGGAAGATTAATTCTCTTATCTTTTGAAACTTGCTCAAATTGCATGAAGACTAAATTCCATATCTCAATATATCTATCGCCATCTTCATCTTTGGTTCCGGGTAAACCGCCTTTTAAATGATCACCATGATCATAAAATATCTCAGAACAAGGTCCGCAAGGGCCTGTTTCACCCATTGACCAAAAATTATCTGAAGTTGCTATCCTAATAATTCTATCGTCACTAAAACCCGCTATTTTCTTCCAAAAATTGAAGGCTTCATCGTCTTCATGAAAAACTGTTACATATAATCTATCTTTATTTAATCCAAAATCTTTAGTAATTAAATTCCAAGCTAATTCAATTCCCCTCTCCTTAAAATAATCTCCAAAAGAGAAATTTCCTAGCATTTCAAAAAATGTATGGTGTCTTGGAGTGTAGCCAACGTTCTCTAGATCGTTGTGTTTACCTCCTGCTCTAACACATTTTTGAGAAGTAGTTGCTCTATGATAATCCCTTTTTTCTAATCCAGTAAAAACGTTTTTAAACTGGACCATGCCTGAATTTGCAAACATTAATGTTGGATCATTATTTGGAACCAAATTGCTAGACTCAACTATCTTGTGATCATTTTTTTCAAAATAATCTAGAAAAGTTGATCTTATCTCGTTTAATGTTTTTGCCATATTTTGTTAAAATACAGCTTTTTCTATTGATGTCTACACCTCTGAAGGGAAAAAAGGCGCCCTTTCGAGCGCCTTTTTAATAACTAAAAGTTATCTGCTAATTTTTTTTAGTAGGAATTTCTTCTTCTTTTTTTTGAGCCTCTACTTTTTCCTCGCTTAGAGGATTTCCTTCAATTTTTTTTGAGATCACACCAGCCTTTTCTCTGATTGCCATTTCAATTTCGGCAGCGGCTTTAGGATTTTGTTCAAGGTAAAGTTTCGCATTCTCTCTACCTTGACCAATTTTTTCACCTTTGTAAGCGTACCAAGCTCCAGATTTCTCTACGATATCTGCTTTGGCACCTAGGTCTATTAGTTCCCCTACTTTACTAATTCCTTTTCCATACATTAAGTCAAACTCAACAACTTTAAATGGTGGAGCAACTTTATTTTTCACAACTTTAACTCTTGTTGTGTTACCAACGATATTATCTTTATCTTTGATTGCTCCAATTCTTCTAATGTCCATTCTAACTGATGAGTAGAATTTTAAAGAATTTCCACCTGATGTTGTTTCTGGGCTTCCAAACATAACACCAATTTTCATTCTAATTTGGTTAATGAAAATAACCATTGTATTAGTTCGTGAAATTGAGCCCGTTAATTTTCTCAATGCTTGAGACATCAATCTTGCTTGCAAACCAACATGAGTATCACCCATATCGCCTTCTATTTCAGCTCTTGGTGTTAATGCTGCAACAGAGTCCACAACAAGAACTGACATTGAGCCAGATTTAATTAGTGTATCGGTAATTTCTAAAGCTTGTTCGCCTGTGTCTGGTTGAGAAATTAGTAACTCTTCAGTATTCACACCTAATTTCTTTGCATACACTGGATCTAAAGCGTGTTCTGCATCAACGAAACCACAAATTCCACCTGCCTTCTGTGCTTCTGCAACTACTTGTAATGCTAATGTAGTTTTTCCTGAAGACTCAGGTCCGTAAATTTCAATAATTCTTCCTTTTGGCAATCCACCAATTCCTAAAGCAAGATCTAAGCTTAAAGATCCAGTTGAGATAGACTCAACATCCATAGCTTTTTGCTCACCAAGCTTCATTACTGAACCTTTCCCAAAACTATCTGTAATTTGGCTGATTGCTGCGTCTAATGCTTTATTTTTCTCTTTGTTTTCCAATTCTTTATCTTTTGCGGTTTTCACCACTTTTAGGTTATTTTTAGTCATTTTTTGCCTTTTTTTTTGCTTTTTTTAACACTCGAATCATGTATTTAAATGTACACATTTTGTTCTCATTAGCAATATATTTCTTAAAATAGCTCAAAATTGCTGAATTACTTAAGTTTTAGGTGTTCGCTATTCAATAGGCCAATGGCTTTTAGAACATTATATTGGGCGATAAGATTATTTCTCTCAGATTCTGCTAGAGAAATTTTTGCAGCCAACAACAAAGAGTTTGATTGAATAACATCTAAAGTTGTTCTTGAACCTCTTTCATACTCTGCAGCTATACCATCATTTGCAATTTTTGCTGCTCTAACTTGAGCTCTTACAGAATTTAAAAAACTTTTAGATGCTTCAAGATTTGACCATGCACTTCCTACATTTTTTTCAGTTGTTTTTACTGCATCCTCAAACAATAACATTTTTCTAGATTTTAAATTTGTATTTTTATTAATTTTTGCACGCTTACTTCCTCCTGAGTAAAATGGCCAACTTAAAGTTGCTTTTAATGTATCTTTTTCTCTTTGGTCAATAGACGAACTAAAATCTTCAGAGTAAGACCTTTCAAGAGATAAAGAAGCAGTTGGTTTTAAACCACTTTCAGCAATAGCAATATCCATTTCAGACTGATTTAATTCAATTTTGGCAATTTTTATATCTGGATTATTTTCTTTTGCCAAATTAATTGCTGTACTAAGTTCGCTTGGAATAGATTTAATTGATCTGTTTGTTTTTTTTAGCTCATTGATATTTAAAAGTTTGCCAATAATATTTTCATAATTTAATTTATTTATTATTAATTCACTTCTTGCTTGAGTTAATTGAGCGCTTGCTCCGGCAAGTGAAGATTCAGTTTGTGATAAATCTGCAGTCTTTATTTGTCCTCTATCCAATCTGACTTTATCGTTTTCAAGTTGTTTAATAAGTAAGTTTAAATTTTGTCTATTAATCGCAACTTTTTCTCTCGATAAAATTACAGATGTAAATGCTTCTATGGCACTGTAAAGAACATCTTGTTCTTTTTTAAACAATTTAGCTTTTGAAAGTTCCAAACCAATCAAATTTTTGTCGTAATTTATATCTCTTTCGTGATCTAATAATGTCTGCTCTAATTTTATAGAAGTTGTTAATGGATCTGAGTCAGTAACAGGTGCGTTTCCTCCGCTATAATTAGTTAATTTATTAGTTTCCTCAAGACTTTTTGATCCACTTAAACTTATAGATGGCATATATTGAGCTTTAGAGATATTAATATCTTCTTCAGAAGCTTTTATATTTTCTCTTTCGGCATTCAATTGTTTATTATTATTATAAGTTTCGTTTAATGCTTCATATAATGTTATAGCTAACGATTGAGCTGTTAACCAAAAAAAACTAAAAATTATTATTAATATTTTTTTCATTAGTTGTACTTTACAGAATTAATTTGATGATTAGAATTTAATTTAATGACTATTGATGCGTATTTTGGTGCATATTTAAACATATTCTGTGTAATTCTTTGGTAAGTTTGCATAAAGCTTAAAACTTCTTTTTTTGTCATAATTTTTTGTTTCGTTTTTTTACTCTTATTTTTTAATTTAAGTTTTTTTTCCTGAATAACTCTCCATTTTTGCAACAAACTAAAATTTTCTGCTCTTAAAAATAATAAACAATCGAGTTTACTATAAAGTTTCTTATATCCTTTTTTTAGTTGAGTATTAACGTATTTCCTCCAAATTAATTTGTTATCGTCGTTTTTTTCCATAGAATTTACACTTTTTTTTAATGTTTTTGAACTTTCAGGTCTTGCTCCTACACACCAGCCTTCAAAAATAATTACATCAGGCTTTGTATTTACTTTATACCAATTATTTTTTGCAAACCTGTCATCAGTTGCCTTATCGAACTTAGGCAATTTTATTGATCTAAATTTTCTAGAATTTGCATTTTTAATAAAACTGGACATATAGTGGATATCATGGGTTCCTGGCACGCCTCTTGTTAATAATAATGGATGAATTTTCTTAGATAATTTTATTCTGTTTTTCTTAGTTTTGTAGATATCGTCAATTGATATTTTAAAAACATTTAACTTGAAATATTTTTTTAAAATTATCATTAAGATAGAACTTATAGTAGTTTTTCCAGTTCCTTGTCCTCCTGTTAAACCAACAATATAAGGTTTCTTTATATTTGTTTTTTTTGCAATCCAGAAACTCATAGGCACAAGATAATCTTTAAGCATCTTGTCTTTATTTTGAAATTTATCAGAAGATGTTTCTTGTGTTTTAATAAACTTGTAGCAATCTTTTTTTACTTTATTTAAACAATCCTCAACTAAATTCATTTAATTTTATTTTTGGTCAAGCGGATGATTGTTACCGTCATTTATTGAAACATCTTTATATTCGAAAGGATCAACTCCCTCAACACATGCAATATTTATCATATGTAATTTTGGATTACTTCTTGGTCTTGTATGTGTAAAAATTCCACAGATAGAGCAAAAATAATGTTTGGCTGTGTTAGTATAAAATTGATATAAAGTTAACTTGTCTTCTCCTTTAGTAATCTTCATATCATTTTCTCCAATCGGAGACATAACATAGCCCTTTCTTTTACATACAGAACAATTGCATCTTAAAACTTTTTCAAATTTATCTGGAACATTAACCTCTGCTTCAACCGCACCACAATGACATGTTAGTTTTTTCATTTTTTATCCTTTAAATTTTTTGATAATTTTTTGTATTTAAACTTTTAACTCATATTTTCATAAACTATAACTTGTTAAAGTTATCCACAGTCATACTAAATCTTGTTTCGATGTTCTCGTTTTGATTCACTTTTGATTCACTTATAGACTCAAAATACAACCTAATTGACACTATTGTATAACTCATGTACTAATAAGAACAAAACAAGAACATTTATGAAGCTAACAATACCTTATTATTTACATAAAGCAGGAGCTGGTTTTCCTTCCCCTGCAACTGACTACATAGAAGAAGATATAGATTTAAATGTACATCTAATTAAAAATGTTCCGGCAACTTTCATCATAAGAGTTCAAGGAAAATCAATGGTGGATGTTGGAATAAATGATGGTGATTTATTAGTTGTAGACAAAAGCTTAACTCCGAAAAATTTTTCAACTGTTATAGCAAATGTTCACGATGAACTCGTTGTTAAAACTTTAGTTAAGGAAAAAGATAAACAATTTTTAACTTCAGGATCTAAAGAATTTTCTGATCGAATTTTAATAAATGAAGAACAAGATATTTTTATTTGGGGAGTAGTCACCTATGTCATACATTCAGTACACTAAAAAATTAGCACTGGTTGACTGTAATTCTTTCTATGTTTCTTGTGAAAGATTATTTAATCCAAAAATAAGAAAAAAACCTGTTGTAGTTTTATCTAACAATGATGGCTGTATAGTTTCACGATCCACAGAAGCAAAAGCTTTAGGAATTAAAATGGGTGAACCCTACTTTAAAGCAAAGGATGTTATTATCAAAAATGATGTACAAGTATTCTCATCAAATTATTCTTTGTATGGAGATTTATCTAGAAGAGTAATGAGAACTTTAAAAAGATTTAACTCTGATATTGAAGTTTATTCAATTGATGAAGCATTTATGGATTTATCAAATTTTTCTGACAATGAAGTAGAGCAAGTTGGAAGAGAAATCAGAGAAACAGTTTTAAAGTGGACTGGTATTCCAACAAGTATAGGAATAGCTAAAACTAAAACTTTAAGCAAAGTTGCAAATCATATAGCTAAGAAAAAACAATCAGGTGTTACTAGTTTAATTGGAATAGAAAATCTCGATCCTATTCTTGAAAAAATTGATATCAATGATGTTTGGGGTGTTGGAAGACAAATGACAAAGTTTTATCGAAAAAATGGAATTTATAATGCTAAACAATTAAAAAATAAATCAAACACCTGGATTAAAAAATCCTCAAATGTTCTAAGTTCAAGAACTGCAATGGAACTTAGAGGTGTACCTTGTATTGATTTAGAAAAAACAGCATCAAAAAGAAAAAGCTGTGTAGTATCAAGATCATTTGGAAAAAGAATAGAAAAATTTCAAGAACTGGAAGAAGCTGTTGCTAGTTATTGTTTAAATGCATCAGAAAAGATAAGATCTGAAAACCTTGTTGCAAAAGCAGTTATGGTATTCGTTAGAACAAGTCCATTTCAAAAACAATTTGGTTTTTATTCAAACTCTAGAACTGTTGATTTTCCTATAGCAACTAGCAATAGTATAGAGATCGTAAAAAATGCCTTATCTGTCTTAAAAGTAATTTTTAGAAAAGGACATCGTTATCAAAAAGCAGGTGTGATGCTAACTGGATTAACAGATGCTGAAAATAATGAAAATCTATTTTCATCAGCAAAAGACGAGAGGATTAATAGACTTATGAGATCAATTGATAATACAAACTACAGATATGGAAGGTCCACACTAAGTCTTGCAAGTGCTGGTGTTAGAAAGTCTTGGAGTATGAAAAGGGATTATAACTCAAAAATAGATACTGCTGATTTCTACTGTTTACCAACAATTAGAGCTTGACTAAAAAGGTCTAGGTTTTTTAGGATAACCTAAATTTTTAACTGCCAAGGCCAATCTACTTTATATTTTATTTTAATTTTAAATTTTTTGTTGAACCATCTTTATAAGTAAATTCTACTTCTTCATTTGAAAGAGATTTAATTGATGTAAAGCCATCATATTCAGTAATAAATTGATTTAACTTTTTTCTACTTTTTTTGCTCATTTTTTTTCCTGGAGCATTTACACCTACATCAATAATTAATTCAGCTCCATTTAAGAAAGCATTTACATAAGCTTTTATTGGAGGACCGCAGGTCATAGCCTCTGTCAACCAAATTGGTTTATTAACATTAACGCTTTTTAATAAATCAGCAAATTCATCTACCCATAGCTCTTTATCACACTGTCCATCTGGACCACTTATATGGTGAATGTTTGCAATATCAAAGTGATCCTTAATTTTTGGCAAAGCCGACTTCCAATATTTTTTATTTTCTGGAAACATTCCTGCGGCTCCAGCCATAACAATAACTGCATCTGGTTGCTGTTCTTTAATTACTTTTGAAGAAAAATTAAAAATTTCAACAAAATCTGCCTCACTTCCTTTAAAAAACATATCAAACTCAGGTTCATTCATCACATCCCAATATATAATTGGTTTTGTTAATCCAGGCATGTCATTTGAACCATCTCCATCATATCGATCCACCAATTTTATAAGAAAAGTTTTATAATCTTCCATTGAACATGGTTTACTCAAATATTTTGTAAAATGTTTTCCAAACGGACTTCTGGTTTTTTTTCTTTTACAGGATTTTTGGTCCCAATTTGTATGAGGCCATATAGTTGCTAAAATTGTTTGATTTTGTTCCTGCGCATATACTACATATTTATCAGCATCTTCCCAAAAAAATTTCCCTTTTTCACTCTCTATGTGATTCCAAACAAAAGGCCCTGGATGAGGTCTAACCCATTGTCCATTTTTTCCACGCATTTTTTTATCTCTCATTTCTGTTAATTCACCAAATCTAGATTGAGAATTTGCAAAATTAGTTAAAAATAAACATGAAAATGATATTACAAAAATGTATGCTATAATTTTTTTCACTATTTTATTTTATCAATATTGTGAATATTTGTTAATGCATTATTTAACTCCTCTAAATTTTCTCTTCTTCCAATCATTACAATTGATAATCCAAATACAATAATTAGAGCCAAGGGGATAGCTGTAACAACACTTATGTAATCAGCCATTAAGATTAAATAAATAGCATAAAATAAAATAGATCGAATAATAACTGTAGATTTAAAAACAGCTATGATTGCTAAAGAATGCTTAATTAAATTTTTAAAACTCATTTTAGAAGGACCAAAATATCTTGTTCCTCTTATAGATGGAGAGGAAGATTTATCTTTTTCTAATTTTGCCAATGCTCCAGAAAAGCTGCACCAAGTAGATTTATCGTTTATTAATTTCTCAACAGTTGACTTTGGAAGACACGTATAATTTCCAAATTTTATCGAATGACCAGTAAATACATAAGTGATTATTTTATGTAAATGGTAACAAGTTTTAAAAATGAAATTTTCAGATCTTCTTACTCTTTCTCCGACAATTGGTTTTCCTTCATCATATTTTATATATTCAAGAAAACTTCTAATTTCTTCAGGTCTATCTTCACCATCAGAATCCATCGGTATTACATAATCAAATTCTTTATTTTGAAATATGTGTTTAAGTCCTGTTGCAATACATCTTCCATGACCTTGATTGTTTTTAATATTTAAAATTTCAATCGATAATAAATTTTCTGTATTGGAAATAGAGGTTGGTTTTTCCTCAGTTGATGCATCATTGACAATAACAAGAGAGAATTCTGCATTTAAGTCTTTTACAATTGTATTTATTTCTTCAATTAATTTTGAAGCAGATTTCCAGTCATTGTAAACTGGTGTTAAAATAGTTATTTTCATTTATTTAACTTGCAAGCAACCTCAGCAAAGAGGCTACAATTCCATGTCCGGACAACTCTATTATTACAACAATAAAGACTATAAAAAGTATGTTTTTATTGAATTTCATATCTAAGATCCGACACAAATCTTATCAATACACATATATTTATCAAATGAATTCAATTTTTCCTTAGTAATAAAGCCTTTCCAAATAGGCCTTGAATTAATGTGATATGATAAATTTCCAGCTGCCCATTCATCGCCAAGTACATAATTAATAGGTTCATCATGTTGTTCATGCCATGCTATTTGAACTTTTATAGCTATATCTCTTCCAGGATAATCGGTTCTTTTATCAGTTTTAGAAATGGAGACATAACCATATAAAATTGGGGATAACAGAAATAAAAATATAAATCCTATTAAAAAAGAATTCAGTTTCTTAATGTTTACTTGAGTTTTCAAAAGGTAAATAAATAAAGTTCCAAAAAATAAGTAAAAAGGGGTCATCCACATTGTTCTAATTTTTGATCCAGTTATTAGCGCTGTCATAAAAACCAGAACAATTGGGACTAAATTAATAAATATTAAAAACAAAAGTTTTTCATCTTTTAAATTTAATTTTTTAGGAATTTTTTTTATTAGTAGCCAGACTAAAATTAAAAATGGTATTAAAATACCAATTTGTTTTAATGTGAATATCAATGGATATTTAAGATGATTTATAATCTGCCCTTCATCCAAACCTGCACGAGCAAAACCATACTTGATAGTAATAAAATCGTTATTGAATAACCAAATTAAATGTGGAATTAAAATTACAATAAATACTTCTAAAGAAACTAAATATTTAAAATCAAATTTTTTTGATTTTTTAATGAATATTAAATATGCAAACAATAAATCTATTGCTACTAATAAATATATAAAAAGATATTTAGACAAAATTCCAAATGCTGCTACGGCTCCTAATAAAATACAATCATAGAGCTCAATTTTTTTACTATTGTATATTTTCCAAGTAAAATAAACAGTCAAACACCAAAAAGGTAATTGGCAAACATTTACATTAAATTCTGGAGTTATGAAATTATAGAAGTATATCCCTTCAATAAGAAAAACTGATAACAAACTCAAAGTGGCATCATTAAGAATTTCCTGTGATAGTTTAAAAATAATGAAAAAAGATATGACTACAAAAATCTGACTTAAAAAATAATAAGCCCAATCTTGTGGTCCAAATATTTGAAAAAAAACTTCTAGAAAAAATGCACTTAATGGTGGATGTTTGTTAAATCCCCAATCTAAATTACTACCCCAAGCCAAAGCTTCAATTGTATCCAAAGGTAAATTTGAGTTTGTGGTAGTTGGAACAACTGTCCATAGAATTAAGTGAGTCGTTACAAAAATATAAAAAATATTATTTATATTTCTTTTGTTTAAGGCCATTTTCATCAATCTATATGAATAAACCGTTCTTGACACTCATTTATTCATGAATATATTCACCAACTCAAAATAGCTAGGTATGGTAAGAATTTCAAAAACTTATACTCCAAAAGAAAAAGAGAAATATATGTGCGCTAAACATTTAGCATATTTTAAGATGAAATTAATGGAGTGGAAAAAAGATTTAAAGAGATCTAATAACGAGGCGATTTTTCAAGCGTCCATGGATGATAATAGTGCATCAGCTGACATAGTTGATCAAGCGAGTTCATACACTGAAAAGAATGTAGAGATGAGAGCTATTAATAGACAAATCAAATTAATTTCTAAAATAGATGGTGCATTAAAGAAAATTCAGGATGGAACATATGGTTTTTGTGAAGAAACTGGTGAGCCCATAGGTTTAAAAAGATTAATGGCAAGACCAGTTGCAACTCTTTGCATTGCAGCTCAAGAAAAACACGAAAAAGACGAAAAAGTTTACGCTGACGATTAAGGAAAATCTATATCAGCATCTTTGTTTAATGCTTTAAACCCTTTTACTACAGCTGGACGTTCAGCAATTTCAACAAACCACCTAGATAGGTTTTCAAAATTATTTAATCCAATGTCGTGTCTTTTATGTCTTGCAATCCATGACCATGTAGCAATATCAGCAATAGAATATTTATCATTTGCTAAAAATTTACTTTGAGCCAACCTAGCTTCAAGATCTTCATAAATTTTTCTAGTGATTTTGAAGTATCTTTCTTCGCCCCAGTCACTTTTTCCTTGGTGATAATAATGAAATTGGTGATGTTGGCCTATCATTGGACCAACTATAGCCATTTGAGCCATCAACCACTGATTTATCTCTAGTCTATCTGCTTCAGGATAGAGTTTCTTACTTTTCTCACCTAAATACATAAGTATAACTCCAGACTCAAATACAGTCTTATTATTCTTATGATCTATAATTACAGGAATTTTATTAAATGGACTTATTTTTTTAAATTCTGGTTTAAATTGATCACCACTAAGATTAACTTTTGTAAGTTTGTACTTAAAATCAATTTCCTCGAGCATTATACTAATTTTCCACCCATTGGGAGTATCAGCAGTAAAGAGTTCGATCATTCTTTAACACCCAATCTATCTTTGATAGTGCTGGATGCAGTTGTAAATTCAAATCTGTATTTTTCATCAGGTCTTGCATATTTAAAGCAACCTCTTGCGGCTAAAGCTCCTTCATGAAAACCTGAAAGTATTAACTTTAATTTGCCTGGATAAGTACATATATCTCCAATCGCAAATATCCCTTTTTTATTTGTTTCAAAATTTTCTGTATTTACTGGAATTGTTTTTTTATTTAAATTTAATCCCCACTCTGCGATTGGTCCTAATTGCATTATTAATCCAAAAAAACCTAAAACATAATCAGCTTTAATAACTTTGCTTTCGCCTAACTCACTTTTTATTTCTACACTTTCTAATGAGCCATTTCCTTTGACATCTTTAATTGAATATTTGGTTATTAAATCAATAGTTTTATTATCACTTAATTCTTTTATTTTTTGAACACTTGCAGGAGCTCCTCTGAACTCGTCTCTTCTATGAACAAGAGTTACTTTAGATGAATTAGATAATTCTATAGCCCAATCAAGTGCACTATCTCCACCTCCAAATATAACTACTGATTTATCTTTAAAAATAGTTTTATCTTTTATTGAATATAACACTGATTTTCCGTCATACTTTTCTGCACTTTTTGTTGGAAATTTTCTTGGTTCAAAAGAGCCTACACCTCCTGCTATAACAATATTAGGTGTTTCAAATTCTTTACCATTTATTGTTTTAACTAACCATTTATTATTTTCATTTTTTAATTC
This sequence comes from uncultured Pelagibacteraceae bacterium, assembly GCA_902576815.1. Classification (GTDB taxonomy): domain Bacteria; phylum Pseudomonadota; class Alphaproteobacteria; order Pelagibacterales; family Pelagibacteraceae; genus Pelagibacter. Next base: position 53,969 of record CACGWQ010000002.1, read on the forward strand.
TTGAACTCTATCACTTAAATGAAAGTTAAAATTAAATGGTTTAACTTGTTCAATTAAATTGTTTGTAAGTTCTTCTCCTGTACATTTAGGAACTGCAGGAATATCATAAATTGGTTTATCAGGATAAAGTTCAATACATTGTCCTCCAATTTTATCTAGGTTGTCTACAATTTCACATTTTAATCCGATGATCCCTAATTGGTGGGCACAGAATAAACCTGTGGGACCTGCTCCAATAATGACTACATCTGTTTTAATCATTAAACTTGTTTCTCCGGCATATGTACAGTTAAACCATCTAAATCATCTGAGACTATTAATTGACAACTTAATCTACTGTTAAATTTAGGTTCAAAGGCTTGATCTAACATATCATCTTCACCCATTTCTTTTTCTGGAAGTTTTTTTAACCATTCATCATCATTGATATATACATGACATGTAGCACACGACATTCCTCCGCCACAATCTGCATCTATGCCTGGAATATCATTTTGTATAGCTCCTTCCATTACGCTTAGACCGTTAGCAACATTCGCCTCGTGTTCCGTGCCATTAAATTCTATATATTTGATTTTTGCCATATTAAATAAATAATTCTTATAAGCTAATTTGCGACTGCGGCAAATTTTTGAAATTTAGCATTTTTAATTTTTTGGACCAAAAAAAAGGCAGGTATGTTTTGGCATACCCGCCTTTTTTAAATATTAAAAGCTAATTATTTAGCCTCTAGCTCTTGCTCCACCTTGTGAAACTGCTGCTGACCAGATTACTAGACCAAAAGCAATTTTGTTGATGAAGTCTGCTAAGTTGTAAATCACGTTCAATGAGTTAGCATCTACTCCACCTACTAGGTAACCAAAAATGTAACCTAATGGGTAAATAGCCCAACCAATTGTTACGATCATTCTCATAGCACCCCATGCAGTTGCTAATGGCTTGTTTCCAGTTTTAGCTGCAATTTTTCCAGCTTCACCAGAGAATACTTCATATAAGATGTAGATCCATCCAGCCATACCAACTATGAAACCAAGCATAGCATTGATGTAACCTGCTTCTCCTAAGTATCCACCAATTAACATCACAAGCGAACCAATTAATAATCTCCAGAAGATTGCTCCTGGGATTTTCTTAACTGCTGCTAGAATTAAGTAAAACTCGATCATCTGTAATGGTACAGTGATTAACCAATCAATATATCTATATACTGTTGGAGAATCTCCAGTCATTACCCATACATCTCTCATGTACATGTAGTGAATGAATGCAACACCAGTTACAAGACCAGCTACTGTTACTGAAGTTTTCCAGCCTGCTGCAACAGTATTTCTTTCCATGAAGAAGAATACTGTAGCTGCTGCCATACCCATTGCGATTACCCAAAAGGAAATCCCAACGAAGTCGTCAGAAGCTAACATAGCAGTTGCTGCGTTTGCTGCACCAGTAAGACCAAATAGAGCTACTGCTGCTAATGCAAACATTTTAAGTTTTTTCATAAAAAACTCCCTCTCGTTAGTTTTTTTTTAGTTTAAATTTAAACTACGGATAAACCATAAAGGTTTCTCCAAAGTTATGGGCTTAATATCAAATTAAATTAGTTTGTTGAAGACTTTTTGCCGCGTTATAAGTGTTGATTTTACTGACTTTTTAAAATTAAATACAACCTGTTGCATAAATTCAATGAAAAAAAGAGATCTAAAACCAAATCAAAATGATCAACAATTATAAAGAAATTTATGATGAATCTTTAAGTAATCCTGAGGAATTTTGGAGAAAAATTTCTGAAGATGTATTTTGGTTCAAAAAACCAACTAAAATTTTAAACAAAGACAACCCACCATTCTATAAATGGTTTGAGGATGGTTTAACAAATACATGCTACAACGCTTTGGACCATCACATAGATCAAGGTAGAGGCAATAATACGGCTTTAATCTATGATAGTCCAATTACAGGTATTAAAGCAAAGTTCACTTTTAAAGAGTTAAAAGAAAAAGTCTCTAAATTTGCGGGAGCTCTAGATAAACAAGGGATTAAAAAAGGAGATCGAGTAATAATTTATATGCCAATGATACCAGAAGCAGTAATGGCGATGCTTGCTTGTGGAAGAATTGGAGCAATTCACTCTGTAGTATTCGGTGGTTTTGCTTCAAATGAATTAGCTAGTAGAATTGATGATAGTAAAGCTAAAATTTTAATCACAGCATCATGTGGATTTGAACCCGGAAGAACAGTAGAATATAGACCGCTTGTAGATGGAGCTTTAAAATTAGCAAAACACCAAGTTGAAAAAGTAATATTATTTCAAAGAAAAGATCACGAGGTAAAATTAAATAAACCTTTAGAAATAAGTTGGGATGAAGCATTATCTGGAGCAAATGATAAAGATTGCGTTGAGATGAATGCCAATGATTATGCTTATATACTTTACACTTCAGGGACCACAGGTATTCCGAAAGGAATAGTAAGAGATATAGGTGGTCACATAGTTGCCCTTAAATGGACAATGAAAAATATTTATAACATTGATCAAGACGACGTTTGGTGGTCAGCAAGTGATATTGGTTGGATTGTAGGACATTCCTATATTGTCTATGCTCCATTATTCAAAGGTTGTGCAACCCTTTTATTTGAGGGTAAACCTGTGGGTACTCCCGATGCTGGAGTATTTTGGAGAATAATATCAGAATATAAAATTAAGTCTTTATTCACAGCTCCAACTGCATTTAGAGCAATTAAAAAAGAAGATCCAGAAGGTAAATTTTTTTCCAAATACGACTTGAGTTCATTTGAGTCATTATTTTTAGCAGGTGAAAGAGCAGATCCAGATACTATTAAATGGGCTGAGAATTTACTTAAAGTTCCTGTAATTGATCATTGGTGGCAAACTGAAACAAGTTGGGCGATAAGTTCAAATTGTACTGGAATTGAAATGCAACAAACTAAGTATGGATCAGCTTGTAAAGCAGTTCCAGGTTATGATGTAAAAATAATTAAACCTGATCAAACAATAGCAAAAGCAAATGAGATGGGAGATATTGTTGTTAAACTTCCACTTCCTCCTGGAACTTTCCCAACTTTATGGAATGCAGACAAAAGATATAAAGAGAACTATATGTCAAATTATAATGGTTACTATCAAACTTATGATGCAGGACATATCGATGATGATGGATATATTTGGATTATGTCTAGAACAGATGACATTATAAATGTTGCAGGTCATAGACTTTCAACTGGTGCAATTGAAGAAGTTTTATCAGAACATCAATCTGTTGCTGAATGTGCAGTAATTGGAATAAAAGATCAACTTAAAGGACAATTGCCAATTGGTTTAATTGCTCTAAAAGCAGGAGTTTCAAAGGATAATGAGACTATTTCAAAAGAGTGTGTGCAGATGGTTAGAGATAAAGTCGGGCCTGTTGCAGCTTTTAAAATAGCAATTGTTGTTAAAAGATTACCAAAAACTAGATCTGGAAAAGTTTTAAGAGGAACAATTAGAAAAATTGCTGACAAAGAAGAATATAAAATGCCCGCAACAATTGATGATCCTGCAATTCTTGATGAGATAAAAGAAGACTTAATTAGTAGCAATATTTTAAAATAATGCTTAAGACATATCTTTTTTTAGTAGGAGCAATTATTTGTGAAGTTTGTGGAACAATGCTTCTTCCTGTTACACAAAACTTCACGAAAGTAACACCAACAGTATTTTTAGCAGTATTTTATTTATCTGCTTTTTATTTACTTACGTTTGTTGTTGATAAACTACCTATTGCAATTGTTTATGGAACATGGAGCGGACTTGGTATTTTTACTATTGCGATATTGGGTTACGTATTTTTTAAACAATCCTTAAGTTGGCAAGCTTTATTGGGCATGTTTCTTATTGTTGTTGGAGTAACACTTGTAAATATATATTCAAGTAAAGCTATATAAATTAATTAAAAAGAATTGGTTTGCCGGATGGATCTCCCAAAATTTCATCTTCTTTCATTTTAATATCACCACTAATAATTGTGTAAACTGGCGAGCCTTTAAACTTATAACCATCAAATGGACTCCATCCACACTTACTGTGAATATTTTCATTTCTGATTTCAATAGTTCTATTCATATCTATTATTGTAAAATCAGCATCATAATCTTTTTTGATAAAACCTTTATTTTTAATACCAAATACAGAAACAGGGTTTTCACAAAGAAGTTTAATTAGCTGATCTAACGTAAGTTTTTTGTCATTCACGTGATTTAGCATAACCGGTAATAATGTTTGTACACCTGGCATACCAGATGGCGACTGAGGATATTCTTTTAATTTATTTTCTTTTAAATGAGGTGCATGGTCTGAACCTATAGTATCATTATAATTATTTCTAATAGCATACCACAGTCTGTCATAATGAGACTTGTCTCTTAAAGGAGGGTTCATCTGAGCGAAAGTACCAAGTTTGTCATAACAATCTGGTGCATATATTGTTAAATGTTGAGGGGTAATTTCAAAAGTTATGTTTCCTTTATTTTGAGACAAGAAATCTACTTCTTTTTTTGTTGTCACGTGTAATATATGCGCTTTTTTATTAAGTCTTTTTGCAATCCTAACAATCCTTCTTGTAGATGACATCGCACATTCTTCATTCCTCCATACAGGATGAGTATGAACATTGCCTTTTTCAATTAATTTTTTTCTCAAGTTAATTATTTCTTCATCTTCAGAATGAACTGCAACTATTTTTGAAGTATTCTGAAAGACTTTTTCAATATCTTCTTCTTTATCAACCAAAAGATTTCCAGTTGATGATCCAGCAAAAAGTTTTACGCCACAACAACCATCTAAGCCTTTAAGATTTGCCAAATCAGAGGCATTATCTGGAGTTGCTCCAAAATAAAATGCGTAGTTTGAATACATCCTATTTTTTGCAAGATTTAACTTATTATTAAATTCTTTTATATTTGCAGTGGGCGGATTTGTATTTGGCATCTCAAAAACACTCGTAATACCTCCAGCAATAGCTGCTTTACTTCCAGTATGTAAATCCTCCGCATTAGTTGATCCCGGCTCACGGAAATGAACTTGAGTATCCATGCAACCAGGTAAAACTAGTAAATTGCTTGCATCAATAGTTTCTTTGCTTAGTTCATTATTTAAATTGCCAATTATTGAGATTTTTCCATTCTGAACACCAATATTAGTCTTAATAATTTTTCCATCGATATAACACCCTCCATTTTTTATAATAAGATCTAACATTTTATGAAATCGTTATTATATTATTATCTATAACCAATCAATCATGAAAAAAAATAATGTTTATATCTTAGAGGACAGAGGACTTTTGTATGTTTCTGGTGAAGACTGTAAAGAATTTCTACAAAATATAGTCACAAATAATATTAACAAAGTAGATGAAAAAAATTCATGTTATTCTGCCTTACTCACTCCACAGGGAAAATATTTGTATGATTTCAATATTCTAAAACATAAGTCTGGATATTTTTTAGATTGTGAGAGAAAAAATATCGATAATTTATTTAATCAATTAAACTTATACAAGCTAAGATCAAAAGTTGAAATTTTAAATTTAAGTAATGAATTTGTAATTGCAGTTATTAGTAAAGAAAAATTTTTGGATATGGAAAACTCAAGTTCTAACCTTGGTTGTACGATTAAATTTAGAGAGGATAGTATTTTTTTAGATCCTAGAAATGTAGAACTTGGGGCAAGAATAGTAACTAATTTAGAAAAATTATATTTATCATTAAAAAAACTTGGGCTTCAAAGTGCAAATAAGAAAGAATATTACAAATTTAGTCATGAAATTGGAATTCCACAAAATAATACTGAAAAACTTCAAAATAAAATTTTTGGCATTGAGTGTAACTTTGATGAATTAAATGCAATAGATTTTAAAAAAGGTTGTTACGTAGGACAAGAAAATACTGCAAGAATAAAATTAAAAGATAAATTAAACAAACGTCTTCTACCAATTGAAGTAATAGAAGGTAATTTAGAAAATGAAATTATATCGTTTGAGAATGATGAAATAGGAAAAGTATTAATAAACGGTAATTATCCTTATGCTCTTGTCAAAGTTAAGAATGAAAAATTCGATTTTGACAAAACTTTTAATTGTGGTTCAGCTAAAGTTAAAATCAAGAAACCTGATTGGCTACAAATTACTTAATAAATTTAGATAAATCTGGTTTAAAATAGTTTGGACCTTTCATAACTTTACCCTGATCATTATAAATAGGTTTTCCATCATTTCCTAACTTACTCATATTAGAATTTTGAACTTCTTCAAAACAAGCATCTAAATTAATACCAAAAGCATGCCCAGCACCATAAGTAACATATAATATATCAGTTAATGCATCTGCAACCTCTAAAAGATCATTATTGTCTAATGCTTGTTTAAATTCATCTAATTCTTCTTTAATTAAATTGTACCTAAGTATATTAATTTTATCAGAACTGAAAGATGGTCTGGATTTAACTTCTTGCCCAAAAGTCTCCATAAAATTTTTTACTTTTTGAAAATTTGTCATTTTACTCCTGTAAGATTAATAAAAATAGTATATAAATTATTTGATTATTTATTCAAATAAATGAAAACAAGAAAAGAATTTGATAGCATTGGTGGTATAGAAGTACCTAACAATAAATATTGGGGTGCTTCTACTCAAAGATCAAAGAAATTTTTTAATATTGGTAAAATACATGTTCCATCTTCAATAATAAGATCTATTGCAATTATAAAGAGAAGTGCTGCGATAGTTCATAAAAGAGACAAATCGATTTCACATAAAATATCTAGTGCTATAATTAAAGCTTCAAATGAAGTCATTACTGGCAAAATGGAGGAAAATTTTCCTTTAAAAGTTTGGCAAACTGGTTCTGGAACACAAACAAATATGAATGTAAACGAAGTTATTGCAAATAGAGCTATCGAGATTTTAAAGGGGAAAAAGGGATCAAAAAAACCAGTGCATCCTAATGATCATGTTAATAAATCTCAATCTACAAACGATGTATTTCCTACAGCAATGCATATCTCCGTTGCAACAGAAACCATTAATAAACTTATACCCAGTTTAAAATTATTAGAATTTGCTTTAAATAAAAAAAGCAAAGAATTTTCTAAAATAGTAAAAATTGGTAGAACTCATCTTCAAGATGCTACACCCCTGTCTCTTGGACAAGAATTTTCTGGATATCACGAGCAAATAAAGAAAAGCATTGATAGAATAAAGTATTGTTTAAATGATATATATTATTTAGCACAGGGAGGAACTGCCGTTGGAACAGGGATAAATTCAAAAAAAAACTTTGACAAAAAAATTGTTAGTGAAATAAGAAAATTTTGTAAAATAAAATTCAGGCCTGCACCAAATAAATTTTCTGAATTAGCAGCACACGATGCAATAGTAAATTTTTCAGGATCTTTAAATTCATGTGCGGTTGCTTTAATGAAAATTTCAAATGATATTAGATTTTTAGGTTCTGGACCAAGAGCTGGTTATGGAGAACTTTTATTGCCAGAGAATGAACCAGGTTCATCAATAATGCCAGGTAAAGTTAATCCCACTCAATGTGAGGCTGTAACTATGGTGTGTGCAAAGGTAATTGGAAATCATACTGGTATAACTGTTGCTGGGAGTCATGGACATTTTGAATTAAATGTTTTTAAACCTTTAATTGCTTATAATATTTTGCAATCTATCGATATTTTATCTGATAGTGTAAGAAATTTCAGTATATATTGTGTAAAAGGAATAAGAGCTAATAAGAAAAAAATTCAAGAACACCTTGATAACTCATTAATGCTTGTTACAGCTTTAGCACCTAGGATAGGATATGATAATGCTGCAAAGATTGCGAAAAAAGCATTAAAAAATAATACTAAATTGAAAAGAGAAGCCATAAAATCTGGTTTGATTGATGAGAAAAATTATAATTTACTAGTTAACCCTATAAAAATGATAAAGCCAAATTAATCGACTACTTTTCTAATGTGTGCTCTTAGATTTTGAATATTTTTTACATTAAATTTTTGATTTGATTTCTCTTTGCTGTTTATATTATTAATTTTGATATTAGAAATAGTAAATTCAGTTGATCCAATGTCTTTCTCTGCATCAAAATTTATCTGTTCTATTTTTTTTGCTTTTTTTGATCCTATTTGAAAAATTTTTGCAAATTCGATATGATCTTTTATTATAAGTTTATTTTTTGAGGAAAATTTATACTCACTTTGCTTTTCATTAAAATTTATATTGGTAGTTAATTCTCCAATTTTACCTAAACTAAATTTTAAATTATTTAAATAAATTTTTTTTTCATCTATTTTTAAATTAATCTCTCCATTTTTAATTTCTTTAAATTTTATTTTAAAAACACCACTTATATTTCCTAAATAGTTTTCATTATAATGAAATAAATTTAATAATAAGTTATCAATGATGTTATCTAATTTTATGTTTTTAATACTTATTGATCCATCAAAATAAAATGGGCTAAGCCTAATATCACTATCAATTTTAAAATTAATATCGTTTTTTTTTGGAGAAGATATCTCAACTTTATCTTTATTAACTATAAAATTATATTCTAATTTATTATTTGCATAATCTATATAAGAATAACCTTTGAAATTTTTAGAATTTTCAAATTTAATGATATTTCTTATAGTAATATTAGGATTATATAAATTTATAAAATGATTACTTTGATTTGGTGTTTTATAATTTCTCTCCCAGTCAGATTTAAATTTTATCCCAAAAGCTTCACCTATTATTAGTAAATTTTTATTTTTTGTTTTATTGTTTATTTTGTATGAAACTTTGTCTATTGGAGATATTAAAATTGCATCATCATTTTTATTTCTGATAAAGATTTTACAATTAACTAAATATATTGGTTTGTTAATTTTTTTATATAAATGATCTCTCAAATTTATAATATCTAACAATTTAAATTCTAAATTTGTCTCTATAATTTCAGTGGATATAAAATTTTCAAATGATCTTAAATAAATATCTCTTAAAGATATAAATATTTTTAAATTAGATGTCTTTATAAAACTATTATTTTTTCCATTTTTAGATAAATCTAAAAAGGCATTTTCTAGTAATAAGTGTGGTCTAGGAAAAGGCTTGTAGGAGATTTTTCCTGATGTATTAAGATAAAATTTAAAATTTTTATAAAAACTTTTCTCTATTTTTACAACATCACTTTTATAATTGAATAAAACTGGTAAAGATAAAATAGCAAATGATGAAAAAAATATTACAAGCGCAACCAAGATTAATGAAAAAGTTATTTTGTTTTGTTTAATTTTATTCATTAGAGCTCATAAAGTTTATACAATAATAATAAATGTCAAAAACAGATTATTTGTTAAATTTAAATGAAAAGCAACAAGAAGCAGTATTGCATTTAGAAGGTCCTTTGCTGATTGTGGCAGGGGCTGGATCAGGGAAAACAAAAGTTTTAACATCGAGAATTGCTCATATTATAAAAAGTCATAAAGCATTTTCCAATCAAGTTCTTGCTGTAACGTTTACTAATAAAGCTGCAAAAGAAATGCAAATTAGAGTTTCAAAACTTTTACAAAAAGAAGCTATAGGTTTGCCTTGGCTTGGAACATTTCACTCAATAAGTTCAAAAATCTTAAGAAAACATGCAGATGCAGTTGGATTGAAATCTAATTTTACGATCATAGATCAAGATGATCAAGTAAGACTTGTAAAAAATATTTGTAAATCAGAGAATATCGACATAAAGAAAATTTCGCCGAAATATATTTTAGCAATAATAGACAAATGGAAAAATAAAGGTTTTTATCCCTCTGATGTAATTTTAAAAAAAAAAGATCCACTAGAGAGAAATTTTCTTAATATTTATAAAATTTATCAACAAAAACTCATCGATCTTAACTCTGCTGATTTTAGTGATTTAATTTTACATACAGTTAAAATTTTTAAAAATTATCCTGATATTGCTTCGATTTATTCTAAGAAATTCAAATACATATTAGTTGATGAATACCAAGATACTAACTTTATTCAAAGTGAGTGGCTGAATTATTTAGCTACTACTAATAATAATATTTGTTGTGTGGGGGATGATGATCAATCAATTTATAGTTGGAGAGGTGCAGAAATTAAAAACTTTTTAGAATTTGATAAAAATTATAAAAATACTAAAATAATTAGATTGGAAAAGAATTATAGGTCTACTCAAAATATTTTAAGTGTAGCTTCAAAATTAATTGAAAATAATCAAAACAGAGTTGGAAAAACATTATACACAAACCAAGAAGATGGCGAACTTGTTACACTAGATTGCTTCAGAAATGTAAAAGATGAAGCTATAGATATCAGCTCTACAATTGAATATTATAAAAAAAAAAATTCACTAAATGAAATTGCTATATTAGTTCGGGCCATTTTTCAAACAAGGGAATTTGAAGAAAGATTTTTAAAAGTTGGAATTCCTTATAGAATTATAGGCGGAATAAAATTTTATGAGAGATCAGAAATAAAAGATTGTGTTGCATATTTAAGATGTGTACATCAACCCATGGATGATTTGTCTTTTGAGAGGATAATTAATGTTCCCAAAAGATCCATAGGTGACACAACCACTAAAAACATATCTGAATATGCTAAAAAAAATAAATGTTCTTTAGAGATAGCATCGAAAAAATTAATAGAGATGAATAAAATAAAACCAAAAACTAAATTGGGATTAAATTCATTATTAAATCTTTTAAATAAATGGAGATATGATCTTAAAGCTAAAACTGATCATAATAAACTTTTACAAATAATACTTGATGAGTCTGGATATAGCGAAATGTTAAAAAACAAGAAAGATTTAGAAAATGAAAATAGGTTAGAAAATATTAAAGAATTACTCGTTGCTATGAAGGAATTTGACAATTTAGAAAGTTTTTTAGAACATGTAGCTTTAGCAACATCTCTAGACCAAGATTGGGAAATTGAGAAAGTTAATTTGATGACTCTTCATGCATCAAAAGGTCTAGAGTTTAATATTGTTTATTTGCCAGGTTGGGAAGAAGGTTTGTTTCCTCACCAAAAAAGTATTGAAGAAAAGGGGGAGAGTGGTTTGGAAGAAGAGAGAAGACTCGCTTATGTTGGAATTACAAGAGCAAAAAAAATTGCAAAAATTTCGTTTTCTATGAATAGATTTTATCAAGGAGATTGGATTGACAGTGTAGCATCTAGATTTGTTGATGAGTTGCCAGATGAGTATATAAAAAAGAATAATAGTTTTACTGAAAATGAAGAAAGTGATTTTGATTTTAATCAAGACATTGAATTTGATTCTGAAATTAGAAGTCCAGGATGGTTACGATATCAAAAAAAATTAAAATGATTAAAGATATAAAAAGATTTATAAAATTTAATGATTTAGACGGATATATTATACCAAAAAATGATAATTATTTTACTGAATACTCTAAAGAAAGTAATTTAGCAAAGGTATCAAACTTTACAGGTTCAGCTGGATTAATTTTAATTTTAAAAAAAAAAAATTATTTATTTGTTGACGGCAGATATACTCTTCAAGCAAAGCAACAATCAGGAAAAAATTTTGATATTTTAGAAATACCTAAATTTTGGCCAAGAGATATTTCCAAAATTGATAATAAAAAAATAGGTTTTAATCCAAAATTATTTACGGAAAATAATTTAGAAAAATATTTTAAAAATAAAGTTCAATTAATTCCAATTGAATATAATTTTGAAAACATAAGAAAAAAAAAAGTAAATAATTTTTTTCTTTTAAATAGTTCGATTACTGGTGAAGACTTCACTACGAAGATCAATAAAGTTATAAAATTTTTAAAAAATAACAAAATAAATTACATATATGTCAGCGCAAGTGAAAATGTTAATTGGTTATTGAATATTAGAGGTAACGACCTTCCAAATAGCCCAATAGTAAATTGTAAATTAGTTGTAACCGATGACAAAAAATTATTTTTATTTACTAACCATAGTAAAATTAATTACTTAAAATATAAAATATTTAGCAATATCTCTTTCTGCGAAGAAAATAAATTGTTCCAAATTTTGAACAATTTAAAAAAAAAAAATTTTTGCATAGACGAAAATACTTGTTCAATTTTTGAACAGAAATTAATAGAAAATAAATTTAATATAGTTTCAAATATTGACCCAATATACGAATTAAAATCAGTTAAAAATAATGTGGAAATAAAAAATACTATAAAAGCTCACATAGAAGATGGAGTGGCATTAACAAAATTTTTGTATTGGATAAAACAAAATAAGAGACAATTAACTGAAAAAAAAGTAGAAAAAAGACTAGAAAAATTTAGAAGAAGATCAAAAAACTATCTCTACCCTAGTTTCGATACAATCGCTGGATCAGGACCTAACGGTGCGATTATTCATTATAAATCTAGCAATTTGACAAATAGAAAAATAAAAAAAAATGATATTTTATTAATCGACTCAGGTGGGCAGTATAAATGGGGTACAACAGATGTAACTAGGACAATAAGTTTTGGAAAAATACCTAATGAAATAAAAAATAATTTTACCAGGGTTTTAAAAGGACATATTGCTGTTATTAATTGTGACATCAAAAAGTATTTTAATGGATCTTTAATTGATAAGTTAGCAAGAAAATCTTTAAATGATGTTGGTCTAAATTACGCACATGGAACTGGTCATGGCGTCGGATTTTTTTCAAATGTACACGAAGGTCCTCAAGGAATTACTAAATACAATAAAGTAGCTTTAAAAGCAGGAATGATACTAAGTAATGAACCAGGATACTATTTAAAAAATAGGTATGGAATTAGAATTGAAAATCTAATTTATATAGACAAATTAAAAGATGATTTGGTATTTAAAAATCTTACTTTTACACCAATTGATTTAGATATGATAAATTTTAAAATGCTAACAAACAATGAGAGGGATTATTTATTTAATTATCATCTTAATGTTTACTCAAAACTTGCCAAATATATGAATAAAAATGAGAAAAAATGGTTAATCAGTTTAATCCAATAATTCTTTCAATTGTTTTTGTGATATAATTTTTATTCCAAGTTGCTTTGCATCATCTACTTTCTTTTTTGTAGGCTTTTCCCCTATTACTAAAATATCAAGGTTTTTACTAATACTAGTCAATGTAGTTCCAGAATTTTTTTCTATTAATGATTTAGCCTCTGCTCGACTAATTCCATCTAATTTACCTGTAAACATAAATGTTTTGTTTTTTAAAATCCCACTTTTATTTATATTTTCATTTTGGACAACCAATATATTTTTAAGTTCAATAAAGATTTTTTGATTTAAATCATCAGAAAAAAAATTTTTTAAAGAATTTATTTGAGTCTCACCTATGCCATTGATATTTGCAAATTTATAAAACTTTTTGTCTTTAATTATTAGGATAAAATCATTAATATTTTTCACATTCTCGCTAATTATTTTTGCGTTTTCTATACCAATGTGCCTTATACCCATTGAATAGATAAATTTCTGCAGTGATACTTTTTTTGAATTTTCAATAGAAACTTTTAGATTGTTTGCAGATAATTTACCCCAACCTTCAAGTTTCTCTATTTTTGAATAATTTAAATTAAATATATCTTGAGGTTTTTTTATAAATTTTAAATCCCAAAACTTTTCAACAACTTTTTTTCCTAAACCATCAATATTCAAAGCTTCTTTAGATATAAAATGTTTAATTTTCTCAATAGCTATTCTTTCGCATCCGTAACCTTCATTCGTACATCTTCTTACAGCATCGTATTTTTTTGTTATTTTATTGAATTCTTTTATTGCTTCAGATCCACAAGATGGACACTTATTTGGAAATGTAAAAGATATAGAATTTTTTTCTCTTTTTGTTTTATCTACCTCAATTACATGAGGTATAACATCACCTGCTCTTTCAATTTTTACTATGTCGCCAATTCTTATATCTTTCCTGATAATTTCATCTTCATTATGTAATGTGGCATTAGATACTACAACACCACCGATATTTACAGGATCAACTTTAGCAACAGGTGTCAGCGCGCCTGTTCTTCCAACTTGTATATCAATACTTAAAATTTTTGTATTTGCATTATTTGCCGAAAATTTATGTGCTATAGCCCACCTTGGTGCATTTGATGTATAGCCAAGTCTATTTTGTAAATTTAAGTCATTAATTTTATAAACTAGTCCATCAACATCATAATCTAAATTATATCTATTGTTTTCAAATTGTTTATGAAAATTCAGTAACTCGTTTATTCCGTTTAATATTTTATTATCTTTATTAGTTTTAAAACCCCATTTTTTTAATTCTTTAAGAAAATCAGACTGATTTTTGAAATTATTTTCTTTAAAGAAACCATAAGAGTAAGCAATAAATTTTAATGGAATTTTTTTTGTCTCTTTTTCGTCTTTTTGTCTTAAAGACCCAGAAGCCGCATTACGTGGATTAGCAAAATCATCTTTGATTTTCAAAAAGTCGTTTTTTTTTATGAATACTTCACCTCTAATTTCAATTTCATTTGGAAAGTTGACATCTTTGATTAATAGTGGAATATCTTTTATTGTTTTAATATTTTTAGTAATGTCTTCACCAACCTTACCATCACCTCTAGAAACACCATAAACTAATTTTTTATTGATATAAGTTAATGAAGCTGAAATTCCATCAATTTTCGGCTCAACACTATATTTATATTTCTCTTTTTTATTTAAGTAATTAGATACTTTTTTTTCAAAATTTAATAAATCATTCTCATCAAACGCATTTGATAATGATAGCATTTGGACTTTGTGAGTATACTTATCAAAAGATTTTGAGGGTTTGAATCCTACTTGGTGTGAAGGCGAATATTTGTTTTTTAGACTAGGGAATTTTTTTTCTATATTTAAAACTTCTTGTTTTAATTTATCGAACTCAGCATCAGAAATTTTAGGTGAATTTTTTTCAAAATATAATTTATTGTGTATTTTTAGTTTATTTAATTTTTCTTGATAATTTTTTTTTGTTATCTTGATATTCATAATAGCAAATTATTTAAGGAGTTTTTTGAAGTTTTCTAAAATTTTGCCTGATTTTGTTTTTTTCTTTTTTTCAATCAACTTTGTGTAATTTTTATTAAATATGGTGTAGGACTTTGAATACCATTCACTTGATTGGTAATTATAACCAAGCAAATAAGCATATTTTTTAGCTTCAGTTTCTAAACCTATTTTGTAATTTAATTCTACCAACCTAAAGAGGGCTTCTTCAATAAAAATTGTTTCATCATAATCATTTACAACAACTTGAAATCTATTTATTGCTGGTACCCATTTTTCTCTATCAAGATAATACCTTGCTAAATACATCTCTTTAGCGGCAAGTAATTCCATTATAAGTTCTAATTTGAATTTTGAGTCCAGAGCAAAATCAGTATTTGGATAATCATTTACAATTTTTTCAAAATAATTTTTTGCTTTAAAAATTAACTGGGTATCCTTAGTTTCATCAATCATTTGATCATAATAACTTAATCCTAAAAGGTAATAAGCGTAATCTAAATTTTCATTTTTAGGATATTTTTTAAGAAATCTATTTAATTCAATTATACTATCATCAAAATAAGACTGAGAATAATAAGCATAAGCAGCCATCAATGAAGCTCTTGGAGCCCATATTGATTGAGGGTATATGATTTCAACTTCATTAAATTTTCTAGCTGCATATATTACATCTCCATTATCTAATTCTAGCAAACCTTGTTTATACGCTTCAATCATTTGATCTTCTTGACTTTTTTCAAAAATTATACTTTTTTTTTCCTCTTTATTTGAACATGAGAATAAAATTAAAAAAAATAACAGATAAAATGTTGATCTGAAAAAAAACATGTATCCTTTTTAACAGATTATTTGTGAAATTCTAATGTTTAAGCAATTGACTTTAAAGAATTGATATTAGATAAAGCATTAGGTAAATTTTTACCTTTAATTTCTATTAATGAATAATTTGCCTGATCAGAAAATATTTTTTTTATAAGTTTATTGGTAAGATAATGTCCACCTTGCGAACACTTAATATTCCCTATTAATCTATATCCTGCTAAATACAAATCCCCCAAACAATCTAGAATTTTATGATTTACAAATTCAAGATTGTTCCGCAAACCCTCTTTATTTAGAATTTTTTCGTTATCCACAACTATTGCATTTTCAAGATTACCACCTTTACCTAGACCCAATTTTTTTAGTTTTTCAATATCTTGGTATAAACAAAAAGTTCTTGAATTAAAAATATCATCAAGTTCATCTTCAAAAACATTTAATTTATTTGATTGTGTATTTATTACTTTATTTTTGTACTTGATTTCAAAGTCAATGTTTAAACTAACATTAGATTTTTGGACTTCTATGAATTTACTATCTTCTTGAATTTTTATATTTTTATTGATTTTTATTAATTTGATAGGAGATTGACTATAATTGTAGCCTGTTAATCTAATTTCTTTTACAAATTCTTTAGCTGATCCATCTAATATAGGTACCTCTGGAGAATCTATTTCAATTAAAGCGTTATCTATTCCTAACCCGTACAAAGCACCCATCAAATGTTCTATAGTTGAGATAGTTATTCCATACTCGTTTGTTATTGTAGTGCAAAGATTTGTGTTTGAAACGTTGTTATACTTTGGAAATAACAAATTATTTTTAGATAAATCTATTCTTTTAAATATTATGCCAGTATTTGGTTGTGATGGCAAAATTTTTAAGTTGGATTTCAATCCTGTATGAATACCAACACCACTAAATTTAATTTCTTTTAGAATTGTTTTTTGATTAAGTATTGACATAATTAAAATATACTCAAAAGAATTGATATTTCGAATTCAACTATTGTTACAAGATAATTCAATTATTGCTGAATAAATTGAAAAATTTCTCAAAAAAACCAGTTTTTTTTGATTTTTCATAAATATTATTTTTAAAAGATAGATAGTGTTTTGCTCCATTTAAGCAAATTTCATCATCATTTTCCTCATAATAACAAATGTCTTTAAAATCAAATTTATTTTCAAAATAAAAAAGATTTTGGTTAAAGAGCTTTGAGCCTTCGCCTGTTAGTATAAGTTTTGTCTCTTTTTTCTTTAATAAATCATCATAAAAATATACCTCACACAATGATAAATTTATAAGTTCTTGTGCTCTAGCAAATATAACTTTTTTTAATTTATATGTAGAAATTTTTTTATTATTAATACGCCAAAAATTTTCAATATTAGAATTTATATACTTATCATCAAAAAAAAATTCTTCATTTTTTTTAAAAAAGGATTTTTTAATATTTTCAGCAGAATAGTAATCAACTTCAAATATTTTTGAAATATCTTTAGTTATATGATTGCTACCTATAGAAATATTTTTACAGTAAAGTAACTTTTCATTTTGAATTATATTTAGACAACTTTTTTCCCATCCAATATCTAAAAAAAAAAGTATTTTTTTTTTTTAAAATTGGTTACAATAATTTATTGATTTTAAATAACTATTAAAATAAATTTTTAAAACATTAAGATTTTCTTTTTTAAACTTATTTATTAAATTATGAAATTCAATTTTATCCATACATAAAAATTTGAATTCTATTATAAGGTTTTTAACTTTGATTTTTTGTGGAATATCTTTAAATTTTTGATGATCTAAACTTACATTTAAATTTAAAGTCTCTAATATTTCATAGTTTGGATAATTTATTTGTATTAATTGCAATATTTCTTTTTTTAATTCTAAATAATTTTTATTTGAAAATTCTTCATTATTAAATTTTCTTTTATAACAAAAATCAATTGATAATAATTTTTTTGAATCAAATAAAATAACTAAATTATTAATGTGTGTAGAAATATTTTTTTCACATTTCCTTACAAATTCTTTTAAATTAAATTCTTTTTTAACTTTATTACTTTTGGAATATAATTTCTTAAAGTGTTTATTAAATATTGCTAATCTGATTTTAGACTTTCCATAATCAATAACAGATATTATATCATTGTCATCCATTTGATATTATAACACGGTTGTAAACTCTAAAATCAAATATATTTTCATTCTTGAATTCATTTTTATTAGAAATTTTTTTAAAATTGATAATAGCGTTTTCTAAATTGTCAGATGGAAGCATCAGTATTACACCATTGTTAAATTTTATGTCCCATCTTCCACTTTTATGTGCAAAAATATTCTCGATCTCATATTTATAGATTTTTTGTTTTTTTAAAATTTTTTGTAGCTGTAAAAAATCATTAATTTTAAAATTTCCAAAAATAATTGGTATTTTTTTTTCATAATAAATTTCATCAAATTTTATAAAATTCCCATTCTCTCCAACATAATGCTTTCTACCACTTAAGTATGTTATAGCCAGAATTTCAGTTTTTTTTATTAATATCTTTAAAGATGAAGGATAATGTTTTTTAATATTGTAATTTTCAATAAATTTATGCTTTGACATATTTTTGTTTAAAATATCTTTGTTTAAAAAAAATATATTTGAATATTTAGAAATTTTAAGACTATCGATAATGGTTTTTTTTTCTTTATGTGTTAAACCAAAAAATTCAACTTTTTTAATTTTAAAATAATCATCAAAAAAAACTTTTAGATTCGTATTATGAAAAGTTGTTAAGGCTAATAGAATAAAAAAATAATAATATAATTTTCTTTTACTTATTGATTGCTGCATCTTTTAAAATTTTTTCTAATAATGTGTTAAATTTTATACCTTTATAATTTGCTATTTCGGGTACTAAAGATAATGAAGTCATGCCTGGTTGCGTATTGAGCTCAAGAAGATAAAACTTGTTTTTATAATATCGAAAATCTGATCTAGATACTCCTCTGCATTTTAAAATTTTATGAGCCTTCAAGGCAATATTCATAACTTTATTTAAACTTTTCCTATCAATATTAATTGGAATAATATGCTTGGTATTTGCTTTTGGATTATATTTTGCATCGTAATCATAAAATTTTCTTTTAGGTCTAAGCTCAATTGCACCTAGTTTCTTGTTATTTAAAATTGCTACTTGAATTTCTCTTCCTGGAATATATTTCTCGACTAATATTTCTCCATAATCTTTTAGTTTATTTAAATTTTTAAAAATATTATTTGAGTTGCAAATAAATACATTAACACTAGATCCTTCATTAATTGGTTTTATAACGACAGGAAATAAGAATTTTTTTTTTATTTTGTTTATTATTTGTTTCTTTGTAAAATTATTTTTAAATGAGTAAACAAAATATTTAGGCGTTAATATACGTTTTTTATTAAATATTTTTTTTGAAATAACTTTATCTATTGCAATTGATGATGAGATTACTCCTGAGTGTGTATAATTAATTTTTTCATTCTCAAGAACTGTTTGGATGTACCCATCTTCCCCATATCTACCATGTAATAAATTCAAAACTACACTTGGTTTATATTTCCTTAAATTTTTTACTAAATTACCATCTGGATCTATTATTTTTAATTTATACTTTTTTTTTCTTTTTAATTCAGAATAAACACTTTTAGCAGTTTGTAAGCTAACTTCTCTTTCTTTAGAATAACCACCTGCCAAAATTACAATTTTTTTCACTATTCTACAATTTTGATTTCTAAGTTAATGTTTATACCAGTTTTCTTTTTAACACTTTTTTGAACAAAATTTATTAATGCGTTCATGTCTTCAAATGAGGCTTTGTTTTTATTAACAAAAAAATTGGAATGTTTGTCTGATATACAAGCATCTCCAAAATTGATATCCTTGGGCACTGAGTCTTGTATTAATCTCCAAACTTTTATAGGTGTTTGCTCAATTGGATTTTTGAAAGTACTTCCGCTTGTTTTTATTCTAGATGGTTGAGAATTATTTTTTCTTTCTGCTAATTCATGCATTAATAAATTTATTTTACTTTTGTCCAACAAGTTACCTTTAAAAGTTGCGCTTAAAAAAATTAAATTTTCATCAACTTCAATATTTCTATAATTAAATTTAATTTTATTTGATGGAATTATTTTTAAAATTCCAGATGTATCTATGCATTGAAGAGAAATTAAAGTATCTTTAAATTCTCTACCAAAACAACCAGAGTTCATTTTTATACCTCCTCCAACCGAACCAGGAATACAAAACATGAATTCAAAACCACCAATTCCATTTTGCAAGGCAAATTCTGACAATTGTTTTTGTGAGCATGATGATCCGGCTATAATTTTATCATTCTCTAGTTTTGACAAAGAAGAAAAGTTTTTACTTAGTTTTATTATAACACCATCATAAATTTCATCTTTGAATAATACATTTGAACCCATACCAAGAATAAATATTTTTGCTCTATTTGAATAAAGAATTAAGAAATCTTTTAACTCTTTTAAATTTTTCGGTTTAAAAAAAATTTTTGATTTACCTCCAATATTAAACCAATTAAATTTTTTAACATCGTAGTCAAAAAAAATATCTGAATTATTTTTTTTCTTAAATTCCTTAATATCAGTTATTAACATTTTATTTTAAGTTTCTTACCCAATTCGAAATTGATCCTGCGCCCATCGCAATAAAAATTTTATTTCCAAAGGCAATGTTTTTAGTAATTTTAGTTAAATCAATTTCATTTTTAAGCATTATCAAATTAACTTTAGAATTTTTTGCAATTAATTTTGCAAATGAAGTATATGAGAATCCTAACTTTATAGTTTCGTTAGCTTTATAAATTGGACACAGTAAAACTGTATTTGCATTTTTAAAACATTTAGAAAATTCAATTTTTAAATTTTTTACTCTTGAAATTCTATGCGGTTGAAAAATACAAACTATTTCTTCTTTATTATATACTTTGCTAACACCATCTAATACCGATGAAATTTCAGTTGGATGGTGAGCGTAGTCGTCGAAAAACGGCACTTTATTAATTTCAAATAAGAAATTAAATCTTCTCTGGACTCCATTAAAGTTTTTGAGACCTAATTTAATAATTTTATCTGATACACCAATCGAAAAAGCTACTGCCAATGCAGATGTTGCATTTTTTATATTATGCAAACCTAACAAAGGTATTGAAATATTTTTTATAATTTTTGTTTTGCCTGGTATTTTTATTTTAATATTAAATTTTGAATAATCTTTATTCTGAATTATATCGAAAATATGAAAATTTGATTTCTTATTTAAACCAAATGTATAATAATTGTTATTTTTAATTTTTGATAAAATATTTTTTACATTTTTGTCATCTAAACACAGAAAAGCCTTTCCGAAAGAAGGTGTTTTATCAATAAATTCTATGAATTTTTTTTTTAAATTTTTCATAGTTCTGTAATAATCCAAGTGTTCATTGTCAATGTTAGTTATTATTGAATAATTAAAAGGTATTTGAAGAAAACTTCCATCCGACTCATCTGACTCAACTAAACTCCAGTCGCTTTTTCCTAATTTTGCCGAACTTCCTATCGAATTCAAAACACCTCCATTTATTATTGTGGGATCTAATTTTGCGTAATTTAAAATGTTAGACAGAATTGATGTTGTTGTTGTTTTGCCGTGTGATCCTGTCACAACAATATTTTTCATTAAAGAAACTATATGACCTAATAGTTCTCCTCTTTTATATATCGGCAAGTTTAATTTTTTAGCTTGCCTATACTCTGGATTTGATTTTTTTATAGCTGACGAAACTACTAATACAGTGCAATTTTTTATATTTTGCTTATTATGATTTAAATGAATTGGAATTTTTCTTTTTCTTAGTAAATTAAGATTTTTATTATCGGATTTGTCACTTCCTTGTATTTTAAAGCCCAAACTATCCATTATTAATGCTAAGCCACTCATGCCAATGCCACCAATTCCAACAAAATGAATTAGTTCAGTTTTTCCGATATTAATTTTCATCTATAATTTCTATAATCTTATTATTTATATTATTCCAAGTATTTTTTTTAGTAATTTGCGCAAGATTTTTAAATTTTTCGTTGTAATTTTGATAATCATTAAATATTTCAAATATCATTTTTGAAAATTTTTTAAATTCAAATTCCTTTTGATTTATTAACCAACAACAATTTTTTTTATAATAAAATTCTGAATTATAGAATTGGTGATTGTCTCTTGCAGACGGTAGAGGAATAGAAATAAATGGTATATTTAAGAATGAAAGTTCGCTTAATGTACTTGCGCCACCTCTAGTAATTGCTAGATCTATACCATTGTACAGTTCATGACTATCATTAGTAAATTCAATAAATTTGTAGTTTATATTAGATTTGTCATATTTATTTTTTATTGAAGATAAATTATTGTTGTTTGATATTTGTTGTATAACTTCGAAATTTCGTTTTTTTGAAATTTCGATAATCAATTCAGTAATATTTTCGTCAAAAAACGATGCACCCTGACTGCCACCGATGATAAGAATTTTTTTTATTTCCTTTTTTAAATTAATTATATTTTTTTCTAAGTTATACATTTCTTTTTTTAAAACAGGTTTGACTATAACTTTTTTAGAATTGTATTTAATTGGAAAGTTTCTTAAATTTTCATCGTAACAAATTATTTTTGTTGAAAATTTCAAAGCAAAACGGTTAGATCTGCCTAAAACACTATTAGGCTCAAATAAGAAAACTTTTTTTTGTAATATAAATGCAGCTATGCAAAATGGAAATGTCATGTACCCACCGGTACTAATTACAATATTTATCTTATTATTTTTTAAAAATTTAATAGATTGAAAAATGTTTAGAAAATATTTAAAAATATTTATTGGAAGTAGATAAGGTTTTAAAAATAAATTAGGTACATCTATTAATTCATATTTAAATTTTTCAGTATTTATGTATTTACTTCCTCTCAAATCAGATACCATTTTTACAGAAAATTTGTTTTTCAAATGTTCAAACAAAGAGGTGGATGGTACTACGTGACCACCAGAACCGCCTGTTACTATAAGTATATTTTTCATACTAATTTAATTTTCTCTTCGTCAAATTTAATATTATTCCAGTTAAAATTGATGTTCCAACTATTGAAGAACCACCATAACTAATAAATGGCATAGTCATGCCTGTGGTAGGAAGCATTCTTATATTTACACCAATATGAATGAAAGTTTGTAATAGTATTATTGAAATACTTCCAACTAATATAAGTTTAAAATTATTATTTTTTGTAAAATTTATTTTTTTTAATACTCTGTAAGACAAGACTAAATAAAGTAATATTATACCTAATAAGATAACTACTCCAAATTCCTCTGCAATTACAGAAATTATATAATCTGTATGAGCTTCTGGTATTCTTGAATTTAAGGTTCCTTCACCTATTCCTTTTCCAAAAAAACTTCCGCTAGATATTGCATCGCTTGCTTTATCAGCCTGGTAATTATTGCCGCTAGAATTGTCTAAAAATGACATTAATCTTATTCTTATGTATTCAAATTTTGGTACCAAAAAGACTAAAAATAGAGTTAATGAACTCACAGCTAATAATGAGATTGCAAAAAGTAATAAATTTATTCCTGATACAAAAATAATAGCAAGCCAAACAGAGATTATTAATAATGTTTGTCCTAAGTCTGGTTGAGATAAGAGTAAAATTATAATTGGCACTAAAATGACTGAACTTAAGAGATATTTTATATAAAGGTTTTTTTTTTCTAATGAAATTATTAGTGAAATAACAATAACAAAAAAAGGTTTTAAAGTTTCAATAGGTTGAAACCTGGGTAATGATCCAATATCTAACCATCTCTTTGACCCTTTAATCTCCACTCCGATTAAAGGAACTAAGAATAAACTTATAAATGTGATAACAAATAATACGACTGATAACCTAATTAAAATTTTTTGATCTAGTAGAGATAAAAATAAAATTAAAAATATTCCTATTAAAACAAAAATTAAATGTTTTAGAAAAAAATAGTAAGAATTTGTGTTTAATTTATCTGATGCGATTATTGAAGTTGAAACTAAAGAAAAGAACAATCCTAGTGAAAATAATAGACTTATTATCAAAAAAATTGTTTTATCGATGTTTTTCCACCAATCATAAAATGTATCAAAATATTTATTCATTCAATTGGTAAATATCTTTTAATTAACATATTGAATTGTCTGCCTCTTTCTTCAAAATTTTTGTATTGATCAAATGAAGCGGCTGATGGGCTAAATAAAACCGTAACTTTTGTTTTTATATCCCTAAGGTTTGGAATTAATTTAAGAGTATTTCTCAGATCTTTTGATAGATTAACTTTAATTTTATTTTTAAATAGTTTGAAGAAAACTTGTCTATCTTTCCCATAAATATATGCTTCTAAATTTTTAAAATACTTTTTATTTAAATTAAATTTGTCACCCTTTTTAAATAATCCTCCCAAAATCCATATAATTTTTTCATTAGTCTCTAAAAATGGAACCGTAGAAGATAATGTTGTTGACTTAGAGTCGTTTATTATTTTTAAATATTTTGATTGATGGATCACTTCCTGTCTAAATTTCAAAGGTTTAAATTTATTAATAGTTTTTATTACAGTTTTTAAATTAAGTTTCATATGTTTTGATAGCTCAAATAAAAAATTTAAATTTTGAAAATTTGTCGAATTTTTGAAATTATCATTACTTAATTTATTTTTTAAATATGCATACTTATTTTTACTTAAATATATTATTTTGGATTTTATATTTTTAGTTCTTAATAATTCTTTCAATAAATTAGTGTTTGTTATTATTGCTACGTCATTTTCGTTTTGTCTTATTACACATTTTAATTTTGATAATACATAATTTTTCATTGTATTATGCCTTTCTAAATGATCTGGGGAAATATTAATAATTATAGAAAATTTTGATTTGAAATATTTACTATAAGCCAGCTGATAAGAAGAAGCCTCGATAACAAAGATAGTATTTTTGGTAACTCTTTTTTCCTCTAAAATAGGATTTCCAATATTTCCAGTTAGCCTAGTATCATAATGGTGTTTCTTTAAAATATCATAAAGCAACTTACTTGTAGTTGACTTTCCGTTCGTGCCAGTAATCGTAATTGTTAAAACTTCAGGGTTAAATTTATAAAAAATATCAAAATCAGTAATAACTTTTTTTTGGTTCTTTTTTAGAAAATTTGATAACTGGCATCTATTTATATTAATACCAGGACTTATAACTATATAATCAAAATTATTATTTAATAATTTTGATTTAGAAATAAACAATTTTTTATATTTATTTTTAATTTTTTTCTTATCATCATCGAAAATAAAGCACCTATTTTTCTTTTTTAAATATTTTAATGATGAAATTCCAGATTTTCCAAAACCATAAATTAAAAAATTTTTACTTAACGTTTCATTTTTTAATTTCATTATCTAAGTTTCAAAGTTGCTAATCCAATCATCGCTAGAATAATAGAAATTATCCAAAATCTAATTACAACCGTTGACTCTGGCCATCCTTTTTTTTCAAAATGATGATGTATTGGAGCCATTTTAAATATTCTTTTACCTGTTAATTTATAGGAAATAACTTGAACTATTACAGAAACAGCTTCTAAAACGAACAATCCGCCTGTTATTGCTAACACAATTTCGTGCTTAGTTATTATACCAACCGCTCCCAGTGAACCACCTAATGATAAAGATCCAGTGTCTCCCATAAAAATTTTTGCCGGTGGTGCATTAAACCATAAAAAGCCTAAACAAGCCCCGATTATTGATCCACAAAAAATCGAAGCTTCTCCTACACCCTCTATATATGCAATCTGAAGATAATCAGAAAAAATTACGTTACCAGAGACGTAACTAATAAATGCAAAACAAGCGGCAACTAACATAACAGGAACTGTTGCTAATCCGTCTAAACCATCAGTTAAATTAACTGCATTTGAAGATCCAACTAGTATGAACATATAAAAAGGTATAAAAAACCAGCCAAGATTGATTACTAAGTTTTTGAAAAAAGGAAAATATAGATTGTTTATTTGATCAGAATTACTTGTGATATAAAGAATAAAAATACCAATCAAAGCTAAAATAATTTGTAGAGAAAACTTTAGTTTAGAAGAAATTCCATTCGAACTTTTTAACTTTATTTTTTTATAATCATCATAAGCTCCCAATAGTCCAAAAGAAGCTGCTATAAATATTAAAAACCAATTGTAAGGATTTGATAAGTCACCCCATAGCAATACTCCTGAAAAAACACCTAGTAATATTATTAGTCCTCCCATTGTAGGTGTTCCAATTTTTCTAATTATATGATCGCTAGGTCCATCTTCTCTGATTGGATTATGAATTTGTTTTGAAGAAAAAAAATTAATTAATGGGTTTCCAACTAAAAAAACAACAACCATAGCTGTAAACATAGAAAGACCAGTTCTTACTGTTAAATATTTAAAAACATTTAAAAAACTAAATTGATCTACTAGAATTGAAAAAAGTTCAAACAACATTAAGATTTTGATCCAATTTGTTTGGTTATTTGATTTAGTCCTGTAGAATTTGAGCCCTTTATCATTAAAAAATCACCATTATTTAAATCATTTTTTATCATATTAAGAATTTCATTAGTTGATTTAAGTATTTTTCCTCTTTTTTGTGTTCTAATTTTGTTAAATGTTTCTGTGATATAATTCCCATAAACAAACAACTTTTTAAACTTTGCCTTATTGATATCTTTTGCGGCTTCAATATGAAGTTTTTTTGAAAATTTTCCTAATTCTAACATGTCACCTAGAAGCATAAATTTTTTATTTGGATTTACTTTTAAATTATTAAATTTCTTAATTGAGAAATTAAGAGATAATGGATTTGAGTTATAACTTTCATCTATTATATTAACTTTTTTAGAGCCGACAGTGAATTTTTTTATATTTCCTCTACCACTCGGTATTTTATAATTAGAAAAAAAGTTACTTTTTATTTTATCAATGATATTTAAACTTTTACAAACTGCTATGGAAGCCAATATATTATCCAAATAAGGTAATAAGTTATTACTAATTTTAAAATTAAAAGTTTTGGAAGCTACGTCAATATAAATGATATAAGATTTCGTAGATTTTTTTAATTTAGATAATCTAATATTAGAATTTTTATGTTTACCAAAAGAAATGATATTTAAATTATTTTTGTTTGCTAAATTTGAAAAAAAATTAAAAAATTTATCATCTTTATTCAATACAATTGTACCATTTTTTCTTATGTTGAAAATAATCTCTGATTTGGCTTTAGCTATATCTAATAAAGATTTAAAATTTTTGGCGTGCGCATAACTAATATTTGTAATAACTCCAACGTCTGGTTTAACTATTTTTGATAAATAGTCTATTTCTCCCTTTTTATCCATTCCAATTTCAAATATTCCATAAGTCGTATCCTTATTTAAATTTATTAATGAAATCGGTAAACCAAATTTATTATTGAAAGAATTTTTTGAAAATGTTGTGGAATAATTTTTTTGAAGACATTGTCCTAACAATTCTTTCAGCGAAGTTTTGCCTGAAGATCCTGTAATTGCAACTTGAGATGCATTAGAAGAAATTCTTATCTTTTGTGAAAATTTAATTAATAATTCTAGAGTACTTTTAATATTAATCTTTTTTTTACTATCATTTTTGTTATTTTGAAGTATTGCTAATTTTGCTCCATTTTTTAGAGCTTCGTCTGCAAAATCATTTCCATTAAAAGATTTCCCTTTAATTCCAAGGAAAATTTTACTTTTATTTTGTTCTTTCGAATTAGTGCTAATTTTTAAATTTTTTATTCTATCTAATTTTTTGTTATTTATAATTTCTTTAAGTATATTTAATTTCCAATCATTTGATAAAATTCTATTTTTTAAAATTATTGATTTTTTTATATTATCTTTGTCAGAAAATTTATTTTTCTTAATATATTCTTGAGTGTTTTCATGTCCCTTCCCTGCAATAATTAAAACCTCATCAGACTTACTATTTAAAATTGCTTTTTTTATAGCTAATTTTCTTGATGGTATTTCAATCATTTTAGATGGTAAAATTGATTTCTTAATACTTGCTCTGATATTTTCTGGATTTTCACCTCTAGGATTATCGTCTGTAAGATAAATATAATTACATAGTTTGTTAGCAATTTTGCCCATTATTGGTCTTTTTTCTTTATCTCTTTCACCGCCACATCCAAATACAATATTAATTTTTCTTAAACCAAATTGTTCTTTAATATTTTCTATACTTGTTTTAAGAGCCTCTGGAGTATGAGCATAGTCTAAAATAAAAATAGAATTATCTTTGGTTGTTCCGATTATCTCGAGCCTTCCTTTTGCAGGTTTAATATACTTAAGTTTTTTTACAATATCATCAATATTTAAGTTACTTTTAATAGCTGCTGCAACAGCCATCATCAAATTCTTAATTTGTATTTTTCCAATTAGGCTAGTTTTAAATTGGTATTCCTTATTTTGAAAAGTAAACTTTATATGTTGGTATTTATTTAAAATTTTAATTGAATTAATTTTTAAATGACTATCTGATGTACCAATGCTTAATAAATTTAATTTTTTTCTTTTAGCTATTTTTTTAAAGATTTGTGAGTATTTTAAATCATTATCAAATATCAAATTTCCATTTTTCTTTGTCAACTCATTAAATAAAATTAATTTTGAATTAAAATAATTTTTATAATTTTTATGATAATCTAAATGATCTCTGCTTAAATTAGTGAATATAGATGTGCTAAATTTAATTCCATGCAATCTTTTTTGATGAAGGCCATGACTTGATGCTTCTAAAATTACATTTTCAATTTTTTTTTTCTTTAAATTTGCAAGTATTTTATTAATTGTAATAGCATCAACAGTTGTATTATTAAGTTTTAAGCTAACACCAATTGATTTGACACCTAAAGTTCCAATTGAAGCAACTTTTTTCTTATTAAGTTTTAATATTTGGTAATAAAAATTAACTATAGACGATTTACCATTTGTACCAGTTACAGCAATTATGTTATTTGGTTTTTTATTATAATATTTATTTGCAAAATTTGATAAGGCTAATCTAGGATTGCTTACTTTTATATATAATACACCTTTATTAATTCCAGTTTTAAACTTATTTGATACAATTATTCGAGCTCCTCTTATTATGGCATCATTTATGAAATTATTTCCATTAAATTTACTACCCTGTATTGCAAAAAAAATATAATTTTTTTTTATTTTTTTTGAATTAAATTCAAATCCATTAAAACTTTTACTGTTAAAATCTTTATTAAGATTTTTAAAAAAGCTTTTTAATATCATTATGAAATTTCTTAATATTTTATGGCTAAAATAGGCCCGATTTTTTCAATTATATTTTTGGCAACTTCAACAGAAGTCCAGCCAGCAGTATTAAAAGGTGTACCTACTATCTTCCTTTTTTTACCATCATAATATTCATAAATATAAGTCTCACTCAATTTTGGTTCATCTAACAAAACAATTAGAACATATTTTGGAGAAGATATTGGGAAAATTGAAGCAAAAGTATTTATTTTTTTTTTAGAATATTTACCCTTTATAGATTTTTGAGCTGTTCCTGTTTTTCCAGCAATTTCATAACCGGCAATATTTGCTAAATTAGCTGTGCCCTGTTCGGATGTTACAATTTTTCTCAATATTTGATTAATTTTATTCGAATTTTCTTGTGTTATTATTTGTTCACCTCTTTTTAATTTTTTTTCTTTTTTAATTAAAGTTGGCTTTATTTTATATCCACCATTTGCAATTATTGCGTAGGCTTTTGCAAGTTGAAGTGGTGTGGTTGTTATACCATGACCATATGCTGATGTAGCTAATTTACATTTTCCCCATTTAAACGGAATTGGATTTCCAACTTCATCTATATCAAATTGTATTTTATTTAATAAATCTAAATTTTCTAGAAAATCTTTAAAATTTTCTAAACCGACTTTCTGAGCAATTTTGATTGAACCAATATTTCCAGATCTAATTAATATTTCTTCTGCAGTAAGACTAGATGGAATATCCATATCATATTCAGAGATTGACCTTCCCGCACATTTTATTTTTTTTGGTAAATTTTTAAAAACGGTATCTTCTTGGATAACATTTTTTTGAAGTCCAGCAGCCAATGTAAATGTTTTAAAAACTGATCCAAGTTCATAAACACCTTTTGTGGATCTGTTTATAAATTTTTTATCAGAAATATCTTCTCTTTTATTTAAATCAAAATCTGGTATAGAAACCATAGATATAATCTCACCGCTGTTAATGTTCATTAAAATAGCTGTACTTCCATAACTATTAAAAATTTCTTGAAATTTTATCAATTCTTCTCTTATCAAATATTGTATTTCAGTATCTAAAGAAAGCTTTAATGGCTTGTTTGAGGTTGTTAATTCATAATCAAAAGATTTTTCTATACCAGACACACCATTGTTATCTGTATCAATCTGTCCCAATATATGACTAAAAAGATTACCGTTAGGATAAACACGAGCAATGTTTTCCTCCTCTTTGAAAGATTTTTCTCCCAGTAATCTTATTTTTTCAAGTTTTGCAGGAGATATTTTTTTTTTGACATAAAAAAACTTATTTCCACTGATTTCTTTTTCAAAATTCTTGTCAGGAAATATTAATTTTAAAGAAATTAATAACTTTTCTTTGTTAATTATTTGATTTGGATTTATACCCAAATTGGTCACACGCACAGTTTTAGCAATAATGTTTCCGTTTCTATCCATGATAGATGCTCTATATTTCTCTTTTTCTTTTACAGTTTGAGTTTGGTTTGTTTTCTTAAATCCTAAATAGATAGTTTTAGCAGTAAAAATTATTGTGATTATAAAAAATATGAAGAAAATAAATGATATACGTTCAAAAGATATTTTTAAACTTGATCTATTTGCCTCAAATTTAAAATTTTCGTCAATATTATTCATTATTAAATTTAAAAATTTTTAAATCTGTAATTTTTTGTTTTTTTAATTCTTCATCAAAATATATTTTATAATATTCCATTAACTTTTTTGGTGATGTAAGATAGTTGTAATCAAATAAAACTAACTCATAAATATCATTAAGAGCTCTGATGTCTTCTTGAATTTCAAAAATTTGTTTATCAAGTTTTTTTGTCGAATTTTTTGTAAAAGCAGTTGAAATTATAAGAATAATAATTGGTATAAATAAAAGAATTTTTTTATGCATCAAAGTTCAAATTTTCTATATCTTTTAAGTAATTAAAATTACTGATAAATTTTTTAAAGTTACATCCATTCTCTAATTTGTATGCAAATCTAAGTTTTGCTGACCTTGAGGGAGGATTAATATTAATCTCACTGGATGACGGGGTTATTGGTTTTTTTTGAGTTAAATTAAAATATCTTTTAGTTGAAATATTTTTTTGGTAAATACCTAGATGAATTTTTTACTTCTGAATATTCTTTAAAAAAAAACTTTACTATTTTATCCTCAATAGAATGAAAAGTAACAACTGCTATTACTCCACCAACTGGCAAAATATTGTAGGCTTTTATTAAACCATATATCAGCTCGGTTATCTCTTTATTTACAAAAATTCTAAGAGCTTGAAAAACTTTTGTGGATTTGTTTTTTCCACTTTTCTTTTTTTTTACACCTTCAATGATTTCTACTAAGTTTTCAGTTTTAATTTTTTTATTTTTTCTTAATTGTACTATTTTTTTTGATATTGGTTTTGCATATTTTTCATCGCCAAAATACTTGAAAATTTTAAAAAGACTTTGTTGGCTCATTTTTGAAATTATATCATCACAAGAAAAATCATTTAATCCCATTCTCATATCTAGTTTGCCTTTGCTATTAAAAGATATACCTCTATTTAGATCAGTAATCTGATTTAATGAACATCCCAGATCAAAAATAATTGCTTTAATATTATCTTCCTTTATTTGATCAATATCTGAAAATTTTTTGTTATAAAATTTAAATCTTTTTTTATACTTTGTAAGGAACTGATTAACTATATTATTGACAGAATTATCTCTATCTAGTGCTATTATATTATTTAAGTTATTCTCTAATATTTTTCTTGAATAACCACCTGCACCAAATGTGCAATCGATAAATGTGCCACCATAAAGAGGGGAAATAATACTAACTAATTCGTTTAGTAATACTGGAAAATGTTTTTCCAGATTTATGGTGGCATTCATTTATTTTTTTGAAGACCATTAATTCTTTTGTCTTCTCAAAAATGCTGGAATTTCTAAATCTTCTTCTTCCTCAGAGTTTATCTCTTGTGGTGAAGTCGATAACTCTTCATTAGCATCTGAATTAAATAGCTCCGGGGTATCATCATCACTTAACTCAAAATTTTCCAAACCATTATTTTCAGATACTTGCTCATCTTTATTTCTTTCAAATTGAGAATTTACTGAGCTAGCTACAGATGCTTCGTTTTGCTCTAAATTCTCACCATTTATAGTGCTTGATGATTCATTTGCATAATTAGTATCTATGCTTTTAGAACTCAATTCTTCATTTTTTTCTTCTTCCTCTATTTTAAGAGCGTTAGCTCCATTAGTAATTATTGAGTTGTTATTTGTAAATTGGAAAGATTGAGTTGATGTAGAATTTGAAAACTCAGAATAACCTGGATTTCTATTTTGTATTCTATGTACCATATTTATTACCGATTTAGGCTCAGGTTGTTGTCCATCTAAAGCAGTCGCAACAATTGAAACTCTCATTAATCCATCCAAACTATCATCGGTTATAGCTCCTATAATTAACTCTGCCTCTGGATCGACTTCGGCTCTTACTTTATTCACAGCTTCATCTACTTCAAATAATTTTAGGTCTTTTCCACCAGTAATATTAACCAAAAGTCCTTTTGCCCCTTTTAAAGAATAATCATCAATCAATGGATTATTTATTGCAGATTCAGCAGCTTTGACTGCTCTGCCCTCTCCTTCAGCTTGACCTGTACCCATCATAGCTTTACCCATTGAACTCATAACAGTCTCAACATCAGCAAAATCTAAGTTAATAAGACCCGGTCTAACCATTAAATCAGTTATACTTTGAACACCATGAAGCAAAACATCATTTGATAAAGCAAAAGATTCTTCAAATGTTGTTTGTTCACTTGCAATCTTGAATAAATTTTGATTTGGAACAACTATAATAGTATCAACATGTTTTCGAAGTTCTTCTAAGCCTTGTTGAGCTTTTCTCATTCTTGACGGGCCCTCATATAAGAAAGGTAGAGTTATAACCCCGACTGTTAAGATATTAAGTTCTTTTGCGGCTCTAGCAATTACATGAGCAGATCCAGTTCCAGTCCCACCACCCATTCCGGCTGTGATGAAAACCATATTTGCACCCTGCAATATATTTACAATTTCATTTAAAGACTCATCTGCAGCAGCTTGACCTATATCTAGTTTTGCACCTGCTCCTAGCCCTTTAGTTAAATTTAATCCCATTTGTATTTTTGTTTGTGCCTTACTTAATCTTAAATCTTGAGCATCTGTATTAACCGCAATAAACTCTACACCCTGAAGACCAGCATCAATCATTCCATTTATTGCATTTCCTCCAGCTCCACCTACTCCTAAAACTAGAATTCTTGGTTTAAGTTCTTTTATATCTGGTGTTTTAAAGTTTATTGTCATTTTCTCCCCTTTTAGTTATTAAATTGTTTTTCCCATTTAAGACTTGCTCTATTAATATTAGATTTTTTTCTAGCGTTTGCCCTAAATTTTTCAAAAAGTGTTGGTTCCCAGATTTGAAATGTTTTACCTTGACCAACAAATAACATGCTATTCTTAATTTTTGCATGTTTTAATAGTTTTGGAGTTATTTGTACTCTTCCCTCACTGTCAAATTGTAAGTTTGTACTTTCAGATAATATAGAAGTTGCAAAATAATCTTTTTTTTCTTCAAAAGGGTTGAGAGAGTCAATTGCGTTTGAAATTTTTTCTATTCGATCTTGTGGCCATGCCTCAATACACTGATTATTAAAAGATGGATAACAAATTATACCATTATAGCCAATATTTGATAAATAAGATCTATATGATGCAGGCACTGAAACCCTTCCTTTTTTGTCCAATTTGTTTTCGTAAGTTGATAAAAACATAAACCATATAATCCTAAATTTGGGTTTTTATGGGATATTATGGGTTTTATTTGTTAGCGTCAATAGCTAATATTATTGAACTCTAATGTAAAAATTTAATAATTATTTGGATTTATTTTAATGAAATGCCAGATAAACTATAAGCCGGGTTCTGTCATTTAAACTTATCATTTATCTAGGCTTTAAATCACTTTAAAGCTCAAGCAACTAACCCTGATGACAAGCCAAAGACCGCTTTTAGTTATTTCTAACAATGTCATCTCTACTCAGTCTTGCTCCCAGTGGGGTTTTCCTTGCGCTAGCTGTTACCAACTTAGCCGGTGTGCTCTTACCACACCTTTTCACCCTTGCCTTGATAAGGCGGTATATTTTCTGTGGCACTATCCCTAGGGTTGCCCCTGCCAGCAATTAACTGGCACTGTGTCTTTGTAGAGCCCGGACTTTCCTCTTTAATTAAAAAGTGATAAGTCATTTATCTGGCAAAAACAAAATAGTATTTTTTTATTAAATATCAATTAATTTTATTTCATATTTTTAAGGGATTTTGATATTTCCAAACATTCTTTATCGATAATACCATTTATTAATTCTGGTCTAAATCGTCTCTGAAAGCTTTTGGTAATTTTTCTTAAATTTAAAATATTACTTTTATTGAGCGAATAGCCTATTGAACTTAAATTAGAATAAAATTCAAAATTTCTATGAATTTTTTGTTTTCTTAATTGAAAAATATTTTTCCTTTTTAAATTATGCCATATGCATATATTTTTTTTTGCTAAATATTCCCAAGGAAATTTTTCTCCAGGATCTTTTTTTCTTAATGGGGCAATATCTGAATGACCTAATACATTTTTTTTGCTAATTTTGTATTTTTTTATTAACCAGCGGGATAAATTAATTACTGACTTAATTTGTGAATTGTTAAATTTCTTGTATCCAAACTTATGTCCTGGATTAGATATTTCTATACCTATTGATTTAAGGTTTAAAGATTTATCGTTTTTCCAAAAGGAAACTCCAGCATGCCACGCAACGTAATTGTCAGGAACCATCTGAATTATTTTTCCTCTCAGAGTAATATAGTAGTGGCAGCTCACTTTAGATCTTGTATTTGTAAGCCTTTCAATTGCTAGTCTATCATTTTTCATTCCCGTGTAATGATATACTAAATATTTAATTTTTTTTTTTGATCTTTTGTGTTTACTAAAGTTAAATGAATAGTAAGAGGCCATTTTTTTGACAATTTTTGGGGTAATTTTTAACATTTTAATGTTTATATTAAATTCTGATATAATATATATCAATCATGAATAAAAAAATAACAATGTTAATTATGCTAATTATAATTAGTATTGTTGGATCAAAATCATTTGCTGGTTCAGATGGTAATTTAAATTTAAAAGACAGTAAAAAAATTGAAAACGAAGTTAGTGATTGTTTTGAAAAATTAAACCGTGGAATATTTGCATTTAACCAAGGTTTAGATAAAGTTTTATTTAAACCTTTAGCAAAAGGTTACAGAGTTCTTCCTCAACCAGTGAGAATGGGAACAAGTAATGTTTTAACTAATATTTCTAATGTAGTTACAATCCCAAATAATATATTACAGGGTGATATAAAAAAAGCAGGAGTAAATTCACTTAGATTAGTTATAAATACAACATTTGGTATTTTTGGAATTTTTGATGTAGCTTCATATTATGGGATTAAAAAATTAGAAAAGGAAGATTACGGACAAACCTTGGGTAGTTGGGGAGTTGGAGAAGGTTGCTACATTGTACTTCCTGTTTTAGGTCCATCTACAGTCAGAGATAGTTTTGGCTCAGCCATTAATTTAATTGGTGGTGATGCTTGGTATAATATAACAGTTGATAAAGATACGCAGTATTTTAGTGAAGCAGATTATTACTTATCAAGAATCACAGAAGGTGTTGACTTCAGAGCAAAAAATTTAGAGTCATTTGATAGTTTAGAAAGTAGCTCTATAGATTTGTATGCATCAGTAAGAAGCTTGTATTTACAAGATAGAAAAAGGAAAATTGGAAATATTGATCAAACAACAGAGACTCTTAGTGATGATGACTGGGAAGAATTAGACACTAAATAATCTTAAATGAAATATTTGAAACTAATTTGCACGATTTGTTATTTTTGTTTTTTTTCATCAATACTATATGCAAAAAATCCAAGTATATTAATTAATGAATTAGTGGATGAGGCATCACAAATTTTATCAAGCTCAGATCCAGTTGAGTCTAAAATAATAAGACTAAATGATATTGCAGAAAGAAGTGTAGATATTGATGGAATTGCACTATACACACTGGGCAAACATCGAAAATCTATAACTGATGAGGAAAAATTAAAGTATAAAAAGCTTTTTAGGAGTTATTTTTTAAAAAGTTTTTCAAGCAGATTGGTCGATTACACAGATCCTAAAATTAATGTTATAGGTGAAAAAAAAATCAATGAAAAATACACTATTGTTAATAGTATTCTTGAGGCAAATAAAGGAAGACCAGAGGTTAAAATCGATTGGAGAGTTTATACTAAAGATCCCAGTAGACCTTTGATAAGAGACTTAATTGTCGAGGGACTTAGCTTGGCAAGAACGCAAAAAGAAGAGTTTAACTCTGTCATACAAAATAACGATAATGATATTAATTCTCTATTTAAAACATTAGAGGAATTTATAATAAAATAATCACTTTTTCTTTGCCAATTTTTGCAAAAGATAAATTTCTTTATCTGTGAGAGTATTTCTCTCTTCTTTGATCAAGTCAACTAATGTAAAAAGAGAAAGTAAATTTACAAAAGAAGCCAATCCACAAGATATTATAAAATAAATCAATTCTCGATTTATTAAAAGCAAGATTATTAATAAACTACTCCAACCTAAAAAAATTCCAGTAATAATTGTTTTTTGGCTTTTAAATTCTTTTATCCTTGCAAATTGAAATAATAACAAGAGCAAAAGTAACATTATGCCGGCTAGAGCAATTCTTAATGAAACTAAAACATCCATACCTGAACCATAAAGTTCTTTATGGATTAAATAAGCTATTGAAGCTTTATAAAAAAAATAAAAAAAAAATGCTAATATTATAACTGATGAAGTTAAATAAGCATGTTTTGGGAATACTTTAATTGCTAATTTCATATGTGACATTCTATAAAAAAAACATAAAGAAAACAGTTATTTGAAAATTATTTATTAAACTAGAAGTTGAAGAAGTTATATTTTATTTGGTGGGCCCGCCAGGACTCGAACCTGGGACCAATACATTATGAGTGTACTGTACCACACCAATTTTCACAGGTAAACAATAACGAATTTAACTAAGTAACTACAAGTACTCACTCTCGTACTCAATATTGGAGAAATGATATGGCGTACTTTAGAAAAAGACTTGGTAAATGGCAGTGTGTAATTCGAATAAAAGGACATCCAACAACTACTAAAACTTTTATAGCAAAGAGAGATGCACAGATCTGGGCTAAAAATATAGAGCTTAAATACTTTAGGGAAGAAACAGATATCTTAAAAGTTAATTATCCCTTGTTTAAAGATTGCTTAATTAGATACAGAGATGAAGTTACAGTAAACAAAAGATCTAAAGATTTGGAGAATAAAATTATCAAATATCTTCTAAAAGAACCTTTTATCAATCTTAAATTAAATCTAATTAATAATAGTATTATTGCACAATACAGAGACAGATCTTTAAAATATTTACAGCCTAATTCGGTTAAAAGACGATTAGCAGTAATCTCTCATCTTTTTTCTATAGCAAGAAAAGAATGGGGTTTTAAGATAGATAATCCTGTTTTAGATGTGAGAAAACCAAAACTACCTGAACCTAGAGACAGAAGATTTACTGATAAAGAACTAAAACATTTAATTTACGGTAATAAAACCTCAGAAAAACTAAAATTAATTATTCAGATTGCACTAGAGACAGGCATGAGGCAAGGCGAGATACTTAGAATAAAAGAAGAGCATATAATTAACCAAAGCTTGTTTATTCCTATAACAAAAACAAAACCAAGAACTATCCCCTTAACCAAAAAGGCATTAGATTTATTAAAAAATACCAAGTTACCTTTTGGATTATCTGGAATGGCAGTAAGTAAACAGTTTCATAAATTGTGTAAATTCTACAATATCAAAGATGCAAAATTCCATGATCTAAGAAGGCAAGCTCTAACAAACTTTATGAAGGATAAAAAATTGTCTGTGGCAGAAACTATGTATATTTCAGGACATTCAGATCCCAAGATGCTACTAAAAACCTATAATAATTTAAAACTTTTGGATGTTAGTAAAAGAATGAATGAGCTGGGTGAGTCAACGTGACTCGATTATAGTAATAATAAATGATGAATTTAAAATTATAATTAGAAATGAGTAAAAAACTTAAATTTATTGATCTGTTTGCTGGCATTGGAGGATTTCATGTAGCTTTAAAATCACTTGGAATGGAATGTGTATTCACATCAGAAAATGATTTGTACGCCAGAAAAACTTATGCCGCAAATTTTAAAGATAAATATCTTAGCGATCCAAACTTATTTGCTGGTGATATATGGAAAGTTGATTTTAAAAAAATTCCAGATTTTGATATTCTTTGTGCTGGATTTCCTTGCCAGCCATTTTCTCAAGCGGGATACAAGAAAGGGTTTAATGATAACAAGGATGGAAATTTATTTTTTTCTATAGAAGAAATAATAAAAGCAAAAAAACCAAAAGTATTTTTTTTAGAAAATGTTAGGCATTTAAAAAATCATGATAATGGAAGAACATTTAAAGTCATCTATAAAAGCTTACAGAATTTAAATTACACATTTGACTTTAAAGTAATTAAGGCTTCAGAATTTGGGTTACCTCAACATAGGCCTAGGGTTTATATGGTTGGCTTTTATAAACCTAAATTAAAAAATATGTTTAAAGAGTTAGCTTTTACTTTTCCAAGGGAAATTCCTCTCAAAAAAACTATGTCAGATATTTTTGGTGGATTTGTCTCTAAAGAATTAAATAGTAAAGAAGAGAGAAAAATAGGCTTTACACTTAGAGTTGGGGGAGGAAAATCCCCAATTAATGACAGAAGGAACTGGGATGGTTATATTGTTAAGAATAAAGTGGTTAGAATTAAACCTCCACAAGGTTTACAAATGATGGGTTTTCCAAAAAATTTTAAGATGCCAGTTTCGGATAATCAAGCAATGAAGCAACTTGGGAATTCAGTAGCAGTAAATGTAGTTAGAGAAATAGGAAAAGAAATTCAATATCATCTAAAAAACTACGCTAGATAGAATGCTTTTTTGCAGCAGCAATAATTTCTTCAGGAAAACTTTTCTTAGGAATTTTATAGTTTAATTCACCATCACTACCACTTAGTTGATATTGTTCTCTTCTATATCTATGAGCCTTAACCCACTCAGCTAAATCAAAATTATCATCTAAAAGTTTTTTTAACTTTTTATAATTGATACATGTTACTCCGTCTGAACCACATACCATAACAAGAAAAGTTTCTTTATGTAGTTCGCTTATTGCTTTTAACTCTACTTGATGAATTTTTTTAAATGTAAAAACCCAGGGTGTCATTCTTTTTGCTGAATATTTTACATAAATACCTATATTTCCATTGATTGTGAATGTTGCATTACTCTCTGAAGGAAATGTTTGAATTGAAAGTTTCTCTCCAAAATTAATAAGTTTAGTTAAAACAGCACCGTGATAAAATTCAAATTTGTCTATAGTCATTGTATAAATATTGTGTTTAAATATTATTATGTCATTTAATTTAAATCAAATAATTAAAAAATCTGAACCAAATCAATATAAAAAAAGAATTAAACTTTTAAAAAATGAGAAAGGTTTTGACACCTCAAATATAGAGGAAGTTGTTGAGGAAGTTTCAAAAAATATTTTTAGGGAAAAATGTAAGGCATTAGTAATTTATGGTGAGCCGCAAAGTGGAAAAACTGAAACAATGATAGCTTTAACTGCCAAATTATTAGATGAAGGTAAAAAACATATACTGCTCCTAGTTACTGATAATGTTAAATTAAGAGATCAAAATCTAGGTATATTTGCTAAGTCAAGAATTAATCCAACACCACAAGATAATCTGGACTTCTTAAGAGAGGTTAAAGAAAATAATTTAAATATAACAAAAGTACCTTTTATAATTTTTTGTAAAAAAAATGCATCTGAGTTGAGAAAACTTATTAACGATACAAAACTTGCAGAATTAGATGACCTTATAATAATTGATGATGAGGCAGACTACGCAACACCTAATTCAAAAGTAAATAAAAAAGATAATTCAAATGAAGCAAAAGAATTAAGATCTGTAATAAATGGTTTAATTAAAAATATAATGAATAGAAATGGCATTTGGATTGGTGTGACTGCTACACCAGGTAGATTAGATTTAAATAATACCTATGCTAATGAGACGAATAGATGGGTTTATTTACCACCACATAGTAAATATTATGGTCAGTATCATTTTTTTCCAGCAAATTACCGTAAAGAACATAAAAAAGCCTTTGATTATCATGTAACATTTTTGGGAGAAAGTGGTGATGATCCTTCATATATAAAAAAGGCGGTTTATAAATTTTTAGTAACAGTTGCAAAAAAAAATATAGAAAGAATTAAAAACAATATTTCTGAAAAGAATTATTCGATGATTGTTCACACAAGCACGGGTAAAGAAGGTCACAAAGAGGATTTCAGAATCGTTAACGACCATATATTTAAACATTTAAAAGAAGAAACGGAAAAACATCCAAAAGTTTTAGAAGAAATTTATAATACAGCTCAAACTAAATTTAATGACAGCAAACTTTCTGAAGAAATAGTAAAGTATGTATGGGATAACAAACAACAATATAGACCAGTGATTATGAATAGTGATAAAGATATGAAGTCTCAAAATTTCGATGCTGGAACTGATCCCCAAACACCATTTACAATAATTTTTGGAGGAAATATCATTTCCAGAGGGCTAACATTCCACGGATTAATATCGATGTTTTTCTCAAGGGACTCAAAACACAAATTAGATAGTGGTACATATATTCAAAGGGCAAGAATGTTTGGTAATAGAGAAGAGATTTTTAAAGACTTTGAGTTAACAATTCCATCTAAACTTTACAATGACTGGTGGCAAGTATTTAAAGAACATAGAGAAAGTTTGGCAACAGTAAATAATTTTGATCATCCATTATGGTTCAGTAGTAAAAGAACTAAAACAACTCAGCCCAGCAGTATTGATAAAGCAAATGTTGTTGAGCAGAGTGGTGAAATCTATTTTGAAAAATTTAAATTAACAGATGAAATTAAAAATTTATATTTGAGTGGAAT
This sequence comes from uncultured Pelagibacteraceae bacterium, assembly GCA_902576815.1. Classification (GTDB taxonomy): domain Bacteria; phylum Pseudomonadota; class Alphaproteobacteria; order Pelagibacterales; family Pelagibacteraceae; genus Pelagibacter. Next base: position 95,516 of record CACGWQ010000002.1, read on the forward strand.
TAAAGAAAATAAATTAAAAATGATAAAAAAATTACACTCAATTTTAGGTGAAAATATTTTTCTAAAACCTTTTTATGAGGAAATAATTAATGATCCAGACGCTCAAGATGATGAAAATATTTATGTGCAAAATATAAGATCTATTGATAAAGATAAATTTAAGATCCCAGGAGAAATAAGAAGAAGTCGAGGTGGACATATTGATGGACACAATACAGGCTCTGAATATTGGCTAGCGATGTTTATGAGTGAAGAGACTAATGAGGCTAGATTATTTTATAGATCTTATTTTAATAGGAAAATTATTTCACATATAAGAACAAACAATTAATCACCAAGAAATATACCAGTTCTAACATAATTAATTTTCTGTGGATCAATATAATCTCTGCTGGATAAGTCTTTAATTAATTTATCAAAATCTTTATCCTGAGTACTATAAATTTCATCTATACTGTGTATTTCAGATAGATCCTTTTTTCTTTCGATAAATCGAACTGCATCATCTTCATAAGTTATATAAATGGTTCTACAGTTTTTATGAACTTGCTTTGCTACAAAACATTCCAGTTCAACTTGTTTATATGCATCCTTACCAGAAGTTTTTAAACTAATAATTATGGGTTTTTTATTAGTATCAAATAAAACAAAATCAAAAGTAACATTATGCACAAAACTTAAATTTACTTGATAGAAAAATGGATTTATATCATTTCTAAAAAATGCACACATCATTAGATATTCAAAAATTGACCCTCTTAATGCATTACTTGGTTTAAATTTTTTTTCTATTTTTTCAAAAATATTATTAATGAACATTGAGGATCTTATATGGGGATTAGAATTTAAATTTGGGCAAACTTTTTCAATTAATTTTAAAGCTTTGCTCCTTGAGGCGTTAACCTTGCCTTTGCTTAAAAAATATTCTGTTATTTTCATTATGATAATTTGTGCTTATTATATACTTTAATTATATCTTCTAAAAATTTAATAGCTTTTTCATCTTTATTTATTTTTGATTTTTCTAAATATTTTTTAAACATGTTTAAGCCAAAGGAACTTATTTTGAGATTTTTTTTTCTGTTATTACATACGTTACATAAAGTAATTCCATTTTCATAAACACCTTTTCCACCAGAAGCTTCAGGTTCCAAATGATCAACAGCGAGTATATCCAATTTTGTTTCCTTCTTTCCACACCATTGACATTTATATTTATCTCTTTTTTTAATTTTTTTTTTGGTTGCCTCACTAAAAGGGCTTTTTTTAATTACAAATTTTTCTCCAGGATAAAAAATATAATTGCCTCTCTTGGTTCTTTTTAAAATTCCATCTAAATCTGGATCTCCATACCTAATTAGATTTCTAGGGGTTCTATTAGTATAAATTTTGTTTGTTCCAGTTTCTGCTTCGTATGCTTTTTTAACTTCGCTGTCATATTCCGAGAGTGTAAATTCTCTATTATGATTTTTTTCATCCTTAAAAAAATCAATCATATAATTTTTTTTTGATTTACTTTTCATAAAATATTAATGCATACTAATCTAAATTAATTTTAGATAGAGTCTTGGTTTTTTTTATCCATTAGTTATTTCTCTCTAATATTCCAATAATCTACTTCTCTCTTGGAAGTTCCACCCTTTTTAAACTTGGCATCAATTACTCTTTTAAACACTAATTTTTGTTTTGAATTGAAATAATAAACATTAATTAAATATTTGCCTGTTTCAAAGCCGTTTCTCCATTTACCGAACCATTCTGCAACAATTCTATCACCTTCTACTCTTTTTTTTTCAAATTCTTCACCTAAATAAATACGATCCTCATAAACATCGATAAATTTTCCCTCACCATGCCAGTTACCGTTTTTAAATAAACCAAAATATCCACCATATGGAAATTTGGAAAACTTTTTATCTCCTAAATTTTTCCATAATATTTTTCCTTTTCCATTTTCTCGATTATTTTTAAATTCTCCAATATATTTATTCCCACTATTAGTTGAGGTTTTTACCCCATTCTTAATTTGATTGTTATTCCAAATCCCTATTAATTCACCGTATTCTCCATGATTAATATGAAAATTTTCCTCCTTTAAAGCTAAACCGTATCCATGCATTTCTTTCCAATACTTTTTGTACTTTTTTAACTGTTCAATTCTAAATTTACTTTTCTCCCATTTTTTATAACCACCCTCAGACAAAACATCATTTATTATAAAAATTATTTTACCCTTGCCATGATATTTACCATTTTTCCATTCGCCTTTATAAAGCCCTCCATCAAAGTATTCAAAAACTCCATTCCCGTGGGGTTTAGAATCACTATTGCATTGTCCAATATATTCTCCATAAGGAAAGGAAAGGAATTTTCTCTTCATCATATATCTAGTTTCCTATATTTTTTCATGATTTTTTCATAATTATTTTGTGAGTCCTTAATTATCTTATCTATTTTTTTCTTATGGTAATTGATTAGTTTTTCTTGATGTTTAATATGTTTTTCTATTTCTTTTATTAAGTTTTGAATTTTTTTATCTTTCAATAGATTTTTTTCCATTTTTAATTTCCTTGAGAGTTTTTTTAAAAATATATTTTTCTGCTAACTTCTTATTTTTTTTAAGTATTAATTTTGCAATTGTTTTATCTTGCCTCAATCTTCTTGAAATAAATTTAATTGAGTTAGGGTCTATATTAATTGCTTTTTTAATAAACTCCTTATCGTCTAAATAATTATCAGAACATTCTGATAAAGGATGTGAGTCTCTTTTTGAGTAAATATTTAAGAAATCAGTTGATAACCCTAATCTTCTACCATGCTGCTTTACACCTTGTAATCCCTTGTTATTGATCTCCTTAACGTAAACTTTTAATTCTTTTAAAACTAATTCCTGCATTAATTTATCCTAGCATAAATGATGTAAATTTCTGCCTGTGATTAGTGCAAAACCCTGTTCTTTTTATTAAATTCTTCAAGGGTTTTTGATATAGCTAACCTTAAATTCTGTACATACTTATCCCAATCCTTGTCAGTAGAATTAAGATTTCTCCAAGGAAGATCTTTGTATTCGAGGTCAAAAATCTCGCATAATACTTGGTCTACTTCATTAAGAAACTTTTGACGCTGCTTAGGAGTTTCGTGCCTTAAAAGATTAATGAGCTTCTTATTTGTTTTAAGTTTGTTTTTCATTTTTTTTTATTAATTTAATTAAGGAGTTATATTCCATGGGTGATTTTAATTTTTTAAAGTTATTATTGTTTTTAGTAAAAAGAAAACAATCTAAGTTTTTATTAATTAAATAAGCAGATGATAAGTCTACTGATAACATAGGTTCTTTAATTTTTTTTTGAATTAAAAAATTCCACTTTTTACTTTTACTATCTAAACTTTCAGACAAACTTATACTTACTCCTGTGATATATTTTTTATTTTTAAATATAAAAAAATCAAACATGCTATCTTCTTGTTGAGATTTAACTTCATAACCTTTTTTAATAAACATTTTGGATATACTATTATAGAAGTTATCTTTTCTTCTATTTAATACAGCATGAGATTGAGAGCAAAATGCTTTGTCTTTTCTTGCTTCACCATGCCCTATTACAAATTCTTTACTACAATATTTACAATTTTTGATTTCGTTTTTTTCCTCGATTAACTTTATTGCTTGATGCCATATAAATCCTATTAAGCCTTTAGGCTCAAACTTTGTATTAAACCAACTATCACTTGTATCAATGTAAGCCCTTGTTCTCTCAGAATAGAACTTTTTAATTACTTCAATGATATATTCTGTAATGATTTGATCGATATTACTTTCATTAATTCCTGTTTCATCATTATTGATTTTAATCGGATATCTATAATTTTTAGAAGTAAACCTTATTGTTAAGGGAAATTGTTCATCCAAATTTTCTGTTTCATCAAAAAACCAATAATATGTTTCCCTTTTTTTTAAAACTCTAAATTTTTCATTTAGTTTTTTGTAATTTCTTTCTAGATAATATTGATAGTTTTTTAGTAAAGATTTAAGATTTTTAATTTCAACATACCAACATTGTACTAATTCTCCCTGAATTATACTTTCGTTCTTATAATCCTCAATTTGCTCAGAATATCTTTTCTGTACAACTGGGGACCCAAGTGTTCCATATTTATTAATAAAACTTTCAATGCTAGAAATGTTTAATTCTAGGTTCATAAACTCTAGGAAAAGATGTTTGTGATCCTCCTTGAATAAATCAATGACTTTATAATTTTGGTAATTACCAATAATTTTGCTGCTTGATGGATCAAAATCACCTTTTTCCACCCCATCATCCGTATAGTGCTCTATAATATTAAACTTTATATTCCTGAGTGATTGGTTTTCATATACTCCATTTAAATTCTTTAGGTAATTTAGCCAATTTTCATTCCAAGTTTTATATAATGGGCTGCTATCGCTTATCTCTAAGTCTGTATTGTATTCATCAAATACTTTATGGTTTTTTTTCATTTTATATTGTTTATGCTATTGACAATTTATCGTAAACTACATATATTGTCAACCATGATCATTTATACCGTGATGCTAGCTTCCTTTCTGGCCCATCTCCTTTCTCTAGCATCATGGTTTATTCAACCAAAAAGTCTAAAAATTAATGGATAAAATTTCTGAAATAAGGATTGAAGAAATTTTTGATGAAGAAGATAACCAACATTTTTATTGGATATATTATTTCAGAAATGGATTTGTGGAGATTATTGGAAAATCGTCAGTTAAACCACAATGTTTTAGACAAATTACTAGATATAAAAAATGAAATTATACTTGAAGAATAAATTTAAAGATCGTCTTGCCTATTGTAAAGAGTGGCAACATTCAGTTGATATCTATTTAGCTAATAAAGAAATAACTAAAAAAGCAGATAGAGAATATTATAAATCAAAGCCATTGTTAAAGATAATTTTAAATCTATACTTTATTCCATACAATACTTTAAGATTTTTTAGATATTTACGCATGCTACATGAATATAAGAAAAATCAAGTTGAAATAATGGTGTTGTCCAAGGAATTAAAAGATTATGAAGATCTTAAATAAAAAAATTTTAACTTCACCTAGTGACTTAAATAATTTTGTAAGTTGTAAATATCTCATTAAAAATGAAATTAAATTTTTAAATAAAAAAATACAAAGAAATGAGCAAAGTATAGATCAAAAACTTTGGAAAGAATTTGGTATTAAGCACGAAAAAAAACATTTCGAACTTCTTAAAAAATATTACAAAAAAAATGTTTCAATTAAACAAGATTTATCTGAGGAAGAGAGATATAAAAAAACATTAGAGGTAATTAAAAAAGGTTACGATTTAATTTATCATGCATATTTAATTGATGGAGATTTTAGAGGAGAAGTTGATTTTTTAATAAGAGTTAATAAAGCTTCGGATCTTGGTGACTTCAGTTATGAAGTTTACGATACAAAAATAAGCAGGAAGCCAAGACCCAGGCATATATATCAAATTACAGCTTATTCTTCTATGTTAGGTAAAGTGCAGGGCATGTTACCAGAAAAAATGTATTTAATAGATGGTGCAGATATAACTCATCAGTACAAAACAAAAGAATTTATCGATTATTTTTTATTTACAAAAAAAAATTTAGATAGTTTTTTAAAAAATATTAATAAAGAAAATATTTACCCAGAAAAATGTGAACAGTGCAATGTTTGTGATTACACGGATGAATGTGAAAAAATATGGGAGAAAGACAATTATATAAATCAAGTTGCCAAAATTAACAGATCTCAAATTGAAAAATTGAAAAAGGTAAATATTACCACGGTTAAGCAACTTGCAGAGGCAAATCCTGATAAATTAAAAATAAAAATTAATAAACAGGCTTTGAAAGACAGAATTTCTCAAGCTCAGCTTCAAGAGGAAAAAAGGGAAACAGGGGTAAATAAATACATCATTTTAGACCCTGATAAAGGGAAAGGGTTCTATAAATTGCCTGAACCAGATGAAGGTGACTTATTCTTTGATATTGAAGGGTTTCCTCAAGAAGATGGTCGTGGATTTGAATATCTTCATGGTATTTATTTTAAAGGTAAAAATGATTATCAATTTAAATACTTCTGGGCTAAAGATTTTAAAAAAAAATACGAGAAAGAAAACTTTATTGAGCTCATAAATTTTTTTAAAGACCACTTTAAAAAATATCCAAAAGCACACCTCTACCACTATAATTCATATGAAAAACGTTCATTGAGACAACTTGCAAGTCTGTATTCATCTGATTTCCCTGAAGGAAGTAATTTTGTAGATACCCTTCTTCGAGGAGAGAAATTTGTGGATCTCTTTTTAATAATTAATCAAAGTGCGAGAACATCAGAAAAAGATATGTCACTTAAATCGATAGAGGGAGTTTTATATAATTTTAAAAGAAAGGGAGATGTTAAAAAAGCTGAGGACAGTGTCAAACTATATGATTATTGGTTGGCATCTAAAAATGAAAATACGAAGAGAGATATAATTGAGTACAATAAAGAAGACTGTGTATCCACTTATCAGTTGAGAGAATTTTTAATTAAAAATAAACCAGAGTCGATTGATTGGTATTCTATAACTCCTGAAGCAGAGAAAAAATCTTATGATAAAAAACCTTGGGAGGAAGTTGAAGTTGAGCTACTTAAAGCATTAGATAAAAAAGAAATTTCAAAAAATCCTTTAACTGAAACAATTAGAAATCTTGTAGGTTTTCACAGAAGAGAACAGAAACCTGAATGGTGGGAAATGTTTGATAGGATGGAGAAAACACATGATGAACTGGAAGATGATGCAGAGTGTATAGGTAAATGCGTACTTCAATCTCCTAAACCAGAGAAAGTAGACAAAGGTTATATATTTACATACCAGTTTAATGATCAAGACTACAAATTAAAAAAAGACTCAAGTGTTTATGATGCTCATATGAATACTTCAATCGGTAAGATTGATGAAATAATTGAGCCGTCACCAAATAAAAATATTATTAAAATTAAACTTGGAGATAAAAAATACAAATCAATGGGTGAAATGCCAAGCCTAGTTTCGTTTTCTAGAAGAGGCGCTCCTTCAATTGCAGTGCTTGAACAGGCGTTAAATAGATTTGTTTTAGACTTCATCAATAAGAAAGGCTCAAGCTACAAGTCTATTATAGACCTTTTAAATAGAGGAAATCCTGATTTAAAAGAGATTAAATCTGGTGATCAATTAATAAATGAAAATGAAGATATAACTGATGAGTCTGTAAAAGTAGTTAAACAAATGAAAAATACCTGTTTAAGTATTCAAGGACCTCCAGGAACAGGTAAAACTTATAATAGTGCGAAAATTATCATTGAATTAATGAAAGATGGTAAAAAAGTTGGTGTCTCTAGTAACTCACACGAGGCAATAAAAAATCTTTTATCTGAAATCGAAAGACAGGCAAAAGCTGATAACTTTACATTTAAAGGAATGAAAAAGAGTAACAGTACTAATTTGTTCAATGGTGAATTTATTATTGATATAATTAAAGATAAGCCAATAAATACAAGAGATTTTTCACTATTTGCGGGTACAGCTTGGTTTTTTTCAAATGTAAGGATGAACCAATCTTTAGATTATCTTTTCATTGATGAAGCTGGTCAGGTGTCTTTAGCAAATACTATATCAATGGCAACCTGTGCTAAAAATCTAGTCTTAATAGGCGATCAAATGCAGTTATCT
>CACGWQ010000003.1 GCA_902576815.1 uncultured Pelagibacteraceae bacterium
AATCCCTGAAAAAATTTCAAAATCAATTGGAATAACTAGAAATTATTCTTTAAAATCAGAAGCATATCATCATGAAATAGCACCTAATATAAATTTAAATGAATTTTGGGGAAGTAAAAAATATAAAGTTAGAACAAATGAGTTTGGAATGAGAATCTCAAATAGTGAAAGTCAAATTATTGATAAAAATAAAGAATATGTTGGGCTTGTTGGTGACTCTTTTGTTTATGGATCAGGGATCGAGTATGAGGATCACTTTATAAATTCTTTAAAAAGTGTTCATAAAAATTTAAATTTTTTAAATCTAGGTTATGTCAGTTATTCTCCTTCAATCTATTTTAAAAAAATTCAAAATTATATAGATGATCACAAGATAAACTTTAGTAAAATATATTTATTTATAGATCATTCTGATATTCAAGATGAAGGTATTTTTTATAGGGAAGATGGTAATGGAAATATTGTTAGAGCTTGGAAAACAGACAGTGAAAATAAATCTAGAATTTTCAAACATAAAATAAAAAATTATTTTCAACAAAATTCTTTTACATTTAAATTTTTTCAAATATTGACTGCTCCTTCAATACCAAACAAAAGCCTACAATGTTTGCAGAATCAAGATCCTAATATAAATTTCAGTACTTATTTAGAAAGTAAAAGATATGGTCATTCATTTATTGATGAATTCACTAAACTTAGCTGGGTAAATAAAGGTCGAAAAAAAACAATTACTTATTTAAACAAAATATCAGAATTATCTAAAAAATATAACTTTGAACTAATTTTAGTTTACTATCCATCAGCACTAGAAATTTTAAGTGAAATAGAGCTACAAAATAGTAATCATTATAAATTATTATATGATTGGACAAAGGATAATAAAATAAAATTTTTAGATACAAAAAGTAATTTTAATAAATATGATGTTGGTAAAAAAAATTATATGGAAAATTTTATTTTATGTGATGTCCATTGGAATAAAACGGGACATAAAATTATCGCTGAATATTTAATAAAATCTTTAAATGAATAAATTAAAAAATATATCCCTGATTTTATTAACGATATTTTTTTGTGATTATGTTTTATCAAATCTTTTTTTTAAAAAGATGAAATTTTGGGGATATGAAAAATTGATTGATTATTATTGGAGAATTTCATCAGATGTATATCATCATGACCTATTGGCCAATATAGATGTAATAGAACCTTGGGGTTTTAGCATGAAAAAAAGATTAATAACCAACTCCCTTGGTTTTAGAGATTTCTCTAAAAAAGAAGTTACTAAAATACCAGAAAAAAAAAGAATTTTGCTTATTGGAGACTCAGCAATTGAAGGTGCAGGATATGATTATGAGCACACTATAGGAGGTTTGCTTCAAAAAAACTTTGCAAAAACTCATGAAATATTGAATTCAGCAGTTGGTTCTTATTCTCCAAGTATATATTTTAAAAAGGTAGAGTATTTTTTAAATCAAGGTTATGAATTTAATTCTGCAATTTTGTTTCTAGATCCATCTGACATAATAGATGAGCTTTTTATTAAAAAAGATAGTTTAGGAAATATTTTAGTAGATAAGAAAGATTTAGAAGAAAAAAAAATAGAAAACTTTTTATTGGATAATTTTCTTATAGTCAGAACTTTTTTAAGAATATCTGACGCAACTGAAAATTTAAAAAATTTTTTTAAATTAAAGTATAAGGCTTCAAAAAAATTTGAAAAAAGTTTTTTTGATACTACTAATGAAGATACTATGTTTTATAGAATGACTCATGTAGATAGATCTGCTTGGACATTTGATAATACATTGTTTCAAAATTACAAAGAGGGATTAAAAAAATCTGATGAAAATCTTACTAATTTAGTAAACATTTTGAAAGAGAATAACATTAAAATTTATTTTGTTATATATCCACATCCATCTCAAATTGTTTATAAAGATCTTTATCATTTTCCATATTGGAAAGAGTGGGCAAAAAAAAATGATATTAATTTTATTGAATTATATTCAGATTTTGAAAGTGAAAAAAAAAAAGAAATGGCCCTTAGTACTTTTATTTTTGGAGATCTTCATTGGAATAAGAAAGGTACAAAAAAAGTTTTCAACAGTCTAATAAGTAAAATCGATTTCTAGTTTACAAGTGTCTAAGTATATTATTTCTGTTATGCTCTACACTAAACTTCCATAATTGAGAATCTAGATAAAAATGAAGCATTTGACCGGTGATTGGAATAAAAATTAAATTTTTTAAAAATTCTGAGTCATTCTTACCAAAAATAGATAAAACTGACATTATAATTGCATATACTCCAACCACAACCCAAAAACTTTTTAAATAATTTTTTTTATGTGCAGTGTCTTCTTTGCTTCTTTTGTTCATAACTTTGCTTGTCAAAAACAAATATTGAGAATAATGCATTGTTACACCCATAATAATTGCGTGCACAGGATTACTAACAAAACATACTGGGTAAAATATTAATACACCTGTAATTAATGTTAATGTATTTTCTGAATACCCAAATTTTTTAATCTGAGGAGTAATACTTATCAACATTAATATTATGATTAATAAATTTAACAAAAGTAAATTATTATTCTCAATTATGGGAATATAGAATCTAAAGAAAGCAATTAAAAAAAATATAAAGTTAAAAATGTATATAGTGTTTGAATAATATTTTTTCTCTTCAATATTTTTTGTATAGAGATTCATAATTCCAAAACTTTGTCTTGTCACGTGGTAAACATTTGCAGCAAAGAAAATTAATAAAAAGAAATTTTTAAAATAAAAAAAACCAACTACACAAAATAATGTTAGAATCAAAGGTGTAAAAACTAAACTCAATTTATTTTGAGAAATATAAGTTAAATTTACTTTATTTAGAAAAAAAGGCCATGTTGCACCAAAATGTGTCTCGGCAAGTAATAATATTGTGATGAATACTAATTGAGTTTCAAAACTTGGAAACGTATAAAGTATAAAAATATATATTAAAGGAAATATAATTGGAAACTTTACCAACATCACTTCTTTGTTAAATAAAATATTCATATTAATCTAACTCAAATTCCCCGACATAATTAGTTTTAAGGTTTTTATTTTGGTCTTTTTTTTCTAAATAAAAATTACCAAGCACTAATATATCTAGTTCAGTACCCATGAAACATTTATAAGCATCTAAGGGAGTATTTACTATAGGCTCTCCTCTTATATTAAACGAGGTATTTACTAGCACAGGACAATTTGTTTTTTCCTTGAATTTTTTGATTAAATTGAAATATATTTCATTTGTTTCTTTAGAAACTGTTTGAATTCGTGCAGAATAGTCTACATGGGTTATAGCGGGTATTTCTGATCTTTTTATATTTAAAAGATCTATTCCAAAAAGTTTTTTTTGCTCCTCACTCATATCTATAGATTTTTCTTTTTTAATATTTGAGACCATCAACATGTAGGGACTATCTGTATTCATTTCAAACCAATTGTTAACTTCGTCTCTCAAAACTGATGGTGCAAATGGTCTAAAACTCTCTCTATATTTAACTTTTAAGTTTAAATTTTTTTGCATATTTTCTGATCTAGGGTCGCCTAAAATTGATCTATTACCCAAAGCTCTTGGCCCAAACTCCATCCTTCCTTGAAACCAACCTATTGCTTTTCCTTCTGATAAACTCGAAGCTGTTTTATCAATTATTGTTTGCTGATCGTACTCATTATAGTTAGCTCCAATTTTATCAAGTTCGATTTTAATTTCTTTGTCTGAATATTTATTACCTAAATAAGAGCCTTGCATATTATCTTTTTTAATATCTTTTCTCTCTTTATTTAGATCAATATGCCAATATGCAAGTGCTGCACCTAAAGAGCCTCCAGCATCGCCAGCAGCTGGCTGTACCCAAATATTATCAAAAATTTTTTCTTTTAAAATTTTTCCATTAGCAACACAATTTAGTGCAACACCACCAGCTAAACATAAATTGTTAATTCCATATTCTGATTTTAAGGATTTTGTTAGCTTTAACATTATAATTTCAGTTACATTTTGTATTGAAGCTGCAATATCCATATGAAATTGTGTAATTTGATCTTTGTCCGGTATTCTTGGTTTTTGTCCAAAAAGTTTATCAAATTTTTTATTTGTCATAGTAAGACCAGTACAATAATTAAAATATTTTTGGTCTAACATAAAAGTTCCATCGTCTTTTAAATCAATTAAATTTTCTAAAATTTTTTCAGCATATTTTGGTGTTCCGTAGGGAGCCAGTCCCATTAATTTATATTCTCCACTATTAACCTTAAATCCTGTGTAGTAAGTAAAAGCAGAATACAAAAGGCCTAATGAGTGTGGAAAATGTAATTCTTTTTTTATTTCTAAATTGTTGTTTTTTCCAATAGCTACAGTTGTGGTTGCCCATTCGCCAACTCCATCTGCAGTTAATATTACAGCTTCATCAAATGGAGAAGGATAAAATGCACTTGCGGCATGACTTAAATGATGTTCAGAAAATAAAATTTTGTTTTCATTTTTAAAATTAGAATTATGCCTTTTAAGACAATCCATAATCATTTTTTTTTGAAATAATTTATCTCTTAACCAAATAGGCATAGCTTTAGAAAAAGATTTGAAACCCTTTGGAGCAAAAGCAACATAAGTTTCAAGCAATCTCTCAAATTTTAAAAAGGGCTTTTCATAAAATACTATATGATCAACATCAGAAATATCTAATTTAGAATTATTTAATACAAATTTTACAGCATTATATGGATAACTTGAGTCATGTTTTATTCTAGTAAATCTCTCTTCTTGTGCAGCAGAAATAATGTTGCCATCTTTTATTAGTGAAGCAGCGCTATCATGATAAAATGCAGATATCCCTAAAATGTAGGACATTTTAAAAAATTGTATAAATAAAAGGTGCTACAGCAGTTCCTTGGGTTACAACAATAAATCCACCAAATATTAATAAAAATAATAGAATTGGTATTAACCAAAATTTTTTTCTAGTCATCATATAATTATAAAATTCTTTCAAGAAACTCATAAAAAAATTAATATCTTAATTTATATAATTATCAATATTAATGTTTTTTTCCAATTAAAACAAATAATCCTCCATCAGAGCCAAGAGAATTAAAAATCATTGTAAATTGATTTATTATTCTTGAATAAAGAGAACCTCTGGATTTTTTTTCAAAAATATTTTTATAGTCAAAATCAAAATCAGAAGATGGTATAGAACTCACAAAATCAATATTATTTTCATCAAACCATTTTAATACTTCATCTATAGTGTGTAAGCTTTCAATAGGATGAATATACTGATCCCTGATCCATGCATTTTTTTCATTTTCATCAAGCTTTAGATTTTTTAATGTTGGATCAATTTTTTCCAAAAATTTTTTTCCAAAAAGTTTATATAAATACCTTCTTATAACTGTCCTTAATCTTCCATATTTATTATACAATCCAATTAAAACATAACCTTTACTTTTTAAAGACTTAATTAAAATTTTAAAAGCTCCATAAGGATCTTTGGTATGATGTAGGACGCCATTACACCATATAAAGTCGAAATATTGATCAGTTAATACATCATCAAATATATCAGCATTTAAAAATTTAATATTTGATATACTGTTACTATCTGCAAATTTTTTTGCTAAATTTAAAGATTGAATTGTTGGATCTAAAGCAACTACATTATTATTTGTCCCTATAGAAAAATAAATTGATAATTGTCCAGTCCCACAACCAACTTCTAAAATACTTTTTTTATATCCAATAAATTTTTTAAATTGAGCAGCTAAAAAATTTTTATTTCCTTTCTCTAAAATTGTTTGCTTATTATCTTCATCTTTGTAATTTGGAAAAGGTGTTTCTTGATAAAAACTAGTTACTTTTTTTGTTTCCGTATCTTTTATCTCAAATGATATAATACCATTTCTGTTTTCAAACTTTTTCTTGACAAATTCTACCATGTTATTTTCTTAAAATATTGCATAAATAAACGGTGCAACTGCTGATCCTTGACTTAGAATAATTAATCCACCAAAAATTAAGAGCACAAACAAAATTGGCAATAACCAAAATTTTTTTCTGTGTTTTAAAAATAATATGAATTCTTGAAAAAAACTCATCAAAATTGGTTTTTCATATCAGACTTTTGATCATCTCTTTTAATCCAATATGAATTAATATTTCTTTTCTTTAATTTAAGAAGGTCTTTATTGAATATTCTCATTATAATTCCAGTCGGTGTGACGACTAAGAAAAATACTAAACCCATAACAATAGGTGAAACGTATTTGCCTAACATCATTCCAAATTTAAACCACAATATGTTTAATGGTGTCAAAATTTTTGAATTTTTCAATCCAAGCAAAAGAAATACTGATGATACAATTAATGACCATATTCTTATGTCATTATTTTTAAGTAAAGGATACAAACCTATTAATAAAAAAACTATAAAAAAAACTATGCCAAAACTTCTATTTGAACCTACTTTGATTTCACTCATTTAAACTAAACTTTTTTGAGGTATCATATCGTTTTTATTTATACCAGCTACTTTAACTGGTTTTTTCATAGCGTCTCTTCTAAATGGTTCCCCTAGTTCTTGATTTAAGATAATTTCAATAAATGTGGTGATGCCCTTTTTTTGATCTTCACATGATTGTTTGATTGCTTTAGTAGTTTCTTCCATTGTATTTGTGGTAACACCTTTTAAACCACATGCATTAGCAACTTTTGCATAACTTAATTCTGGATCTAACTCTGTTCCAACAAAATTATCATCGAACCATAAAATTGAATTTCTTTTTTCAGCACCCCATTGATAATTTCTAAAAATTACCATTGTTATTGCAGGCCACTCTTCTCTTGCACAAGAACTCATTTCATTCATACTTATTCCAAATGCTCCATCACCAGCAAAACCTATAACTGGAGTATCTGGACACCCAATTTTTGCTCCAAGAATAGATGGAAATCCATAACCACACGGTCCAAATAAACCTGGTGCCAAATATTTTCTTGGTTTTTCAAATGTTGGGTATGCATTACCAATTGCACAATTATTTCCAATATCGCTTGAAATTATAACATCTTCTGGCATTCCAGCTTGAATAGCTCTCCATGCTTGTCTTGGGGACATTCTATCTTTATCTCTTTCTCTTGCTTCTTTATTCCAAACAGTTCCTGGATCATCATCCTCATGATCTAAACTTGTAAGAGTTTGCAACCATGCAGATTTTGTTTGATGAATTAGATTTTTTCTATCTTCTCTACCATTATCTCCTGCATTTGATGAAAGTTTTTCTAATATTTGTTGAGCTACCATTTTAGCATCACCGCAAATGCCAACTGTAACTTTCTTGGTTAAACCAATTCGATCAGGGTTCATATCTACTTGAATAATTGTTGCATCTTTTGGCCAGTAATCAATTCCATATCCTGGTAATGTTGAAAATGGATTTAATCTTGTTCCTAATGCTAAAACTACATCAGCTTTTGAAATTAACTCCATTGCAGCTTTAGATCCGTTGTAACCTAATGGACCAACAGCTAATGGATGGCTTCCTGGAAAGCTATCGTTATGTTGATATCCATTACATACAGGTGCATCAAGCTTTTCTGCTAATTTTTTACAATCATCAATGGCATCACCTATAACAACTCCTGCTCCAGATAATATTACAGGGAATTTTGCTTCTGATAATAATTTCGCCGCTCTATCAACGGCATCTTTTCCACCACCTTGTCTTTCAAATCTTACAATTGGAGGTAATTCTATATCTATAACTTGTGTCCAAAAATCTCTTGGTACATTTATTTGTGCAGGTGCTGAACCTCTAAATGCTTTTTCTATTACTCTGTTTAAAACTTCTGCCATTCTTGATGGGTCTCTAACTTCTTCTTGATAACACACCATGTCTTTAAATAGATTCATTTGCTCTACTTCTTGAAAACCACCTTGGCCCATAGTTTTGTTTGCAGCTTGAGGTGTAACTAACAATAGTGGAGTGTGATTCCAATAAGCAGTTTTTATTGGTGTAACAAGTCCTGTTATACCTGGACCATTTTGTGCAATCACCATTGACATTTTTCCAGTTGCTCTCGTGTAACCATCAGCAATCAATCCACCATTTGTTTCATGAGCAACGTCCCAAAAAGTTATTCCAGCCTCTGGGAAAAGATCAGAAATAGGCATGAATGCAGAACCAATAATACCAAACGAATGTTCGATACCATGCATTTGTAAAACTTTTACAAAAGCTTCTTCTGTTGTCATTTTAGCCATATCAAATCCTTCTTAATTCTATTTTTTAATTGTCAAAGTGCCCAATTCATATATAAATTGGGTCGAATTTCAAACAAAGAAATCGTCACAATGAACGGCACAGATATTATAATACACGATGAAAAAGACAATGTAGGTGTTGTAGTTATTGAAAAAATTACTCCTAAACAAGACTGTGATTGCTGGATTATGGAAAATGATAAATCAGTAAAAATTCAATCGATGGATGAAATACCTTTGGGTCATAAAATTGCTATGACTGATCTTAATGAGGGAGATACAATATTAAAGTATGGGCATGATATTGGCAAAGTAGTAAAATCAATTAAAAAGGGTGAGCATGTACATGTCCATAACGTAAAAACTAAAAAGTGGTAAAATGGAAATTCCAAAAACGTTTTTAGGATATAAAAGAGAAGATGGAAGAACAGGCACAAGAAATCATGTAATAATTCTACCTGTTGATGATATTTCAAATGCTTGTGCTGAAGCTGTAGCTAATAATATTAAAGGTACGATTGCACTTCCACATTCTTATGGAAGATTACAATTTGGAGCAGACTTAGAGCTTCATTTTAGAACAATGATTGGAACAGGAAAAAATCCAAATGTTGCAGCAGTTATAGTTATTGGTATTGAGCCTAAATGGACAAAAAGAATTGTTGATGCAATTGCAACGACTGGAAAACCAGTTGAAGGTTTTAGTATTGAGGGTGTAGGAGATATAGACACTATTGCAAGAGTTTCAAAGAAAGCTCAAGAATTTTCAATTTGGGCATCTGAGAAACAAAGAGAAGAACGTCCTATAAGTGATTTATGGATATCAGTTAAATGTGGAGAGTCTGATACAACATCAGGATTAGCATCAAATCCTACAGTTGGAAATTTAATGGATAAATTAGAACCCCTTGGTGTTCATTTATGTTTTGGTGAAACATCTGAGCTAACGGGTGCTGAAACTGTTTGTGAAAAAAGAGGAAAAACTCCTGAAGCTCAAGAAAAGTTTAGAAAAACGTGGAGTTCGTATAATGATTTCATCTTAAAAGAAGCAACAGACGATCTTTCAGAAAGTCAACCAACAGCTGGAAACATAGCTGGTGGACTTACTACAATTGAAGAAAAAGCTTTTGGAAACTTTCAAAAAATTGGTGGATGTAAGTTTATTGATGTACTAGAGCCAGCAGAAGAACCAACTAAAGGTCCGGGCTTATACTTTATGGATACCTCATCAGCTGCTGCTGAATGTGTTACTTTACAAGCTGCAGGAGGATTTAATCTCCACCTTTTTCCAACTGGGCAAGGAAACATAATTGGAAACCCAATTGAACCAGTAGTAAAACTAACTGCCAATCCTCTAACTGCTAGAACCATGAGTGAACATATTGATGTTGATGTTTCTAAAATCTTATCAAGAGAAATGAATTTAGATGAAGCAGGCGATGAATTAATTAAAGCTACGATAAGAGTTGCAAACGGAAGATTAACTTGTGCTGAAGCATTAGGTCATAGAGAATTTGTGATGACTAAACTATACAGAAGTGCTTAAGCTTTAAGTTTAGCTTCTCTAGCTTTGTTCCACTTAGAAATATAATTTCTTAAAATTGCAGCTCCAATTCCAAGAACTACTGCTAATACAACTGATGTGAGTCCATAAAAAACTGGTAGGTCTTTAGAATAATCTAAAATAAACTGTGCAATGTTACCAAGGTTTTTAGTTCCATTTATTACCGTTTCAACAACTGCATCATCTTTAATAAAAGTGTCATAAGCAATTGCAATTCCAACTAATAATAAAAGCACTGCTAAGATTGTTTTAAACTCTGAGCTATCAACTTTTTCACCAATTTTTTGACCAAACTGAACACCAATAATTGAGCCAAGTATAAGCACAAAAACTAAAACAAGATCAATTGTTCCGTAATTAAAAGCATGAAGAACAGTTACGATTGCACTTACAAATATTGTAACAAACAAAGATGTACCAGGAATTAGTTTGGTTGGCATTCCAATGATATAAATCATTGCAGGAACCAATATAAATGCACCACCTACTCCCATAATTGCAGCGATATATCCTACAATTAAACCGATAATAATTGGAGTAAATGCGCTTTCATAAACCTTTGATTTTTTAAAACGCATTCGAAAAGGTAGTCCATGTATCCAATAATGAGTATGTAATTTTTTTCTAACAACAATTTTTTTTCTAGCCTTATCAATTTCAGATACTCCTTGAATAAGCATTAAAGTTCCAAGTATAGCTAAAATATACATGTAGGCTAAAGAGATAACGATGTTTATTTTTCCAATATCTTGAAAATAAGAAAAAGTTAAGATACCAAGTAAAGTTCCAATAGTTCCACCAACTACAATCATCAATCCCATTTTATAATCTAATGTACCCTTTAAATAATGAGTTGTTGAACCTGAAACCGATGTTCCTAAAATATTACTTGCTTCATTTGGTACTGCATAAGCAGGTGGAATACCTAAAAATATTAAAAATGGTGTCATTAAAAATCCTCCACCAACACCAAATAATCCTGAAAGAATTCCAACTGCTAAACTTAATCCAAATATAAAAAGTATATTAATTTCGACTTGAGCAATTGGAAGAAAATATTCCATAAGATCTAACTATTCCTCTCATAATCCAAAGTCAATGATTATAAGAATAAATTAAATAAAATTTTGAAATGTTCCTAGAATTATAATTGCCCAAGTAAAAAATATAAATAGATATAGAAAAGATTTAATTATTTTTGAAAGTTGATTTGAAATTAATAAAGGGATTTTCTTAATATTTTGGTTAAAAGCTTGAAGCATACCCGCGAAATACCACAAGTTTTACTAAATGCAAATAATATTTAATTAAATTTAAAAAATAGTTGCCCCGAAGACTTTGACCTCATCTCCCTCTTCTCCAAGGACAAGTCGACCTAAAAAGTCTCCTGGTATCTCTGTACTGTTTTGTTTATAGATAACAGTTACGTACAAGCCTCTTCTTAGACAGCCTATAGCCTTACACCCCTCTTTAAGGCTTGAGATCAGCTTATTGCTTGCCCATTGCTTGCCAAGCTCTACTTCGTTAGCCCCGTAAAGCATTTGTGATGATAAATCCCTGGTAAAACCACCATAATCTTTCATGTTGGAACATCTAACCATGTTATCCCAGATAGGATCAGCAATTTTAATGATTTCTTCGTCTGATTTGTCGACAATACTCATCTAAAATGGTTAGGAAGCTTGCTTCTTCTCTTTATCATCAACGATATGATAAACAGGCTTTTTCTCCATTTCAAATTTTCCAGTTTCTGGATCTCTTCTAGAAACAGTTAAACAATGCCAGTTTTCATCATCAAGTTTCATATGATCGCCTCTATAATAATAACCTGGCCAACGCGTTTCTTCTCTAAATAATGTGTGATGAGCAACACATTCTGATGTTACAGCTCTATGCTTAAGTTCCCATGCTCTCATCAATTGGTGATAATCTTCAGCCCCCACATGATCTAAGTCTTCTTGAAGTAATTGTAGCTGTTCTAAGCCTTTTTTAAGCAGATTATCGTTTGTCATATAATTATTTGTTAATCCACCACAATATTCATCCATAATTTTTTGTAGTCTTTGTAACCCTTGTATAGGTAAAATATAGCTTGGAGAAACAGTTCCTCCAGTAATTTCATTTCTTCCCACCGTATAGTTCTCGATTGGCTTAAATATTTCTTCTTTAAGCTTCTCTAATTGTGCATCAGAAACTTCTATATCGTCAGCTTTTTTGTCTTGAATATATTTAACAGCAGCTTTAGATGCTAACCTTCCTTCTGTAAATGAACCAGATGAAAACTTATGAGCACTTCCACCAACTGCATCTCCTGCTCCAAATAATCCATCGATAGTCATCATTCTATTGTATCCCCAGAAATATTCATCAGGTGCTATATCTTCTGGTCCACTAACCCATGCCCCTGAACATGTAGCATGAGATCCCATTACATATGGTTCTGAAGTTGTTAATTCAGGATTTGTGTATTTTGGATCAATATTTTGAGATGCCCAAACCACCGCTTGTCCAACCGTCATTCCTAAGAAATTTTCCCATCCAACTGTTTCTAAGTGCGGGTCTTGGAATGCTTCTTTTGTAACCATGTGAATTGGTCCACCACCTGCAGCTGTTTCTTGAATAAATGCGTGATTTCTTAAACAAGTTGGTGTTGGATGATGGTCTATATATTCTCCTACTAATTCTTTAGTAGCTTCATACCATTTCTTTTCATAATTTTCGCCATTTGCATTTTGGGTATAAGTTTTTAAATGTAAGAAATACGCTCCAACTGGACCATAACCATCTTTAAATCTACAAAGTACAATTCTATTTTCCATTTGAGTCATTTTTGCCCCTGCTTGAATAGGTAATGCATAAGCAGATCCATTACTCCAAGGTGCATACCATGTTCTACCCATACCTTCACCAACTGCTCTTGGTTTGAATATGTGCGATGCTCCCCCAGCAGAAACAACTACTGTTCTTGATTTAAATACGTGAAAATTTCCAGTTCTAACATTAAATCCAACTGCACCGGCTATTCGGTTTGGATTTTTTTCATCTTTTAAAAGATGAGTAATCATTATTCTGTTATAAATTTTATCAGCAGATTTTTTTGCCGCTTCAGCTACAATTGGTTTGTAACTTTCGCCGTGTATCATTATTTGCCACTTACCTTCTCTTTGATATCTTCCCGTTTCTTTATTTTTCATCATTGGAAGACCCCATTCATCAAACATGTGAACAGTTGAGTCTACATGACGTGCCATGTCATAACCTAAATCTTCTCTAACAAGACCCATCAAATCATTTCTAGCGTACCGTACATGGTCTTCTGGCATATTCTCGCCCCACTGCATTCCCATATAACAGTTAATAGCGTAAAGACCTTGTGCAACTGCACCACTTCTATCTATGTTTGCTTTTTCAACACAGATTATTTTTAAATCTCTTCCCCAGTGTCTTGCCTCAAAGGTAGCGCCTGTTCCAGCCATACCTCCACCAACAACTAGTACGTCACATTCTTCAATGATTGTTTTGTGCTTAGCCATTAATAATAAACGCCTTGCTTAAATGAATTCTTATCTAAAGTTGGTAAATCTTTTTCAGTATTTAAACCATGTGGCTCATTATATAAAATTTGTGAATTAATCTCTCCTTGATTAGGAGTATCAGCTTCAGCTAATTTTGGTATAAATTTTCCCCAAGGTTTTGTTGTTATTGGTGATACAAAATTTTTCTCTGTACCATTTCTAAATTTAATTCTCCAAGAAATAGTTCCTTTTTCTTCTTCTCTTCTAACTCTAACACTATGACCCATTGGAGCAAAGTCAGCATATCCTCTTACATCAATTGCATGATTAGGACATGCCTTAACGCATGAATAGCATTCCCAACAAAAATTTGGTTCTATATTTTTTGCTCTTCTAATAGTTTCATCTATGTGCATGATATCTGATGGACATATATCTACACAATGTCCACAACCATCACATCTCGTCATGTATACAAAAGTTGACATATCTACTTATTACCTTTCTTTAAATTTTTATCAATCATATTAATAGTGCTTTGGTGCCTCACGTTTAATTCCTAGTCCAAATTGTTCTGGAGCATCTGCAGGTGGAGGTAAATTATCTCTAGAACCATCTGCTTCTGCTAAATTTTTTTGGATTGCAGCACCTGGTTTGTAGAACATATGAGCAAATTTAGACCAGTAAACTCCTCCAAATAAAACTAAGTTAGCAACCGCAAACAAAATTAAAAATAAAATACTTAAACCAGTAGATCCTGAATATTGGAAATACGACCAAGCTAAACCAAACGTAGAAGATAATACTAAAGCTAAAACAAATAAATCTGCTTTTATGATTCTAAAAACTGAGTGAGCTTCAGCAGATACATCTACTCTTAAAAAAAACCAAAACCAATATGCTCCAAGGCAAGTTAAGATTGCACCAGCATGCCAAATGATTGGCCATATAGATGGGGTTACAGCATTAGGAGAAGAATATCCAAATATCATAACACCTGACCCGATCCAAAATAATATTGTTCCATACATTCCTAATACATGAGCAAACCTTCTTTTGCCCAAACCTAATTCAGATGTAGTTCCAATATCATGCACTACTGTTTTAGAAATTATCGCTGTTTTCTCTGCAAGACTTAATTCTCTACTTGCTGCTTTTTTTGCTTTTTTAGCATTATTAAAAAAATATTTTACATTCTTCTTATGAATAATATCCATCAGTGTTCCAATCACTACTAATGCTAACATCAACAAAACAAATGCTTGTAAAGCAATTGAAGGGACTGTTGAAGAAAGGACAGCAAATGGGTTTGTTGTGAACATATTATTATCTCCGCTAAATATAATACTAATCTAAGCTCTTAATCTATAAAAAATATTAGTTCAACTGACTAATAATCTCATCTCAAAAAAAAAATGTTAATAAAGGTTACTTTTTCCTTACATAATGCTGTTTAGTGGAGATTACAGCTCGAACACCACCTTGGGGATTTTTAACATCATTTTTTCTTCTTGGAATCAAATGAATATGACAATGATTAATAGATTGTCCAGCAACCTTGCCAGAGTTGGTACCGATGTTAAAACCCTTCACAGATTTATCGCTCTTTTCAATTTTTTTTTTTAGTTTCCTTATTAATTTATTGCACGCTAAGATTTCTTTTGAAGTTAGATCAAAATAATTTTTTACACACCGCTTTGGAATTATAAGTGAATGAAATTTTGATACAGGATAAGTGTCAGTAGTTGCATAAGCTAGTTCGTTTTCAAAAAGATATTCCTTTTTCTTTGTAAAACAGAATATGCACGGATTATTAGGATTTCTCATAAATAATTACTCAATTTTTTTTGTTTAAGTATTTGAGTTTTATATTTGCTTACAAAAGTTTCATAAGATTTATATTTTTTTCTATTCCAGTTTTTCTCTTTTATGGATGAAACTGTTGAAACTCCCTTTCCTGATCCAATTAAAAGTATTTCATCGTATTGATTTAATTTATTTATATTAATATTAGTTTTTTTTATTTTAAATTGTTTTTCAAAAAACTTTAGATTAACTCCTCGATAAAATTTCCTGATAGGTGAATAATATTTACTATCTTTTATAAAAATAATATTTGAAGTTCCTGTTTCTAGAATTTTTCCATTTGAGCAAAGAGCAATATCGGATTTTGTGTTATCCATTTTAGATAAATTTTTTAAAATAAATTTATACTTTAGATTTTTATGTTCAGGCTCAATTCTATTATAATTGACTAACTTTAACTGGAGATTTTTTTTAATTTTTAATTTATCTCTCAAAGAAATAGAAATTAAACTTTTGGTTACTGCAATTCTCAATAAATGATTATAACTTTTTTGTTTATTTAAATTGGATTTAATTATTTTAAATATATTTCTTTTTAAATTACGATCATAGATTTTAAAATTTTTAGTAGACTTAATGAGATTTGTTATGTGTTCTTTAAAGAATAAAATCTTTTGAGGCTTTCCATAGATCCACATAGTTGTGAAAACCCCGTGGGCATTCCATAGATCTTTAAATTTTTTTTCTTTAAGATCTTTTCGAGTGTAAGATTTTTTTAATAAGAATTTTACCATTTGTTGTTAAAAAAGATTCTGGATGAAATTGAAAACCATATACATCATCTCTTTTGTTTTCAAAAGCCATAGCAATATTAGTTTTAGCGCATCTCATAGTAATATCAAAATTTTCTTTAATAAATGGCTCTTGAAGCTTAAGTGAATGATATCTACCTACTTTAAATTTAGAATTCTTTCTAAAGATAGATTTGTTCGAAACAACTTTTACTTCAGATTGATAACCATGAAATATTCTCCTTTGTTGAATAATTTTGGCATTTTCACAATGTAATATTTGTTGATACCCTAAGCAAATTCCTATGATTTTTTTTCTTCCTTTAAATTTATTGTAAATTTTTGAAGTATTTGGATAATCTTTGGGTGATCCAGGTCCAGGAGAAAATACAATTGTATTAGATTTATTTAATAAACTGTTATTTATTTCAAAATAATTTGAACAATAAACTTTATCAAACTGAGAGAATTGATGAACTATATTCCATGTAAATGAGTCCTGGTGATCTATTATATAAATCATTTAAATAATTCTAATAATGATTTTGCTTTTATGAAGTTTTCATTAAATTCTTTTTTAGCTGCGCTGTCTAATACAACTCCAGATGCTGCAGATATTTCAGATGTATTTTTATAATTTAATATAGATCTTATTATTATGTTAAATCTCATATCTTTATTAAATTTTATATAGCCAAAACTACCTGTAAAAATATTTCTATTCTCTTTTTCTTGTTGGTTTAATAATTCTAAAGTTCTTACTTTGGGACAGCCTATGACTGATCCACCAGGCATCATAGATTTGATAATATTTTTTATAGTTATACCCTTTAATAGGCTTCCAGATATAGTTGTAACATAATGAAATAAGTGCCTGTATTCCTCGACGTACTTTTCTTTATCGATTTTTACTGTTCCTGGAATACAAACTCTGGATAAATCACTTCTTTCCATATCAACAATCATATTGTGTTCTTTAGTCTCTTTAATGTTATTTCTAAAAAACTTTAAGGCACTAGATCTGTTCGTTTTTTTACTTTTTCTTAATGTGCCAGCAATAGGCTTAGTAATGATTTTGTTACCTTTTTTTAATAATAAAGTTTCAGGTGAGCAACTTACAATAGAATAGTTTTTATCTCTTATCATAAAAGACTCTGGAGAAGCATTTGACTTCATTAATCTCCAGAAAAAATTAATTGGATTTATTGAAGATTTATTACGATATTTTGTACAAATTTTTATTTGATATGTTTCTCCTTGTCTTATTTTTTTTGAAAAAATATCAAATATTTTTTTGTATTTTTGATATTTAACATTTAATTTAAATGGTGATAAAATTTTAGTTGGTTTGAAATAATTATTAAATTCTTGCTTCTTTTTATTTGAAAATATTGAGATATTATCTCTAATTTTAATGATTGTTTCTGGTTTGTAAAAAACTCCTTTATAAAAACCATTTTTAGACTGTTTGCTAATTTTAATACCAAGTAAATAATTTAAAATTTCATATCCAAAAAAACCAACATATTGATCGGTTTCTTTTTTATATTTCATTTTTTCAAAAGAGTTTAAAAATTTATGTATATTTTTTTTTGATAAATTAATTTTTTTTGAAAAATCTGTATAAATGTCGTAACCATTATCGACCTTATAGATTATCAATGGCTTATCCGACTGATAAAGTTTTTCTAAATACGGGTTAAATTTAAGTTTATGCGATTTGCGGTCTTTCAATTGGCTTCTCTTTTATAGGTAAATGTATCAAACCAGCAAAAATAGATAATGCGATAGATATGTACCAAGCATAATCAAAATTACCGTTAAGTTCGTAGAAAACTCCACTCAAATAAGCTCCTAAAAAAGATCCAATTTGATGACTTACAAAAACAATTCCATATAATAATCCGATATACTTAGTTCCAAATACTTTACCTATGATACCATTTGTTGGTGGAACTGTTGATAGCCACAACATTCCAAATGTTATTCCAAAGATTACTGAATTAAAAACACTTGGTGGTAGGAATATAAAATAGATTATTGATACTCCTCTTAGTAGATAAATTGCACTTAATAAAATTTTTTGACTGTATCTAGTTGCTAGATATCCACTTGTAATTGTTCCAACCATATTAAAAAGTCCAATTAAAGCCAAAACCATCGCTGCACACCAATCAGGTAATCCTTTATCAATCATATACGTGGGTATATGAGTTGCAACTAAAGCAATGTGCCAACCACATACAAAGAAACCTAAAGTAAGATAGATGTAACTTTTATTTGAAAAAGCCTCTTTTAAAGCTTCTCTAGCTGTTTGATTGTTATTTTGATTTGTACCAACAGGTATTTTTGGTGTTGAAACAAATAATGCTACAATTAATCCTAAACCTAAAAAGAAACAGAAAAATAACATTGTATTTTCCCACCCATGTTCAACAAGTGAATATCTTGTGATTAGTGGTGATATAAAATATCCAAAAGATCCTGCTGATGTTACTATACCTGTTGCTATTGTTCTGCTTGATACCGGAAAATGTTTTGCAACAACTGAAACAGGTATACTGATAGCTGTGGATCCAAGTCCAACGCCAACTAATATTCCAATTGTTATAGTAAAATAATAACCAGTATTAAAACCTGAATAAAATAATAAAATTGCTAATAAATAAAAAACAAATCCAATAAAAATTGCAATATTGCCACCATACTTATCCGTAATAATTCCAAACATAGGACTGAAAACACCCCACAATAAGAGTTGTAATCCCATTGTAAAACCGAACTGTGTTATGGTGATATCTAAATCAGTTGCAAAATCAAAATAAAACATTCCAAAAGTTTGTCTTATTCCTAGTGCAATAATAACAACAACAGATGCAGCTATTACAGTAACTAATGCTTTTTTTGTTGGAAAAAATTTGGTGTCATTCATCTTACAGATTTAATAGCCTGTTTAATGTCAGCAATCAAATCATTTGGGTCTTCTAAACCAATATGTAATCTTATAATATGTTCGTTATTACTCAGCTTTGTGTAGCTCCTGTTACCCAGTGCCAATTTGTCTTGATATAAAGCAAGACTTTCAAATCCACCCCAGCTGTAACCATGGGCAAATAATTTTAGTTTATTCAAAAATTTAATTACAGAGTTTTTATTTTTAGAAATAATTTTTACACCCATTAACCCAGATGATCCTGAGTAATACTTTTTCCACATTTTGTGTTGTTTAATATTTTTTTTAATTGGGTAAAAAACCTCTTTAACTTTTTTTTGTTTACTCAAAAAATTAGCTACCTTGATTGTATTATCTTGATGCTTGTCTAGCCTAATATCTAATGTCCTTAGTCCTCTCATAATTAAATAAGCATCATCAGGGCTTAATCTTAAACCAACTGCTTTTTGACTTAATTCCACTTGCTTAAAAAGTTTTTTTTTAATAGCTAAACTGCCACCCATAACATCTGAATGACCAGAATAATATTTTGTCGCTGAAACTATAGACATATCAAAACCTAAGTCTAAGGGCTTGATCAAATAAGGTGTTCCCCAAGTGTTATCAAGAGCTGTATAAATATTCTTATTCTTAGTAAAAGATATTATTTTTTTTAAATCTTGAAATTCAAATGTGTTACTGCCAGGGTTTTCAACAAAAATAAGTTTGGTCTTATTAGTAATTTTTTTTTTTAAGTCATCTAAGTTTCTTGGATCATAAAATACTGCTTTAATATTGAATTTTTTTAAATAGTCTTCGGTTAAAAATCTTGTGGGAGAGTATACCGAGTCTGTTATAATAATTTCATCACCAGGTCTTGCAACACTAATCACTCCAAGAAAAACTGCACCAAATCCTGTTGGAGTTAAATAAACTTGATAAGCATTTTCAATTTTTCTTAATAGTTCTTGTAGTGCAAAAGTTGTTGATGTTCCTTTTCGTCCATAATCAAAATTTTTGCTTAAGGGATTTTTTTTATAATTACTTTGTGTTTTCTTTATATCTTGAAGAGTTTTAAATATTATCGTTGAAGCTCTTACTACTGGTGGATTAACTGACTGATTTTGATAATCTTTTCCTACTTGTTTTAAAAAAGTTTTAACAGAATTAACCATAAAAAAAATTGATTAGTTATATTGACAATGCTATATCCCTCAAATAAGTCAATAAAATTGTAAAACTAAGGAGATTATGGGATACCCTAAAAAGCATAGAGGCCGAAGGAAAATGGGCTCTAAAAAAAGACGAGCAAGAAAGAAAAATAAGAAAAAATAGAAAAAATAAATTAAATGCTTAAATACATCAAAGCATTTGCCATAGGCTGTTTTATAATTCCCATATTAACAGTTACAGTTTCCTACTTAATATCCATACATTTAGATTTAGTTCCTAAATGTATTCCTTTCTTTGAAGGCTGTACATCTATTTCGAGAACAGGAAGGTATGAACCAGTAAAATATTATTTTAAGTTTTTTATGTTTATATATGTTTTATTTTTATTTTTTTATTGGAATTGTTTAATTAGTTTCATACAAAAAGAGAATAAAATACTTTTATATACTTTATCATTTTTTAGCTTAATTTTTTTAATTTTATATTTAATTTTTCTAGGAGAGGGAAAGACATATGAGTTTTTTAGAAGAATTGGTATATATATATATATTTTATTTATAATTTTTACTCAATATTTTGTATCGAGGAGAATTATTAAGAATAAAGATTTTTTAAAAGATAAGTTTGATTTTAAATATGTTAAATTAAAAAATTTATTAAGTCTATTTTTAATAATAGTTGGCGTTTTGCTGCTGCCAGTTTTAATTATAAAAATCGATGAATTTCCAAATATTAAAAATATAATATCTTGGAACTATTTTGTTTTAGTTCAGTTGTATTTTCTAATATCATATTTTTCTTTAAAAAGTTAGGTAATCCAACCTCCACCAAGAACTTTGTGACCATATTGATCTTCTTTATAAAAAACACATGCTTGTCCAGGTGAAATACCATCTTCTGGGTAATCTAATTTTACCTCCGCTTTATCATCGTTTAAAATATTTACATTAGCACTTAATAGTTTGCCTGTAGATCTTACTTTGACAAGAATATTTTCACCTAATTCATTCTTTTCAGATAGTAGATTTATTTTTTTTAAATTAATTTTCTTTTTCCCAAGATGCTCTCTTCCGCCAACAATTATCTCATTATTTTCAGCATCAATTTTAATTACATATAATGCTTCTTTATCAGCTACTTTTATTCCTTTTCTTTGTCCAATAGTAAAGTTGATAATTCCATCATGCACACCAATTACATCGCCATTTAAATTTTTAATGTTCCCTTTTTTTAATGAGTCTGGTTTAAATTTTTTTATTACTGATGAATAATCTCCATTAGGAACAAAACATATATCTTGACTATCTGGTTTATCTGCAACGTTTAAACTTAGTTTTTTGGCGATGTCTCTAGTTTCTTTTTTTAACATTCCACCCAATGGAAATCGTAAATAATTTAATTGTTCTCTTGTAGTGTTGAATAGAAAATAACTTTGATCTCTATTTTCATCTATTGCTCTATACATATTATTTTTTTCATTAATTGTTATATTTTTTACATAATGACCTGTGATCAAAGCATCAGCTTTTAAATCTTTAGCAACTTCATACAAATCTTTAAATTTGACAGTTTGATTACACTGTACGCATGGTATTGGAGTTTCTCCTTTTAAGTAACTTTCAACAAAATTATCAATAACTCCTTGCTTAAATTTATCTTGGTAATAAAGAATTTTATGATCGATATCTAATTTATGAGCAACTCTTTTTGCGTCTATAACGTCTTGTCCTGAACAACATACTTTTGATTTAACTACCTCTTGGCTATCATTGTAAAGTTTTAAAGTTATTCCAGTAACATTGTAACCTTGCATTTTCATCAAGCCAGCAACTGTAGATGAGTCCACACCACCTGACATAGCTACAATTACTTTTGTATCAGAAGGTTTCTTATCTAATCCAATTGAGTTTAACTCTAAATTCATGTGGTGGTATTTATACTCATTTCTATTATAAGTAAAATTAAATGATTTTAGATTTTGAACCGGGTGATAAAGTTATAAATCCTAATAATAAAGATTGGGGAATAGGACAAGTACAGTCAATTATTAAGGAAAAAGTAACAGTGAATTTCGAAAATGTGGGAAAAAAAGTTATCAATGCTAAAAATATTGAATTAGAAAAATTAGAATAAATGAAACAATTCGAAATAAAAGAAACTATTGAAAAACTGATTGATACTTTTTTATATGCAGGGAAAGTTTCAATAGAATTAAGGGAAAAAGGATTAATAAAAAAAATTAAGGAAGATAACACACCTGTTAGCAATGGTGATCTTGAAGTTAATAGAATTTTAATTAAAAAAATAAATGATTTAACTCCCCAAATACCCATTGTATCAGAAGAAACTAGTCATAATAAATCCAAGAAAGATCTAAAAAATTTTTGGCTAATAGATCCAATTGATGGAACTTATGATTACATTAATGATCTTGATGAATTTACTTTAAATGCTGGTTTAATTATTAATAATCGAGCAGTAGCAGGTATAATATATGCACCTGCTAAAAATAGATTATTTTATTCTTATGAGAAAGGTTGTTCATTTGAAATAATTAATAATAAACATGTAAAATTAGACTGTTCAAAGATTTCAAATAATAAACTTAAATTTGTGTCATATTCAAATAAACTAAAACCTGAAATTAATAAAATATATCAATCAATGAATGTTGCTGAATTTAAAAGGATGAAAAGTTCTTTAAAATTTTGTGTTATAGCTTCCAATGAATACGATGGCTATGTAGCAGAGCCTAGAGCATGTGAATGGGATATAGCAGCTGGGCATGCTATTCTTGAAAATGCAGGGGGTATAGTTACAGATTTTGAGGGAAAAGAAATACTTTACGGAAAAGAAAATTTTAAAAATCCTAGTATAATTTTGAAAAGAAATAAAAATATATAATGAGTGAACAATTAAGAATAATATTAATTATAATAGTTTCTGTATCAATTTTTGGATTAATAGTATTTGTGATGGTGAAAAACTATATTAAAAGTAAAATTCAGTATTATTTAGAAGAAAAGAATAAAAAATCTAAAGAAGATTTATAATTTTCAAATATTCCTCTTTATCTAGTTCCATTACTCTTCTAGAAACCTCAAAATCAAATCCAGATCTTGCTAATATACCAATATCTTTTTTATAGAATAAAGGTCTATTATCTTCAGTTCTTGAAGGACCAATTCTTTTTTTTTTACAAACTTTTATGGCTGAAAAAAAATCTTGATCTTCATTATTTTCATTAATTTGTTCAATTGTATTTTTTATGTATTTCTCCCCAACTCCTTTGCTTATTAAATAATTTCTAATCTTATTTATTGATGAACCTCTTTGGATTAGACTTTTTGCTTTTGTTTCTGAATAAAATTTATCATTTATAAATTTAGATTTTTCTAAATCTTCAGCTACAATCTCGATTAGATCTGAAATATTGCTTCTTTTAACGTTATCAACTTTAGATCTTAAATATTTCTTTAAAAGATATGTTTTTAGCTGTTGTTTTGATGGTGCAAATTTTTCTACATAATTAAGTGCAAAGTTGCGCATTTCATCAATTGTCGCTTCTAAGTTTTTTTTTTTATTTTTTATAGGAATCATTATTGCATTTAATATAATATAACCCTGATGATTGAACAAATATCTGCATTTTTTACAGTAGAAATGATCTATATGTGGTTGAATATAGGTGTAATACCTTTTTGGTTAATGCTTATTATTTTTCCACAAACTAAAGTTTGTGGTTTATTTGTTACATCAATAATTCCAACATTTATTTTGGCAAGTGTTTATGTTTATCTATTATATATATTCTTTTTTGCTGGATATGATTTTGATAAAAACTTTATTTTATATTTAAGTTTTTATGATCTAGCTGAGCTTTTTGAGAATAATGAGTTTTTAATTTTATTTTGGACGCACTTCTTAGCTATAAATTTGTTTTGTGGATCTTGGATTGTTAGAGATAGCCAGAGGTTTTATATGTCAAAAATTCTAGTCTTTTTTCCTTTAATAATCACATATTTTATTGGTCCTTTAGGATTATTTATATACTGGGTGATAAGAATTTTTTTCGCAAAGAGAATAAGTTTATTTGATTAATTTTTATTTCTCTACTTTAAAGCCACTGCTCTTCATTTGAGAAAAGCCACCATCTATATGTGAGGTTTTTTCAAACCCCATATCTTTCAATGATTTTGTAGCTAGTGCAGATCTTAGTCCACCTGCACAAAATAAAACCATTTCTTTGTTCATATCTATCTTGCCTTCTTTAAAGTAAGGACTATCTGGATCCATCCAAAACTCTAACATTCCTCTAGGAATGTGATGAGAATTTTCTATTCTTCCCATTTTTTCAAGTTCTCGAATATCTCTTATGTCAATTAAGTTGCATTTATCACTGTTTACCATCTCTAATGCTTCCGCTGGGGAAAGTGTCTTAATTTCTGTCAAAGCTTCTGCGACCAATGTTTGTGCTGATTTAATGCTCATAAAGGTTTAATACATCATTATAAATTTTAATCTACGAAAAAATATGCCAAATAAAGCTCCTAATTTCAAAATCCCATCAACTAATTCAAAACTTTTAGAGCTAAAAAAAATAAAAAGTAAATATAAAGTTTTATATTTCTATCCAAAAGATAATACACCAGGCTGCACAGTTGAAACAAAAGACTTCAATTCTCTACTTTCACAATTTAAAAAATTAAACTGTGAAGTTATTGGTGTTTCTAAAGATAGTATGGAAAGTCATGAAAAATTTAGAGATAAATTCAAAATTAAGTTTGATTTAGTAGCAGACGTAAAAAAAGAAGCGATTAAAGCATATAAAGTTTGGGGTAAAAAAAAATTCATGGGTAGAGAATTTATGGGATTAATAAGAAGCACATTTTTATTAAAAGATGACAAAATTATTAAAGAATGGCGTTCAGTAAAAGTTAAAGACCACGCAAAAGAAGTGTTAGAATTTTTAAAAACAGTTTAATAAAAAAAGGCCCCATTTACGGGGCCTTTTTATTTTAACTTAAGGGAGTTAAATTTAGTCTCTTATTGCATAAGCGATAACACCAGTTTCGGTAACATCCGTACCTTTTAGCTCGGCTTCTTTACTCAATCTTATACCCATAGTGTTTTTCATAATTGCCCAAACTATATAGGCAACCACAAATACAAATGCATTAATTGATAATACACCGATTAACTGTGCGCTAAAGTTTGCATCAGAATTTGTTAATGGAACTGCAAGTGTTCCCCAAATTCCAGCAAACAAGTGAGCAGGTACTGCACCAACAACATCATCAATTTTAAAATTGAAAAGAAGTTTAGTTCCAAACACAACTATAATTCCTCCAATCGCACCAATGAATATTGCTGCAATAGGTGCTGGAGCTAATGGTTCAGCTGTAATTGCTACTAGTCCACCAATTGCACCATTAAGCATTTGTACTACATCAGTTTTACCAGCTAGTAATCTAGTCATAACTGCTGCAGCTAAAACACCACCACACGCTGCTAAGTTAGTATTAATAAAGATATTTGATACAGCAACTGCATCATCGAAAGTTCCCATAGCAAGCTGTGAACCACCGTTGAAACCAAACCAACCTAACCATAAAATGAATACTCCAACTGTAACTAAAGGTATAGATGAAGCTGCAAATGGTTTCATTGGTTTTGCTGCACCTGATTTATCAAATCTTCCTGTTCTTGCACCTAATAGTATTGCTCCTGCTAATGCAGCCGCTCCACCAGTAGAGTGTACAAGAGTTGAACCAGCAAAGTCAGAGAAACCTAAAGTAGCTAACCAGCCACCACCCCACTGCCATCCCATGACAATTGGATAAATAATTCCTGATAAAATTGCTGCGAATAAGAAGAATGGCCATAATTTAATTCTTTCTGCTAACGTACCAGATACAATTGATACTGTTGTTGCACAGAATACCATTTGGAAATACCAATCCGATCCATCTGCATAACCTGTATCAACCTTACTTGCATCAGACCACGGAGTGAATGTTCCTATATAGCCACCTTCTGGAATTCCATATGCTAGATTATATCCAACCATCCAGAACATAATTCCAGCTATTGAATATAAACCGATATTTTTCGCACAAATTACAGATACACTCTTAGAAGTTACCATTCCTGATTCTAGCATTGCAAATCCACAAGCCATAAACATGACTAGAAAACCACAAACTAAAAATAAAAATGAATTAAAAATTGCTTGAACTTCTGCGGAGACTGTAGTTTCAGCGAAACCCGTACTTGTCATACTTAATAAGAAAATTAAACTTACTAAGGGACTAACAAGTTTTTTTAAATGTTTTGTCATTTAACCTCCAATGTTAAAAAGAGGTTCTTATAATTTAAAATAAATAAAAACTAATGATTGTTGTTAAAAATAGATATGCAGTTTTTGCATGTAGAAACAGCCTTTATTAAGAATTTTATCGTTCCTAAAAAAGGCTGTTAAAAGAGTTTTACTTGTTAAATACTTCTTTAAGTGCTTTAGCAGGTAAAAACTTTACCTTTTGAGAAGCAGCGATTTGGATTTGCTCTCCAGTTCTTGGATTACGTCCAATTCGGGCTTTTCTTTTAGCCACTTTATATGTACCAAAACCTGCAATCTTTACAGAATCGTCGTTTTTCAACGCATCTAGTATAGTATTCGTAATAGTATCAAAAGTACGCTCTGCATCTGCTTTACTTTGATTTAACGAACCAGCTAGCTTTGCTACTAATTGTTTTTTGTTCATTTTAGCTCCGGTTTTAAAGGTTTATGAAACTATACTTAACAAAATCATTGACAATTCAAGCTTTTTTTTAGTATATATTTTTTTTTGAACAACAATATATAGTGGTAAAAAAAGTCAATAAATACAATGCTTTTTTAGCTATTAAAAAAGCCTTAAAATAAGCCTAAATCTTTAAGGTCGTTAAATGTTGCGAAAAACATCAAAGATAACAATAAAAACATTCCGATTCGAAAAAAACCTTCCTGCGTTTTTTGACTTAAAGGGCGACCTAAAACTTTTTCAAATGCATAAAACATCAGATGTCCTCCATCTAATAAAGGTATAGGAAATAAGTTAATTAGTCCTAAACTTATAGAAATATATGCCATCATACTGACAAAAGGTATAATTCCAAATTCTGCAACTTGACCAGAAATTTTAGCAATTCTAATTGGACCACCCAATTGAGAACTGTCCCCTGCTCCTGTAAACATTGATCCAAGATATTTAAGTGATGAAGTTGTTACAAAATAAACTTCATTAAATGATTGAAGCAAAGCTTGTGCAGGTCCAAGTTTTTTGTGTGTTATTTGATTGTTATAAGGACTAAGTTTAATACCTACCATCCTTTTCTTTAATTTGTTTCCTAATTCATCAACGCTATCAACAAAATTTGGCTTAACTTTTAAAATTATCTCCTGGTCATATCTTGAAACTTTAAAATCAATAAATTCTGATGTTGACATTGCTATTAATTTAGAAACATCAAGAATACTCTCTACTTTTGTATCATCTATTTCAATAATAACATCATTTTTTTGCATACCAGCAACTTCTGCTGGACTATCTTTTAATACTTCATCAATTACAGCTGGCGTAAAATCTTTACCCGCAAACATGTATATGAAAGTAAAAATGACTAAAGCTAATATAAAATTAGCCAATGGTCCTCCAGCAACAATTAATGCTCTTTGATAAAGAGGTTTTGTTACAAACAATTTATGTTGGTCTTCTTTGCTATATTTTTTTAGTAGCTCCTCTTGATCTGCTTGTGAAAATACATTCCTATCTCCGAAAAATTTTACATAACCGCCTAATGGTATCCAACAAACTTTCCATCTTGTTCCTGATTTATCGTTCCATCCAAATAATTCTCGACCAAAACCTATCGAAAAATCTGTTACACCAACACCATATCTTTTTGCAAAATAATAGTGTCCATATTCGTGAATGAAAACGACAACAGCAATTAATATAATAAATGGAAATACAAAATTAAGCATTTTAAGATTATATAACAATTAAGTTTTTAATAAAGATCAATTATTTCAGTTTCCATGCAATTATTGGTGATAAAGTTGCCGCAATAAATGAACAAAATAAAAGAGATTGAGAAATATACGATGGTGCTAAATCCATTGGCAAAATTATGCCAAATAGTATTGATTTAGAAAAATCAGGACTTGGAAAAAATAATAGTCCTGCAATTAATCCTATTAATATAGAAACATAAGCATTTTTTTCATCATAAGATTTCGAATAAAAAGTATAAAAAACACTTAGAACAGCCGCACAACAAAATAAATCTGCTATTAGGAATAAATAAAGAATACTAAATCCTTTTGATGCAACAAAAAAAGCTATGACCGAAAGAAAAATAACAAATTGTTTTGAGATATTTAAATGATTATTTTTTAAATTTAATACTTTATCTACATCTACTATTACCAAACTTGAAATAGCATTTATTAAAGTATCAATACTACTAATTGTTAAAGAGATAGCTAAAATTATTACAATTACTGAAAATATTATTAAATTTTCTTTTAACAAAATTGAGAAAAATGCAAGATCAGGTATGACATTAGTATCTTGAGAGACTGCCACTAAACCACTAAATCCCATAAAAAAGACTATTGGTAATATTATTAAAAATGAAAATATTAAACTTTTTTTTAGAACATCGTAATTTTTTGCAGCATAAACTCTCTGCCAATTACCCTGATGAAATAAATTCGTTGCAGCAACAGCTATAAAAAAAGTTAAACCTGCAGTATAATTTGGAAGATAGCTAAAACTTAACAAATGCGGATTATAATTTTTAATAATTTCAAAGTTAAAATCATTTGTTTTGATTGAAAAAATAAATATTAGACAAATTATTAAAAGAGCCATAAATACAAAAAATTGAATATTATCTGTAATTAATGATGCTCTTAACCCTCCATATAATGTATAAAATAACGAACATGTTATTACTATTAATGAAGTAATCCATAATTCAGTGCCAGATACGTAATTAATTAAAAAAGCAACAGCAGTAACTTCAGCAATTAAAAAGATTGTCATATAAAAAATAGAAAAAACTAAAATAAGTTTATAAAGATTTGGTCCAAATCTTAATCTTATTATTTCAATAATACTTTTGCCTTGCGGATAACTAGTTCTAAATTTTTTACCAAGATAAATTAAAATAAAGAGTGGAAATGCAGTCCCTAGTGAATAGCCAATCACTGCACCAATTCCTCCCCATGTTGCTGCTGATGCGGGTCCAAATAAAATCCAAGCACCAAGAGCAGAGGCAACAAGACTTGATGTTAAAGATAAAGTTCCAATTGAGCGGTTAGCAACTAAGTAATTGTTTAGTCCTTTAAATTTTTTTGAATAGTAGATGCCTACAAAAATAAACAACAAACTTAAAGTTATAATCAAAATAATTGCTGTTACTTGATTAATTATATTTAGGTTATTCATTTTTCCCTTTCTGAATTACCGGACAGGTTCAATGGGTTATTCTCAGCTAAAAAGCACCCCAAAGTCGTAATAAATCATTAAATTTAAAATTTCAAGAAATTATCCTAGATTTTGCATTACTGATTAGACTAATTAGCATTGTATTTTCTGAGTTGATTGAATTAAATATAAAATTATTAATTCCCTTCTTTTAAGTTATAAATTTATTAGGCTTTAAGAAATTAAAGCCTAATTAAACCATAAAATCTAATATTAACTTAAAACTACTAACCAAAATTAAAGCATAAATAATATTGTAGAATAAATTTTCCTCAATTATTTTGAGTAATTTATAACCTATAAATATTCCAATTAGCGCTAAAGGGAAAAGAGTAACTGACTGATACAGAGTATCAAAATTCATCATGGATAAATAAACATACAGAGGAAGCTTAATTAGATTAACACAACTAAAAAAAATAATTCTTGTCCCAACATAAATTTCTTTCTTCATTCTTAATGGGAGTAAATAAAGACTTGTTGGCGTTCCACCAGCATGTACGCAAAAACTTGAAAAACCAGCGATAGATGAGCAAATTGCACCTTTTAAAAAATTTTTCTTAGCAGGTATTGTTTTTTCTTTTTTAAATAAAAAATAATGACCAGAAAATAAGAAACCCATTATTCCAACAATTAGTTTAAGTAAATCCTCTGAAAAATAAGTAAAGGTAAATGAGCCTATTATTATTCCAATAGCAGCAAATGGAACTATTAACTTTAGTGTTCCAAAATCAAATTCTCTTCTAAATCTATAAACAGCAATAATGTCTGAAAAAATCAGTATTGGTAAAATTATAGCAAGCGCTTGATTTAATGGCATAACTACTGTCATTAATGGAACCGAAATTAATGATATCGATCCACCCAAACCTGATTTAGCAATTCCATATAATACAATTGCCGGAACAACACTAAGAAAGAATAATAAGTTAATCTCCATTATAAATTAGAAATATAGCAATAAGGATAAAACTACTAATATTAAAACTAATATGATGATCGCTATGTAATTAAGTTTAATTTTAAATTTGCCTAATAAAAATTCGTTAATTTTTTCCCAAAAAATTATAATTAAAATTAATATAACTGCTGGAAGAATAAATTTAATCATAAATATATTTACATCAAAAAATACATCAATCCAAATATTACTAATATTATTATTATCCAGATAGAGAAATTTGATAATAATTGTTTAATATTTAAATTTGATCTCAAAAAATTTGGTAAAACTGATATTAAAACTAAAATTAAAAAAATTGCAGGAATTATTTGATCAGCAGTCAAATTAGTTTTTTATATTATAACCCTTTTTTAATATGGCTGCCACCAGTGTCACACAAACAATTAAAAATAAAATCATTGTTGATATACTTATCCATATATTAAAATCTGATACTCCATAAAATGAAAACCTTAGCCCATTAACTAAATATACAACAGGATTAAAATATGTGACTGTCTGCCAAAAACTTGGGAGCATGTCTAGAGAGTACAAACTGCCACCTAGGAAAACCATTGGCGTTATAACTATTGTAGGAATTATAGACATTTGCTCAAAATTTTTGCTTAATAGTCCAATCAAAAATCCAAACAATGCAAAAGTAAAAGCTACTAGGATTAATAGAAAAATCATTAGTAAAGGAAACTTTACATTTACCTCAGCAAAAAAAAGTGATGTAAAAAAAATCACTGCTGCTACTAATAATGTTTTTGTTGCCCCTGCTCCAACATAAGCTATAACAATCTCAGTTGTTGAAATTGGTGCAGCTAGTATTTCATAAATCGTTCCATTAAACTTTGGAAAAAATATTCCAAAAGAAGTGTTACTTATTGATTGAGTTAATAAGGTTAACATCAATAAACCAGGCACAATATAAGAGCCATAACTAATTCCATCAATGTTTTCGACATAATCACCAATTACTGAACCAAAAACTATAAAGTATAAAGATGTTGATAAAACTGGCGAAAGAAGAGATTGAATTAATGTTCTTCTAAATCTATCCATTTCATGAAAATAAATTGCTTTTAAAGCATGAAAATTAATCGTCATTGTTTTCCTTTACCAATGTAACAAAAATTTTCTCAAGGTTATTTTGCTCTGTCTTCAAATCTCTCATTCGTAAACCTGCATTTTTTAGATCCTGAAGCATTTTAGTAATACCTGTTCTTTCTGCATGTAAATTATAATTATATATTAAAGAATATTTATCATTTGAAATAGAGAGATTATACTCATCAAGCTCAATCGGAATATTTTCAACTTTATCTTGTAATTCAATTGTTAATTTTTTATGTCCCATTTTTTTTAATAAATCAATTTTATTATCTACGACGATAATTTCACCTTGATTAATAACTGCTACTCTATCAGCAATAGCTTCTGCTTCTTCGATATAGTGTGTTGTTAAAATTATAGTTACACCAGTTTTTCTTAATCCCTCTACGACCTTCCACATATCTTTTCTTAACTCAACATCTACACCAGCTGTTGGTTCATCAAGAAATAGGATTGAAGGTTCGTGTGATAAGGCTTTGGCAATCATCACTCTTCTTTTCATACCACCAGATAATTGGTTTAATCTTAAATCTTTCTTATCCCAAAGACTGAAATCTTTTAATATTTTTTCAATATGCTTAGGATCAGGTCCTTTGCCATATAATCCTCTTGAGTATGAAACATTATTAAAAACTGTTTCAAATTGTTCTAGTGAAATTTCTTGTGGAACCAAACCTATTCTAGATCTTGTCTCTCTATAATCTTTTATTATATCATATCCATCAACAGTTATTTCGCCAGAACTAGGTTTTACAATTCCACAAACAATACTAATTAATGTAGTTTTGCCAGCACCATTTGGTCCTAGCATTGCAATTATTTCACCTTGTTTTATTTTTAAATCTACAGATTTTAAAGCATTAAAACCATTGTCATATACTTTAGATAAATTATTTATTGTGATTAAATCTTTTGACATTTTTGAAAATCAAATTTGATATAGTGATATTTTTAGTGACAAGCAATGTTATATTTTTTTAATCTCCAGTAATTGTAAGGCCATGGAGTTAAAAAACCAGCAATAAGCATTATTGGAACCACCCACCAATTTAAAATAGCTCCACCTGTTAAAATTACATCTGTGAGGTTCATGGCTATTTCCATACTGACCATTGATATAAAGCTCATACCAAGTGCAGTCTTAAATGCTTTAGAGAAGTTAAGATTTTGTCTTAGTAAGATTATTGTTTCTAAAATTATACTAGTAATCAATCCATTTATAATTGCTAAAGTCATAATACCTAAAACAGGAAAAGGAATTTTAGTAATTTGAAAAAATAAAATTGTTCCCAAATCTCCAATTGCGCATCCCAGTAGACACCAACCAGTATTTTTAGCACTTCTTTTCCATGTATGTTTACATGACCAATCAAAATTTATTATCTCTGAACTCATTGCTTGCTCATTTCTAAATGATATTCGTAAATATCATCTTTCCAATAGGACTTTATATAAGATAAAATATTGTCTATTCCTTCATCACTTATTTCATCTCCAAATCCCATCATTTTTCCTTCATAATTTTTTATTAATTTTGCAAATCCATATTTAATCATTCTATGTAATAATTCATCGGTATGATGCCAAGTATGACCAGTACCATTCAATGGAGGTGCTTTTCTATGCCCATCTTCATCTAATCCTTGCCAATTTTTTGCTCCTGCTAAATTTGCTTGATGACAAGATACACAATACTGATTATATAATATTTTCCCATTTTTAATTGCTTCGATAGAGTCTCTAGTTATTGGATAATGAGAGTGAGAAAGCGCAACCTTGGAGTAAAGTAAAGTTATTATAATAAAAAAAAATATTCTCATATAATTAGTGAGGCTTTCTAAATTTACTATGACAAGCATTGCAATTTTTCCACATATACTGTTTTAAAGTTGCTCTGATATCATCACTTTCCTCTATTACACTTGCAAGCTTAATCATGTCATCTGAGGATTTTTGCATCAATGAATTAAATTCATCTTTATTTTCCCAGATACTAGGTAATGCTTCTGTTCCATGTCCTTCTTTAGTATTTTCAGGAAAAAGGTTTAACAATTCTAAATAGTTTTGACTTACTTCTTTCATAAATTTACTAGCTTTCTCAAATTCTAAATCTTTTGATAAAATATCAACTCTTTTTGCTGTCTTATAATTTGCGCTAAATAATGATTTCCTTTTCTTAATTATATCTTTTGCACTTTCTTCAGAATAAATATTAGTATTAACTGATAAGATAAGTGTTACAAAAAATAGTATTTTTAAATGTCTCATTTTATTTATAAATAAAGTATGAAAGATAATACAATACATCAATATAATTGGTTAGCTAAATTTTTTCATTGGTTCACTTTTTTGATTTTAATTTTTCAAATACCAATGGGATTTATATTAGTCAGACTTGACTTTTCAGACTTAAGAATAACAATTGAAAACATGCATGTTATTGTTGGTATAACTGTATTTTACTTAACAATATTTAGACTGATTTTTAAATTTTTTAGTAAATCTCCAAAATTAATGCCTGCGTCATTTGTGGGACAAAAATTAATTGCCAAATTAAATCATATATTTCTTTATGTCGCACTATTGACTATAACTACCTCAGGAATTTTTAAAAAATTATTTAACGGTGAAAAATTAAACTTTTTTTTCTTCAAAGTAAAAATTGAGGACAACTTTGATTTAGCAGATCAATTTTACAATATACATATAATTTCAAACTATACCTTAATTGTTTTAATTTCTTTACATTTGTTGGCTGTATTATTTCATCAAATATTTTTAAAAGAAAATATCTTGAAAAGAATGACTAAATAATTAAATAAGTAATATGAAAAAAATATTTTTATGCGTTATTTTAATTATAATTCCAAACTTTTCCTTCGGGTTTGAAAAAACAACAAATTTTGATCTGAATAAGTTATTTGAAATTCAAAAATCAGGAAAAACAATAGTAATTAATTCTTGGAATGAGTACTGCTCAACTTGTGCAGCGCAAACAAAAGTTTTCGACCAAGCAATGAAAGACTTTAAAGATGTTGAATTTTTATTCTATGAGCAAACAGAACATGAAGATATTGCTAAATCTTTAGGAATAAACTATTGGACTACAATCGTTGTATTCAAGGGTGAAAATGAAATAGTTAGGGAGATTGGTTTGGTAGATAAAAAAAAAATATACGACTTAATTAATCAAGGAATTTAAAATACTGACTTTAAATATCTTTTCCAGTTTTCTTGATAATGTTTTGCATTTTCTGTTATTTTCTCTACCTCTTCATTAGTTAATTTTCTAATAACTCTTCCAGGAGCTCCTACCACTAATGAATTGTCAGGAATTTCTTTATCCTCAGTTATTAATGCTTTTGCGCCAATAATACAGTTTTTACCTATTTTTGCGTTATTTAAAATTACTGCACCGATACCGACTAAACTATTATCTCCAACTGTACATCCATGGAGCATAACGATATGACCGATAGTTACGTCTCTACCTATTCTTAATGGGCAACCTGGGTCAGTGTGTAAAACACTTCCGTCTTGAACATTTGAACCTTCTCCAACATGAATATTTTCATTATCGCCTCTAATTACAGCATTAAACCAAACACTAGAGTTTTTTTCTAATGTGACATCTCCAATAATAGTTGCATTAGGAGCTACCCAATTTTCGCCAGAGTTTTTTGGTTTTTTGTCTTCCAAATCGTAAAACATAATTTATATATTATTACATTATGCCTATTAAAACACCAGTATGTGATTTTGGAAAAAAAGCAGAAAACTTTGAATTAAAATCTACAGATAACAAATTAATATCATTAAATGATATAAAAGGTGAAAATGGAACTTTGATAATGTTTATTTGTAATCATTGTCCTTATGTGAAAGCAATTATAAAAGATGCGGTGGAGGATTGCACTAAACTTAATGATTTAGGAATAAATTCAGTTGCAATATGCTCTAATGATCCAATCAACTATCCAGAAGACTCGTTTGAAAAAATGATTGAATTTGCAATTAAACATAAATTTAATTTTCCTTATCTGATTGATGAAACCCAAGATATTGCAAGAAAATATGATGCTGTATGTACTCCAGATTTTTTTGGTTATGATAAAGATTTTGGTCTTCAATATAGAGGAAGGATAAGAGAATTAAGAGAGCTAAAGCCTGTGAGATCTGGAGATAGTGATTTATTTATTGCTATGAAACAAGTTTCAGAAATAGGCAAAGGTCCTGAACAACAATTTCCAAGTATGGGTTGTGGTATTAAGTGGTCATCTAATTAATGTACTTATTAATTACAAGAAGTTTTCCTCCTGAAATAGGTGGTATGCAAAATCTAATGTGGGGATTAGCAAGATCTTTATCAAAATTAGATATGGTTAAAGTTTTTGCTGATTATCACAAAGATCATAAAAAATTTGATGATAAAGTTTCATTTACAATTGAGAGAGTTAGTGGTGTTAAATTATTAAGAAAATATAGAAAATCTTTTTTGATAAACGAATATTTAAATGAAAATAAGAATGTAAATTGTATTATAGCAGATCACTGGAAAAGTTTGGAACTTATAAAATTTTCGAAAAAGAAAATATGTTTAATTCACTCTAAAGAAATTAATCACCCTAAAGGATCTAGATTAAACAAAAAAGTTCTGG
Source organism: uncultured Pelagibacteraceae bacterium (assembly GCA_902576815.1). Classification (GTDB taxonomy): domain Bacteria; phylum Pseudomonadota; class Alphaproteobacteria; order Pelagibacterales; family Pelagibacteraceae; genus Pelagibacter. Next base: position 36,347 of record CACGWQ010000003.1, read on the forward strand.
AGGTTTTAAATAATATTGATCATGTGGTAGCAAATTCAAATTTTACAAAAAAATTAGCAATTAGTCTTGGTGTAGAAGAAAAAAAAGTAATTGTCATATATCCAGGTGTAGATCCCGTTGAAGAAATTCCAAAAGATGACCTTAAACAAGCAGAAGAAATGCTAAAAGGAAAAAAACAAAGACTAATTACTGTATCAAGATTTGATAAAAGAAAAAATCATGAAAAAGTTATAATGGCTATTCGTAATTTAAAAGAGAAATATCCTGATATTGCTTACACTTGTATAGGATATGGAGATGAAGAAGAAAATTTAAAAAAATTAGTGATAGAATTAAATCTTGATAAATATGTAGTTTTTTTAAGCGATATCTCTAATGAATTGAAAAATGCATTAATTGCAAAATCTAATGTTTTTATTATGCCGTCTATAATTCACAAAACCTCGGTCGAAGGCTTTGGAATTTCTTTCATTGAGGCTGCACAATATGGAATACCGTCTATTGGTGGTAAAGATGGTGGTGCTTCTGATGCAATTGTTCATAATAAAACGGGGTTAATTTGCGATGGTAATAGTCTAGATGAAATTTATTCAAGTATAGATAATTTATTTGAGGGAAATAAATATATTGAATTTGGAAAAGAATGCAAAACACACTCCGAAAATTTTCTTTGGGATAAGATAATTGAAAACTACAAAGGAATCTTATAAAATAATAATATGTTAGATAAATTTAATGGAATAATTTTTTTAATTGTTTTTATCGTTCATTTTATCGTTTACGCCGTTTACGCTTTCAGAACAGTAGTTGCTACAAAGTCCTTTTTAAATCAATACAATATAGATCACTCTGCAGCCGTAATGGTTAGATTTTTTGGGGCACCATTTATTGCATCAATTTTAGTGGCACTTTACATAATGTTAATTAAAGCAGATGGTTTAGCAGGAACATGGGGTTTCTTTACACTAATTTTTGCACAAAACGTTTTATATTTCTTAATCGGGATATATACAATTTATGTCAATAAGCTTGGACATAACGAAAAAACAAATAGCGAAGGTGTCATTGCATCTGGAATTTTAACAGTGCTAAGTGGAATTCTTTGCTACGGTCTAGCTGATAAAATTTATATTTAACTTTTTTTTCTAAAAGTTGAAAAAATTTGCCAACCAACAATTGTTATTGTTATCAATAATATTATTAGTGTTATAGGCCTATCCCATAAAAAATTAGGTGAGCCATCACTTATTAAAAGTGATCTTCTCAATGTTTCCTCCATAAGTCCTCCAAGTACAAAAGCTAATATTAAAGGTGGCATGGGAAAATCATAGAGCCTTAAAAAAGTTGCAACTACAGCAATACCAATCATTAAAAAAATATCAAAATTATTAAAAGACATTAGATATATTCCTGTAACTGAAAAAAATAAAATCAAAGGAATTAAGTAATTTCTAGGTACTGCTAAAATTCTAGCTATATAAGGAATTAATGGTAAATTTAAAATCAAAAGCACAACCATACCAATGTACATTGACATAATAACAGACCAAAAAATTTCAGGGTTTGTTTGATAAAGTCTTGGTCCTGGCTGAATACCAAATCCTAAAAGAGCTCCTAACATAACAGCTGTTGTTCCACTTCCAGGAATTCCTAATGTTAGCAATGGTACAAAAGATCCAGAGCAAGCAGCATTATTTGCTGTCTCTGGTGCTGATAAACCATGAACGCTACCTTTTCCAAATTTTTGTTTTTCTTCCTCGTTTACATAGTTTCTTTCCATTCCATATGCTAAGAAAGATGCAATTGTTGCGCCTGCTCCAGGCAAAACACCAATTAAGAAACCAAGTATTGAGGATCTAGGTATTGTTTTGGCCATTTTAATTGTTTCCTCTTTATTTACTTTAATTGATCCTAATTCTGTTAATGAGATTTGTTTTGCCGCTCTATTTGGATCTTTCCCTCTAAAAATAATTGTAAGCGCTTCACTCATTGCAAATGTAGCCATGACAATTAAAACAAAGCTTATTCCATCAGTTAAATTCATATTGTTAAATGTGAACCTTGTAATATCTGACAATGAATCTTGACCAACTGTTGCTAACATTAATCCTAAAACTACCATCATCATTGCTTTTAAAAACTGTCCTTTAGATGAGAATGCAGAAATTGCAGTTAAACCTAAAATCATTAGTGCAAAATAGTCAGGTGACCTAAAAGCTAAACTTACTTTTGACAAACTGGGTGCTGCAACTAATAAAAATATTGCGGAAATAGTTCCACCTGCAAATGAACTATAGGCTGCAATAGCTAAAGCTTTACCAGCTTTACCTTGTTGTGCCATTGGATAGCCATCAAATGCGGTAGCAACAGTTCCTGGTATTCCAGGTGCATTTAACAAGATTGAAGAAGTAGATCCTCCAAATACCGCTCCATAGTAAACGCCTGCCATTAAAATTAGACCTGTTGATGGATCAAAGCCGTAAGTAATTGGTATCATTAATGCTATTGCAGTCATTGGTCCAAGTCCTGGTAACATTCCAATTATTGTTCCAGCAAAACAACCAACCATCACCATTAATATATTCGTTAATGATAGCGCAGTTGATAATCCAATTAGTATTCCTTCGATCATCCCATAACTCCAATATATTTTAAAAAAGGATCTCGAAGATAAATGTTTAATAAACCGTGTAATAAATACATAAATGCAGCAACAAATGGAAAAGATAAAATAAACATCAGTCCCCATCTTCTTTCACCTAAGAAATAGTAAGATGCAAAAAGAAATAAAGAAGTTGATATAAAATATCCAATTTTTAAAATTACAGCTGCATATATTAGAGAGATAATTATTAGATAGATTATACTTTTATAATCTAAGTGTTTATGATTTACTTCTGTAGTAATTTTCTCAGGTAAAATTATTTTTAAACTTGATAAAATTATACCTGCCCAACCTAAATATATTGGAAAAGTCCTAGCATTGAATGGCGCGTTCTCATCGAATGCAAATACTTGAATGTTGTAAGCTGTATATAAATAAAAAACTGATAGAACTAAAAAAAGCAGTGAGATAAATTTTGTAGGACTTATTCTCACTGCTTTACTTTCTCTAATAATCTATAAAGATTATATTACTCCAAGTTTTTTCATAAGAGCTGTCATTTCAACTGTTTGTTTTTCTAGGAATGCATCAAATTTAGAGCCTGGGTTATAAATATTTACCCATGCATTTCTTTTTCTAACAGCTTCCCACTCTGGTGTTTTTTGAACATCGCCAAGCATTTTAGAGATTTTGTTATAGTCACTCATACTCATGCTTTTTGGTGCAAAGAAACCTCTCCAGTTAACAAACTGAACATCATATCCTTGCTCTTTTAATGTTGGAGCTTCCGGTGCATCACCTACTCTTTCAGGAGCAGTGATACCGATTATTCTTACTTGATCTCTAGCACCCATTACTTCACCTAAACCTGTTGAAAGTATTTGAGTTTCTCCAGATAAAAGTCCAGCAAGTGCTTTTCCACCAGCATCATAAGGAACATAAATCACATCGTTTGGATTTGCTCCAGCTGCCTGGAAAGCTAACGCACCAATTAAGTGGTCCATGCTTCCTCTTACAGATCCACCAGCCATTTTAATTGATTTTGGATCTTTTTGATATTGATCAACTGCATCTTTGAAATTTTTGATAGGTGAATTTTTTGCTACAACTATTGCACCATAATCTCCAATTACACCTGCAATTGGTTTAACATCTTTATAAGATAATGTTCCAGTACCTTTTATATAACCTTTGTGTCTTGTAATAGATCTTAATACCAATGGTGTTGACTGAACTAAAACTGTATCTTTTGGAGCGTTATTAATTAGGTAAGCCAAAGCCTTACCACCTCCACCACCTGACATATTTTCAAATGATGCACTTTTCAAAAAACCAGCTTTTGTTAATGCTTCTCCAGTACCTCTAGCAGTTCCATCCCAACCACCACCAGCACCACCGCCAATTAAAAAATGTAATTTTTCAACTGCAAATGAACTTGTTGATGAAAATAGAAGGAAAGCAGAGAATAAAACTGAAATAAAAGTTTTAATTAGTTTCATTATTTCCTCTCTTATTATATTTATGAAGTCATCATTAAACATAAGTTATAAATTTTAGTCAATGCTCAAAAATAATCTTTCAAAAAATGTTAAAGAATATTTTTTAGCGTTAATAGGCAGTTATAAAGCTCTTTTTATAGGACTTATCGGTGGATACATAGGTACATTAATAAATTTACCATTACCATGGTTATTGGGCTCTTTGGGTTTGAATTTATGTTTTGCTTTTACTAATTATAAAATAATTTTTCCAACTAAATTATTAAATCCTATATTTTTGATTGTTGGTATAATTCTAGGTGGAACTTTAAATATTTCATTAATATATAAAATTCATCTTTGGTTTTTTTCATCTATAGCTATGTTTATATTTATTATTGTAAGTACAATATTAGCTGGGATTTATTTTTTTAAAGTTTGCAAATTTAGTAAGCCTGTATCAATATTGGCAGCTCTTCCTGGTGCCTTTGTTCCTATATCTGCAGCTTTATTAGAATTTGGAAAAAGCAAAAAAGATAAAGGTATTCTTATACCGCAAGCAACAAGAGTAATTTTTATTGTAAGCTTTGTGCCAATTTTTTTTGTTAATAATTTAGGGTTTTCTGAAATATCTGGATATAATTATTATAATACTTATAATTTTAAATATTTCTTTGAATTATTTTTTTTGTTAACAAGTTGTTTCTTTTTAGCTAGAATTTTAAGAAAATATAATATTCCTTCTCCTGCATTAATTGGTGCAATGGCATTATCTGGTATATTTTATACTTTTGAATTAGTGGGAGCTAGATTTCCAGAGTTTTTAATTAATATAGCTTTTATATTTTTAGGTACTGCATTAGGTACTAGACTAAATGGATTGAAACTCTCTGAATTATTTTATTTTATATTCCATGGTATAATTGTAAGTACAATATTAGTAATCGTTGCAATGATAACGGCCTTTGGTTTAACATTTATTGGATTTGATTTCATACCAACTTTTTTAAGTTTTGCTCCAGGTGGAATTCACGAAATGGTTGTTATAAGTATTGCATATAATATTGATCCAATATTCGTTAGTTATCATCATTTTTTAAGGATATTTATAATAGTTTTATTTTTACCTTATTTATTATCAAAATTTAAAAAAAGTAGATAAACTTTATCCATCTTGAGCTAGTAGCAAACTTAGATTGCAAGCATTGAAATAATCGTCTATTTCAACATATTCACCTACTGTATGACACATGTTATGGCCTGCTCCAAATGTAATTGTGGGAATATCTTTTTTAACAAGCCAATTTGCATCAAAACCTCCAGATATTTTTACAAGCTTAGGTTCTAAACCAAGTGTAGAGAGTTTACTTTTAGCGTTATTGATAACCTTCTCATTAAAATTTAGATTAAATGAGTAATAGTCAGTATGTCTACTAAACTTTAAATTTGGTTTCTCTCCATCGGCATTTGTGAAAGTATCACAAATCTTCGTGAATGATTGCTCAAAAGCATCTGTTATTTCGCTTACAAAATTTTGATCATAGCTTCTGCTTTCTCCTTTAATATAAGTGTAATCGGTAACTGTATTTGGTGATTGGCCAGATGATCCTCCGTTTTTACCACCAAAAATACCAACGTTGGATGTACCAGATTTTTCACCTTTTACTATTTTTCCAAACCATCCATTTTTTTGGATATCTGCAAGTGCTAATGAAGCTATCATTGATGAAGAGATGCCTTTTTCTGGTGCTAAACCAGCATGCTCTGCTTTCCCAAAAATTTCGATTTCCCATCTATCACATCCAACTGCACCAATAACTATTTCATTTGTTGAACCACCATCAATATTGTAGCAACGTACTGGTTTATCCAAATCTTTCACTTCAACTTTTCTAGCTCCCCATAAACCGCTTTCTTCTCTGACAGTAAATAAAACTGTTATTGGAGAATGAGGAATGTTGTTTTTATACAATGTTTTCAGCATTGATACTAAAGAGGCTACACCTGTTCTATTATCACCCCCTAAAGCAGTATTTCCTTTAGGAATAATTTTATTTTCTTTAATAATTGGAACCGCACCTTTGCAAAGCGGGACAGTATCTAAATGACAGCTAAACATTATTCTCTCAGATTTAATTGTACCAGGAAGTTTTACTATTAAGTTACCAACCTGTGTTGGAAGTGGAATTTTTTTGTTTGAGTTATCATATTTGATATATTCTCTAGGTATGCCTGAGTTTACTAAATCTTCTTCTACAGCATTAGCAATATTTTTTTCTTCACCAGTAATACCTTCTATTGATAAAAATTTTATAAGATCATTTAAACATTGTTTTTTATCTATCTGTGTGTTCATATTTTTTCTCCTAGCTTGGTATTTCTAAAGTTGCCGATATTAATTTTTTTGTATAATCATGCTTAGGATTATTAAATATCTCATTTTTATTTCCTATTTCAACTATTTCACCTAAATACATAATTGCAATCCTTTTGCACATATTTTTTAATATAGATAAATCATGAGATATCATAATCATAGTTACATTTGTCTCAAAATTAATCTTTTTTAAAAGTTTTAGAATTTCAGCTCTTATAGACATATCTAAAGATGCAACAGCTTCATCAGTGATTATAAGTTTGGGAGATGTTGAGATCGCTCTTGCAATAGCTACTCTTTGTTGTTGTCCACCACTTAGTTCATGAGGATGTCTATCAAAAAACATTTCAGGTGGTGATAGCTCAACCATTTTTAAAAGGTCTAAAACTTTTTTTTTAATATCATTCTGATTTAGATCAAAGTGAATATTAAATACTAATGAAAGGGTTTCTCCAATTGTCTTTCTTGGATTTAATGAACCATATGGATCTTGGAAAACCATTTGGATATTTTTTCTGAACAATTTTCTATCATCTTTCATAAATTTATAAATTTCTTTATCCAGAAAAATAATTTTTCCTGATGATAACTCCGTTAAACCCATTAACAAATTTGCAACTGTTGTTTTGCCAGATCCACTCTCTCCTGCAATACCAAATATTTCACCCTCGGATAATTTAAGACTAACATTTTTTACAGCTCTTAATAATTTTTTTGAACCAGGCAAAATAAATTCTTTATTAATATTGTTAATTTCAATTAAAGTATTTTCATTTAATTTTTTTTCGTCTTTATCATTTATCTTTTGTTTTGAAGAATTTAATAAACTCTTTGTATAATTTTCCTTTGGATTATTAAAAAGCTCTTTGCTATCTGCACTTTCAATTGTTTTGCCATTATGCATAACATAAACTTTTGAACATAAATATGAAACAACAGCTAAATTATGAGTTATTAATAAAATAGCTGTATTGGTTTTTTTTGAAATTTTTTTTAATAAATCAAGAATTTGTAATTGAGTTGTTACATCTAAAGCTGTTGTACATTCATCTGCAATAATTAAATCTGGTTTGCATGATATAGCCATAGCAATCATAACTCTTTGCTGCATCCCTCCACTCAATTGATGAGGATAGCTCTTAATAATATTTTTAGGATTTCTCAAACCAACATCTAAAAGTGAATTTATAATTATTTCTTGAATTTTCTCTTTCTTTATATTTTGATGAAGCAAAATATTTTCAGCTATTTGATCACCAATTTTAAGAACTGGATTTAAAAATGTAGATGGATTTTGAAATATAAATGAAATTTTAGATCCTCTTATATTTCTCAATTCTTTTTCTTTTAAACTTAACAAATCAATATTTTTAAATTGAATTTTACCACTTATAATTTTACCGCCCTCTGGTAATAGCTTAAGTATTGTTCTTGATGTTAAAGATTTTCCAGATCCTGACTCCCCTACTATTCCAACTATTTCTCCATGATTTATATTTAAATCTACACCATCTACAGCTTTAACGACTCCCTCATATGTATCTATATACATTCTTAAGTTTTCTATTTTTAACAACTTTGAATTATTCATTAATTTTTTTTCCTTCGTGGATTGAAAACATCATTTAACCCTTCACCAAATAAATTTAGAGATAAAACAACTAGAAATATAGCTATACCAGGAAAGAAGACCATGTACCAAGATTGTCTAAAAAATTCTTGTGCATTGTTTAACATTAAACCCCAACTAACCATAGAAGAGTCGCCAAAACCTAAAAAGCTCAAAGCAGATTCTATTAGTATTGCAGTTGCTTGTGTTAATGACATGTTTACAAGTATTGTTGTCATAGTATTTGGTACAAGCTCTGAAAATATAATTTTAAAGTCAGATGCACCAGCAGCTATTGCAGCTTTACAATAAGGTCTTTCCTTTAATGATAGGATCTCAGCCCTTACAAGTCTTGCAGTTTGAGGCCAAGACAAAATTGAAATTACAATTATAATATTTATGATATTGGCTCCAAAAATTGCTACAAGAACTAATGCTAAAAAAATTGGTGGAATCACCAAGAAAATTTCAGTAATTCTCATTAAAACCGAATCAATTAATCCCCCGTAGAAACCAGCGATAGCCCCAAGAAATACTCCTACTACAGTTGATGTAATTACCGCAATAAAAGAAACAATTAAAGTTACGCGAGCTCCATATAATAATTCACTATACAAATCCCTACCTAGGTTATCTGTGCCAAGAAAATGTTTTATACTTGGGTTTTGAAATGCCTCTCCAGCACCTGTTGTAAGAGGGGGATATGTAGCAAAAATTGGAGCAAATATTGATAATATTATAAAAAAAATTAAAATTATTAAACCTGCTAATCCTATTTTATTTTGTTTAAAAATATTCCAAAAAGTTTTGAGCTTATTTATATTTTTATAATTTTTTTTCATTTTAGTCTTATCCTTGGATCCAAATAAGTATAAAGAATATCAACAACAAAAGTTATTATTGTAACTGAAAGAGAGATCACAATAAATAATCCCATAATTAAAGGATAATCTCTTTCAAAGAGAGCGTCTAACATTAGCAATCCTAGTCCAGGCCAGCCAAATACAGACTCTATTACTACTGCGCCAGATAGCATGTAACCAAGTCGCAAACCAATATATGTAATTACTGGTAGTAAAGCATTTTTTAGTGCATGTTTAAAAAAAATTTTACGATCAGATAATCCTTTTGATTTTGCCGTTATTATATAATCTTGTCCAAGGGCTTCAATCATGCTTGCTCTAACAAACCTCATAACAAAAGCTCCAAGTGTTGAACCTAAGGTAATGGTAGGAAGTAATAGATGTGTTAGACGATCTAACATAAAATTTTTTTCGCCAAGAATCATCGACTCCATTCCTGAAACAGGAAGTATTCCCCAATTAACAGAAAAAACTATAATCAGCATTTGACCTAACCAAAAATTTGGAAGAGAATATAAGAATAACGCTACTATCATCGAAATATTGTCTCTTAATGAATAAGGTTTCGTTGCTGCATAAACTCCAATTATTATTCCAAAAAAAGTACCAAAACCGATACTTGATAACATTAAAATAATAGTTGGAATTGCCCTATCCCAAATTATTTTTGATACACTTTCATTCATTACAAATGATTTGCCTAAGTCTCCTGTTAATACTCCTTTTATGTATAAAATTAATTGCTCTAAAACTGACTTATCTAAACCAAGTCTTTTTCTGATTTCAGCTTCGAATTCAGGACTGGCTCCACTTTCGCCAACAAACATAAATACAGCATCTCCAGGAGCAAGCTGGATCATCAAGAAACTCAAAATTAATATCCCAAAAACGACAGGTATGATCTGGGAAGTTCGTTTAATCAGATAATTGTAATTCATCTAGTAAAGTATATAAAAAAAAAACCCACCAATAAACATTATTGGTGGGTTTTGATTTCAATAGAAATTATTTTCTATTATTAGGTATATCTCCATTCCAATTTACTGTTTCTAATCCATCTCTGAATGTATAACCAATTGGAAAACCATCTAATTTTTCATTATATGTCCACAACCACTTTGTTCCATATAATGCTAACATCGGTAAATCTTCTGCCAAAATTTGATGGGCTTCAACATACATTTGCTTACGCTTAACAGGATCTAATTCCCCTCTTCCTTTATCAAGCAGATCATCTATTTTTTTATTATTGTAGCCAGACGAATTAGCATTCCAACCTTTTCCTATATTTTTTGAATGCCAACTTTTGGTTAGTAAATCTGGATCAGGTCCTGTTGCAATTGTAGTTATATACATGTCATAGTCCATTTTTTTATGCACTTTTTCTGTAATTGCAGATGCATCCATTTTCATTACATCTAATTCAATTCCAGCAGCTTTTAGATTTGATCTCATAATATCCAAAACTTTAGGATGGTTGGAGTTCTTCTGCTCATGAATTATTGAGATTTTAAATCTATTTCCATTAGCATCTTTTTTAAAACCTGCAGAATCTAATAAAGCTTCAGCTTTTGATACATCATATGGAAAATATTTTGACGGCGCTTCCCCTGTGTACCAAGAAATAAAGCCTTGATCTTTATTTCTAACATTATCAGCAACACCTGCGAATACTTTATCAATAATTTCATCAGTATTGATTAAATGTGCAAGTGCTTGTCTAACTTTTTTATTTCCAGTAAATTTACCTTTTGTATTCATATATATGAAATCAAACGCCATATTTGCATAAGCAAAAGAATGAACTTTGATTCCATTGTCAGCATCATTTACTCGAGATATTTCTTTACCTGCTAAATAACCAGGATAAGAGTGAATAAAGTCAATTTCACCAGCTTCAAGTGAAGATACTAATGAAGTTTTATTAGGTAAAATTTTGAAATATAATTTATCAAGATATGGTAATTGATCTCCATTTGATGCTTTTGCCCAATAATCTTTATTTCTCTCAAACAAGATATAATTACCTTTTTTCCACTCTACAAATTTAAAAGGTCCAGTCCCAATTGGTGCATTATTGTAATTGCTATTTGGAATATCTTGACCTTCTAATATATGTTTTGGAGCCATAGAGCACCACTTTGAATCTAACTTAGTTAGAAAAGTAGCATCACTTTTGCTCAATTTGATAATTGCTTTGTAAGGTCCTGGTGTCTCAATGCTATCAACTATACTATAGTTATTTTTCCCTTGTGGATGATGCGGTCTACAAATATTAAGGATACCGTATTTAACATCTTCAGATGTGAATTTTTTTCCATCATGCCAGTTTACGTCATCTCTTAAATTTAAAGTTATAGTTTTTCCATCAGAACTTACATCCCAAGATTTTGCTAGCATAGGAGTTAGCTTTCCATCACCCATTTTACTAACTCTTAAAAGACCATCAAAAAGATTTATTGAGATTAATTGTCCTGAAAAAGTTTTAGGATATATAGCAGAATTCAAATTTTTTTGACTACCTGGAACTCCAATAATTAGAGCCCCACCGTGCTTTGATGATGCTAAGACTTTTCCAGTAGTTAAGATGGAGATAACAAAACATGCAACTAATGTTACAAGTATTAGATTATTTACTTTGTTTATTATTTTTTTTGTCATTTTCCCCTCTTTTTTGTTGTTTATTTTAAAATAAAAATTATTTTAAAATTCGTTAATAAAAATCTTTCTTGTATCATAATTGTACAATCCCTATATCGTTTTCAATCTTAATCTTTGTTCCTAATTTATCTGACATTTCTACTTGTCTATCTAATATTTCTTTTGCTTTATTTCCTGTTGCTATCCTCGGTAATCCTCTTTCCCATAATTTTAGATGTCTGCCCATATGCATAGGATGTAACTTTATTTCTTTAACTTTTCCACTTTGCATTTTAAAGTCATATAAAAATCCTTGATTCCATAAAGGTGAAACACCGAATTGGCCAGCAGGTCTAGCGTTGGTTATATCAGCAGGTAATGAATTATATGGGTCTAAATGCCAATTATCATAAAGATCGTATGGAAACCTAGGTAATGTCTCTACCATCCATGAAAACCATCCAAGATCATAAAATATTGGTTTATCTTTATAAATTTCTATACCTTTGCCGTGCATACCATGAAACAAGCAAATGTCTGCACCAGCATCTATAGCATCATGTGCAAATTTTTTCACAAAATCAGCTGGAACTTCGGCATACGGACCAGTTGTTTTGTCTCCATTTGCATGAGTGTGGTGACTTACAATGACATAATCTGCCATCTCTTTCGCATTTTTGATCCATTTTAAATTTTCATCAACATCTTTTTGATATGAGATAGTTGTATAACCTGGCTCATCACTTTCTCTAAATGTTAAACCAGGGTTTCCACCATTTGGGAAAAAAAGAGTCTTATCAGTATCTGCCTCTCTCCCTCTAAATTTATCTAAATTTAATTCTTTTCTAATCTTTTTTAACTTTTCAATTGTTTCTCTCTTTGCATCTAAAACTACATCATATCTAATCGTGTTATTTCCTGGCCTTCCTTTAAACTTACCTTTTGGGTCACTTGCCATAGGCGGCTGAACAAATTCTCCCTGTTCATGAGATGAATCTATAGATATTAAAGCTACTCTTCCATTTGCAGTATCTAAGTATCCCGGTTCCCTTGCAGCTGTAAGATTCATTCCTGCTCCAGAACTAACAATGCCAGCTTCATCTAGTTGTTTTATAGATTCTTCAATTGCGTGGTGAGACCAATCATTCATATGATTGTTAGCTAACGAAGTTAAATTAAATCCGGTCCATGCATACTCTTTTGCTATCCATGGTTCGCCAAAAAAGTATGATGCAAAAGAATAAGGCTTGATTGCATAAGCATCTGGATGACCTATTTGACCTTCAAAATTCATAAAAGATACATCTGCTGATCTTAATTTGTCTACGACTTTTAAAAAATCTGGATCTTTAGAAACTGACACTCTGCGAGTATACATTGCACTACCACTCGCCATGAGACTTAGAACTTTATTCTCATTACTCATTAATAAATTAAAACAGAAAAATGCCTTATTGTAAAATATATTATTATTTGTATATTGATATATATTTTATATCAGAAGATGATAACATTAAGAGAAATCAACTATTTTATTGCAGTTTGTGAAGAAATGAATTTTAGGAAAGCTGCGAAAAAATTAAATATTTCACAACCACCTTTAAGTTTACAAATTAAATCTTTAGAAAATAAATTAAAATTAAAATTATTAGAAAGAGACAAAAGTGGAGTTAAAATAACTTTATCTGGACAAGATTTTCTTAAAAATTGTTATAATATTAAGTTTAATATTGAAAATTCAATAGAGTCAGCCAGAAAAATTAATAATGGTGAACTTGGTACTCTTAGAGTAGGATTTTCAACATTAGCAAGCTTTTTCATACTACCAAAAAAAATTTCTGAGTTTTTAAAAAAATACCCAAATGTTGAACTGAAACTTAGAGAAATGCGCACCGAGAGAATTATTCAAGACATAATGGAAAAAAAGATTGATATTGGTTTTATAGGAAAAAAAATAATAGATGATGATATAAGCAGCATTTCTCTATTTAAAGAAAACCTGGTTTTAGCAATTAACAAAAATAATATTCTAGTAAAGAAAAAGGAAATCTCAATAAAAGACATTAAAAATGAAAATTTTATTTTATTTCCTAAAAGTAAAGGCGCATTAGGTATATATGATAAAATTATAGAATTTTGTAAAAAAGCTAATTTTGAACCAAAAGTTATACAAGAAGCATATGAAATCGAAGTTATTTTAGGATTAGTTTCTGGTGGATTGGGTGTAGCCTTAATACCAGAAAATTCTGGATTAATAAGATTAAATAAAGTTGTATTTAAAAAATTTTTAGAAAAAGCTCCAAAATCAGAGATATATTTAATAATGAGAAATAATGATTTAAATCCTCTGACAAATAATTTTTTCAATTTAGGTAAAAAAAGTAATGAACGATAATAAAAAAGGACCTTATTTTTTTTTATTAAGTGTTTTCTTATTTTCAATTATGGAATTACTTGTCAAATTTTTATCAAATGACTATCCTACTGGTCAAATTGTTTTTGCTAGAGGATTAGCTGGGCTGATACCAATTTTTTTAATAATGCCAAAGAGTAATTTTATAAATAATTTAAAAACAAAAAAAATCAAGTTACACCTTTTAAGAGTGTTAACAGGAAGTTTTGCTTTAATTTCAATTTTTTTTGGAATTAAGTATTTGCCACTTGCAGACGCAATATCAATAACTTTTGCAGCACCTATTTTTGCTACGATATTTTCAATATTTTTTTTAAATGAAATCGTTGGAAAAAAAAGGTGGCTAGCTATTCTGATAGGATTTGCTGGAATTTTGATTATTCTAAAACCTGGAACAAATATGTTTTCTTTTTATTCAGTTTTCCCAATTTTTTTTTGTATTGGTTTTGCAATGAGCGCTATATTAGTTAAAATATTATCTAAAACAGAAGAAAATTATTTAATAGCTTTATATTATACTATTGGCTTAACTATTTTGAGTTTATTTTTAAGCCCAACAACTTGGTTAATCCCAAATTATATTGATTTAATTGTTTTTATTATGATAGGTATAACAGGTTCATTTGGAAATATATTAATTACAGAAGCTTATAGAAACTCCGATGTGTCATTGGTTACGCCTATCAAATATCTAAACTTAATTTTTGCAATTTTATTCGGCTACTTAATATTTAATGAAATACCAAACATACTAACTATTTTAGGATCTATTTTAATCACAATTAGTTCGATAATAATCTTTTCAAGAGAGCGAAAACTAAAAAGAAGTTTGATAATTAATAAGGAATTGTAATACAGTTATCTTATTAAATCTAAAAGTTTTTCCAAAACCTTATCAGATGAAAGTTTATTTAAATCTGAAACTTGAATTGCTTTAAAATTTTCTCGTTCAATACTAACTTTTTGAGCTGTAGTATGTGATCCAAATAAAACTAAACCTTTTACATTTAAATGTGCAGCCATATGTGCGGGGCCAGTATCATTAGATATAACAAAAAAACTATCTTTTATTAATGAAGAAAGTTGAGAAATATTAAGTGCTTTATCATTATCTAAAATAATATTAGCATTAATATCTTTTGCTAATGTTATTTCATTTGGCCCAGGAGCTATTAATATTTGGATCTCATTTTTAAAAGTAGACTTAATTTTTTTAATCAATTCATTGTAATATGGCCACCTTTTTATAGTTAGATGAGATGATGAAAACGGAAATAAGATTATATATTTATTTAAGTTATACTTTTTTTTGATCTCTGGAATATCTTCGCAGCTCCATGAAAAATCTGGTTTGATTACTTTATCAGTTTTAATACCAGAAACTTTTAATTGATGTTCAAAACGATTGAGTACAGAATATTTATCAAATTCTGCCTTATTAGTTCCCACTGGAAGAGTTGTTTCTGTTGACGACCAAATATCTGAAGTAGCTTGTGGGAAAAGAATTTTTTTATAAAAACTGGATCTTTTAGAATTTTGAAGGTCATAGACTTTAATAAAATTAAATTTTTTTATTTTTCTCATTAATAAATATAAATAAATTAAGTTAAATCTAGAGAGTCGTTTGTCTAATATGACATCAGTTATATTTGGATTTTTTTTTAATAAATCATAATAAGGTTTAGACGTTAGTATATAAAGACTATCATTTGGATGGTTGTCAGAAATGTCTTGAATTGCACCACTTGCTTGGGCTATATCACCTAAAGATCCATGTTTAATAATAAGTATATTAGACATATTTCTAACAACTTAACATAATATAAATTT
The DNA here is from genome assembly GCA_902576815.1 of uncultured Pelagibacteraceae bacterium. Classification (GTDB taxonomy): domain Bacteria; phylum Pseudomonadota; class Alphaproteobacteria; order Pelagibacterales; family Pelagibacteraceae; genus Pelagibacter. Next base: position 52,162 of record CACGWQ010000003.1, read on the forward strand.
ATATGAATAAAATTTTAGTAGAAGTATCTGTTGGAGAATTATTGGATAAAATTTCGATTTTAGAAATTAAAACGGTAAAAATTAAAGATCCTGAGAAACTAAACTTTATAATTGATGAATATAATATTTTGAAAGATCAATTAAATACAAATATTAAAAATTACAGTGAAATTGAAACTTTGTATAACTCGCTAAAAGAAATTAATTCAAAGCTTTGGGTAATAGAGGATGACAAAAGACTTTGCGAAAAAAACTCTGACTTTGGTGAAAAATTTATTAAATTATCAAGAGATGTTCACTTCTTAAATGATGAACGAGCAAAATTAAAATTAGAAATAAATAATAAAACAGGTTCTAAAATTAAAGAAATTAAAGAATACACAAAATATTAATTTTATTCCCAGTCAAACCTTTGAAAAGAGTCAAATATCTTAAAAATACCTTGCGACCACTGATTACAAACTTTGGAAAATTCAGGGTCATTCATATTTAAGCATTTAAGTGATGCTATTTTGATTTCATCTTTTTTGATAACAGCAAAGTCTATAGGCGGTCCAACTGTTAGATCACTTTTTAATGTAGAGTCCATTGATATCAGTGCGCATCTCGATGCATCGCCAATTGAGACTTTTGGTGTGATTACTCTATCTAAAATAGGTTTCCCATATTTCACTTCTCCTATAACTAAATATGGTTTGCTATCTGCTGGACGAATATAATTACCTTGCGGGTAAACTAAATATAATTGTGGTGGTTGATCTTTTATTTGACCACCAACAATAAAGGTTGAGCCTAGTAAAACACTATCAGTATTAATGCCTTGAGGTGAAGAATGCTCAATATTTAAGGAGCCTATATACGAAGCAATTTGCTCAAAATCACTGCATGTATTTAAATTCATAATACCTGTTTCACTTTTTAAATCTTTTTTTATTGAATTATAAACTGCCTGGGAAGTTCCAAGATTTCCTGAAGTGACAATTACAATTGATCTATCCCCAACATCATGTGTTAGCATTTTGGAGTATATATTTACATTATCAAGTCCAGCGTTTGTTCTGGAATCTGATGCAAATACTAATCCTGTCTCTGTTTTAATACCAATACAATAAGTCATGATCAATTAACTGTTTAAATTATATGTTATCACAATAAAACCCATTTATTTCATATCAGGTATCTAATTTAATCATTTGCTTATTTGACTCTTATGTAAAAAATTTAGTAAATATGTCAGATTTTTGGAAAAATTATGATTCAAAATCAACTTTTGACGGATACATTGGCAAAGATAAAAAGTTAAGAAGTCATGCTAAAATTATTTCAAGTATTCTCGAAAAATATGGAAAAAAGAGACTTCAAGAAATTGAGTTAAATTGCCAAAGTACAATAAATGCTAGAGGAATAAATTTTAGAGTTTACTCTGCAAGTAATAGAGCGGAAGAAAAAAAATGGCCTTTAGATATTATACCAAGAATTATAACGAAATCGCAATGGAAAACAGTATCTATAGGATTATCCCAAAGAATTAAGGCGTTAAATTTATTTATAGATGATGTCTATAATCAAAAAAAAATATTTAAGGACAAAATAATTCCAAAAGAATTAGTTTTTAATTCTCCACAATATTTGAAAGAATGCGATGGTTTTTCACCAAAACATAAGGCTTGGGCTAATATTTCTGGAACAGATTTAATTAAAAATATAAATGGTAATTTTTTAGTGCTTGAGGATAATCTTAGGGTTCCATCTGGTGTTTCATATATGTTGGAAAATCGAATGGTAATGAGAGATATTTTCCCTGAATTATTTACAAGATATAAGGTATCTTCAGTTCATCAGTATGCGAATAAATTATATAATTGCATGACTGAATGCATTCCTAAAAAAACTAATAATCCACATATGGTTTTATTAACTCCAGGAGTTTATAATTCAGCTTATTTTGAACACGAATTTTTAGCAGAACAAATGGGTATTGCTTTAGTTGAGGGCAAAGACCTATTTGTTGAAAATGACAATGTCTATATGAAAACTGTCAAAGGGCCTCTAAAGGTAGACTGTATATATAGAAGATTAGATGATAATTTTATTGATCCAAAAGTATTCTTTAAAGGGTCTCTTTTAGGAGTTACTGGTCTATTTAAATGCTGGAGAAAAGGTAATGTGGGTATCATAAACGCATTAGGAACTGGTGTCGCAGATGATAAAGCAGTCTATTCGTATGTAGAAAAGATGATTGTATATTATTTAGGCGAACAACCAAAAATTGATCAGGTTGAAACTTTTTTATGTAATATAAAAACACATAGAAATCATGTTATTTCAAATATATCCAAATTAGTTGTAAAACCGGCTAATGCATCTGGTGGATATGGTATCATGATTGGCCCTAAAGCATCTAAAAAAGAAAAAGATGAAATGATAAAAAAAATTAAGAGAGATCCAAGAAATTATATTGCACAACCATTAGAAATTCTATCGACGGTACCTACAATCACACCTGATAACATTGAACCAAGACATTTAGATTTAAGACCTTTTATTTTAACAGGTAAATCAACGTATGTTACAACAGGTGGATTAACTAGAGTTGCTCTAAAAAAAGGCAGTACGATAGTTAATAGTTCTCAAGGTGGTGGATCAAAAGATACATTGATTGTGGATAGCAGGAATTAAATTAAACTTGGTATTATTTTTCTTAAATCCATAGAGAGCTTAGGATTAATTTTTGAATATATCACTCCTTTGCCTAATTTTTTTAGTGCCAATATTTTTCCATCCGGTGAAATAATTACTGTATGACCAAATGTTTCTCTTTTTGGAGTATTTTTACCTGTTTGAGCTGGTGCAAATATATAACAAAAATTTTCAATCGCTCTTGCTCTTAAAAGAGTTAACCAATGTTTTTGTCCAGTAAACTTTGTAAAAGCTGACGGAACAGCAATAAAACTTAGATTTTTTTTAGATAAATTTCTGTAAAGTTCTGGGAATCTGAGATCATAACAAATTGTAAAACCTATTTTACCCCAAGGTAAATTTGCGGTGACTAATTTATTTCCTGCTTTAAAAGTTTTACTTTCCTTATGTTGCTCTTTATTTGGAATTTTAACATCAAACATATTAATTTTATCGTAATATTTGACGATTTTTCCATTTGGTCCAACTAATATGGATCTATTTCTGAGTTTATTTTTAACCTTAACGCAAATTGATCCAAGTAAAATCCATTTCTTATATTTTTTTGACACTTCTCTAATTTTCTTCAAAATCGGATCTTTATTCATTTCAAATGATTTTTTAAAAAGTACTTCTCTACTACTTGACATTAAAGAAGAGGTTTCGGGTGTAATAATTAAATCAGAATTATTTTTTATAGCTTGATTTACATATTTAAGAATGTCTTTAAAATTACTTTCGTAATTTTCTCCACTAGATAATTGTATGCATGCTACTTTCATGTTTGAAACCCATATTTTTTTTCTAAATATTTAATTACATTATGAATTATAAAAGTCATAAACAAGTAAATACCTCCAGCAACAATAAATACTTCAACAGGTTTAAACGTTGTTGAAATTATATATTTTGCAACACCTGTTAAATCCATTAGTGTGACTGTGCTTGCTAGAGAGGTTCCTTTAAGCATCAAAATAATTTCATTACCGTAAGCTGGCAAAGATTGTTTAATTGCAATAGGAATTTGTATTTTTGTAAAAATTATTTTAGAAGGTATACCCAAACTTCTTCCAGCTTCTAAATATCCTGGTTTTATAGTTTGAAAAGCTGATCTCAATATTTCTGATGTATAAGCTCCAGTATTTAATGAAAATGCTATTATCGCACACCAATATGGTTCTTTTAAAACTACCCACAAAAATGTTGTTCTTAAATATTCAATTTGACCTAATCCAAAATATATTATGAAGATTTGAACCAATAAAGGTGTTCCTCTAAAAATATAAGAATACCCGTAAGCAAATTTATTAATTAACTTATTATTATTCATTCTCAAAATTGCAAAACCTAATCCAATAAAAAGACCAAGAATAAGAGATAAAGATAATAGTTTAAGAGTAATCAAAGTTGCGTTTAGCAACTTAGGAAAACTACTAATCATTAGTTCAATATCCATTAATAACCTTTGCTATATTTTGTTTCTAATCTGTTTAATAATTGCATACTTAAAAATGTAAGTATTAAGTATAAAACTGCTGCAAATGAGTAAAAAAATAATGGATCTCTAGTTGAGCCAGCGGCAATATAAGATTGTCTCATTATTTCAACTAAACCAGTGACAGATATAAGAGAAGTATCTTTTAATGTAATTTGCCAAACATTACTTAAGTTTGGTATTGCTAGTCTTAGCATTTGAGGCAAAATAATTTTAAAGAAGTAAATATATTTATTAAAACCTAAAACTTTTGCAGCTTCATACTGACCTTTGTCGATTGATTGTAGTGCTCCTCTAAATACTTCAGTCGAGTACGCTCCAGATATAATTCCTATTGAAAATGAACCAGTTAAAAAAGCATTAATTTCAATATAATCATTATAACCAAATATAGAAGCAACAAACATAATTGCTCCACTTCCACCAAAGAAAAATAAATAAATTACAAGAAGCTCTGGTACACCTCTAATAACAGTGGTGTAAGCATTACCAATAGAGTTAAGAAATTTATTATTAGATAATTTTAGTGGAGTAAATAAAGCAGCAAATATAAAGCCTATTATCATTGCAGTTATTGAAACCGCAATTGTCATTAAGGTTGCAAAGAATAATTCGTCTCCCCAACCTTTATCACCAAAATATAGAAGTTCCATAATATAGGTGGCTAATTATAGCCACCCATAAATAATTTATTACATAGAAGCGTCAAAACCAAAATGTTTTATAGCAAGCTTACTAATAATGCCATCATCTCTAGCTTTATCAATTGCTGCATTAAAATCATTTAAAAGTTTAGAGTCACCTTTTCTAATACCTACACCAACTCCATTACCAAAATCTCCACCTGCAAATGTTGGTCCAGTTAATACAACTGCTTTACCAGATTTCTCTGCATAATCTGTAAAAGCAACTGCAGCAGCTAGTGCTGCATCTATTCTACCAGCAGATAAATCTAAGTTTACTTCATCTTGAGTTTTGTAAGTTCTTATTTTTACATTACCCATTAAACCAGACTCTAAGAAGTTCTGGTGAATTGTTGCTGTTTGTACGCCAATAGTTTTACCTTTAAATGCTTTTGTCAAAACATCTAGTGTTGCTTGTTCATCAGCACTTACATCAGATAGATTTATAGCTGACATTGTTTTAAGGCCTTCGTTTTTCGATCCTTTCATAACAGCTAATGATGCAACTTCGTCAGCATAACCTTGAGAAAAGTTTATTGTTTTCATTCTCTCACCAGTTATTGACATTCCAGCCATGATGGCATCAAATTTTCTTGAGACTAAAGCTGGTATCATTCCATCCCAGTCTTGCTCAACAATAGTACAATCATGATTCATTATTTTACATAATTCATTTGCTAATTCGACTTCAAAGCCAATCAAATTTCCTGCTGAGTCTTTAGAATTCCAAGGTGGATAAGCACCTTCAGTTCCAATTTTAATTTGATCTGCAATTGAAGAAATTGTTAGGAATGATGATATTAAAATACCAAGTCCTAATACTTTTAATTTTTTCATTTTTTTTCCTCCAAAAATTTTGAAGATTATTTCATAAATTTATTGATTTAAAAAGAAAAATTAATGATTTATTGATGAGGAAAAATTCCAAGAGCAATCAAAGCTTGGTATATAAACTCTTGAAAGTTTTGTATTTCCAAAATTTTCGTTAAAAACATTTAACCAATTTTCGACTTGTTTTGGTTTTTTGTCTTGGCTTCCAACTTGAGCAGTAATTACACCTTTAGGTTTTAATATTCTTTCTAAAGATGACATATTTTTTGCAGCCAAATCTATACAAAATTGATCATCGTTAAGATCAACAAAGATTTGATCATATGTATTATCTTTGACTGATTTTATGCTCTCAAATGCATCACCCCAAACACATTTAACTGAATTTTTTTCTGTAGCCTTTTCTCCTATCTTGCTTAAATGTTTATCACATACATCAACAACTTCAGGATCTAATTCATACCAATCTATAAATCCGAAATTTTGTGAAATACATTCTCTTGCAACACCACCGTCACCTCCACCAATAATTGCAGCTTTCTCTTTATTTGAATTCAAATTAAGACCAGAATTTACAAAAGTTGAGCTATATAAATGTTCATCACTCTCAGCAACTTGTATTTCATTATCAATAAATAAAGCTTTTCCAAACTGTTCTAAATCTAATATTTCAATATATTGTCCTGCTTTGGATTTAAAATTTTCTAATACTTTATTTACAACATAAGATTTTTTTAATCCTGGTGAACTATAGTTATCATGATATAGATCAATCGTATCTCTGTTAAATTCCTTAATAATGATTTGTTTGTGTTCTATTTCTTCTTTAATTACTTTAAGAGCAACTGATGGTGAAACTTTACCGCAAGTAAAAAAATCAAAACTTATAATTTCATTTTCTGGAAAAGTGTGAAAACTAATGTGACTCTCAGCAAGTAATGCAACTAATGTAAATCCTTGAGGTTCAAATTTATATTTTGAAATCTTTAAAACTGTTACTTTTGCTAATTTTGCAATTTTATAAACTAACTTTTCATAAAAAGATGGATCATATTCTTTTTTAGTTCCAATGATATCTAGAGTTATATGTTCCCCAACTTTTGTCATATTCAATCTTTTTTATAATTTTTAGCTTTGTTTAAAACTTTACTCATTTCATTTATAGAAAGAATTTTTGGCTTTCCAAGCTTAAGAGCGGTTATATACTGTAAACTCAAATTTTCAACTTCTTGTGCCAATTCAAAAGCATCAGGTAGACTTTTATCAAATGCAATCTGACCGTGATTTGCAATCAAACAGGCTTTTCTATTATTCAAAGCTTTTAAAATGTTTTTTGAAAGCTCTCTTGTTCCATAAGTTGCATATTTTGCACATTTAATATCATTACCTCCCGCGAGTGCAACCATGTAATGAAAAGCTGGAATAGGTTTTTTGTGAACAGATAGAGCTGTTGCATTAGTTGAATGTGTGTGAACTATTGCTTGAGCATCTTTCTTTTTGATATAAATATCTTGATGAAATCTCCATTCTGACGAAGGTTTATATTTTTTTTCATATTTTCCATCTAGACTTACAAACACTATATCTTTTACTTTTAGTGATGAGTATTTTTTTCCTGAAGGGGTAATAAAAAAACCATTGTTATGTCTGACTGATATATTGCCAGATCTTAAAGCTGATAATTTTTTGTAATTAAGCATTTTTGAAAACTTAATAACATCATTTTTCTTTTTATTAGTTTTTGAAGAGACCATTTAAACCTTCAGTAGAGGCTTCGCATATTCCTTTTTCTGTTATTAATGCTGTAACATATTTAGCTGGAGTTACATCAAAAGACAAATTTAATGATTTACTTTTCTCTGGATAAATTAAAACTTTATTAACTTTATTATCTTTATTAATTCCATCCACATGAGAAAGTTCTTTTGGATCTCTTTCTTCTATTGGAATATCTTTGGAGTTTTTTAAATTCCAATCTATCGTTGAACTTGGTAAAGCAACATAAAAAGGAACATTATTATCATGAGCTGCAAGAGCTTTTAAATATGTACCAATTTTATTGCACACATCTCCGTTAGATAATGTTCTATCTGTTCCAACAATACACATATCAACCTGTCCTCTTTGCATTAATATTCCACCTGTATTATCTGCTATAATTGTATTAGGAATTTCTTCTTCATTAAGTTCATATGATGTAAGGTTTGCTCCTTGATTTCTTGGTCTAGTTTCATCTACCCAAACATGTATTGGTATTCCTTTTTTATGTGCATGATAAATAGGAGAAGTTGCTGTTCCCCAATCTATTGTAGCTAACCAACCTGCATTACAATGTGTGAGAATATTTACAGTATCTTTCTTTTTATTATATATATCCTCAATAATATTTAATCCTTTTTTACCAATACTTTCACAAAATCCCTCATCCTCTTTACAAATTTCTTTAGCTTCATTGAGTGCAACATTAAATAAATCTCCAGGTTCAACAAATGACAATTTATTATTCATTCTATGAACTGCCCACTGAAGATTTATTGCTGTTGGTCTAGAAGCAACTAGTTCCTCTGAACTTTTTTTTATAAAATCTAAACTGTTATTTTCTTTTATAGCTAAAACTAAGCCAAATGCAGCGGTACCTCCGATTAATGGTGCCCCCCTAACTTCCATTGCTTTGATGGCATTTATAGCGTCTTTAACTGAACTTAATTCTTTTATTCTAAATTTATGTGGAAGCTTTGTTTGATCTATTATTTTTACAACTTGTTTTTCTTCATCAAACCAAATTGTTTTATATTCAACGCCATTAATTTTCATTATTTTAAATTTTCTTTAATAAATTTTGTACTTTTTCTTATCATTTTAGGAGTTATTTCATGTCCTAAACCTTTAGGACTTTCAAATCTAACATTATCTACTATTTGATTAATATATTTTTGAGAATTATTCCACATAACAGTGCTTACTTTTAAAGAAACAGGTTTGTCTCCAAAAGGTAAACCATCTACAAAAAGTTTTTTTACAATTTTGTATTCTTCATCTGTTAAATCTTCAGCCCCTCTTCTAAAGGGATTTGATTTATCTTTTGTGCCTTGATAGTAAAATTGTGGAGTTTTTTTGTACTCTTCTAAATTAAATTTTGTACCAGTAATATTTTCAAAATCATATGTTCCAATTGGATATATTGCTTCAATTCCATTAATTTTGTCAGCTGGAACAGGTAATAAGCCTCCTATTCCTCCACCTATAGCTACTGAAACTCTATCTGGATGTAAAAAAGTAAATCTTGCAGAGAATAAAGATGATGATGAGAATCCTACCATAATCACTTTTTCATTAATATTTTGATTATTTTCTTTCAATAATTTTTCTCTTGCGTCATCAATCATTGCAATTAACTGTAAATCAATTCTTCTATATTTATCTTTATCTATTTTTAGAACATCGCTGTCTAATTGAGGAAAATAATATTTATTTTGCATTAGTGCCGAAGTGCCGAATGGAAAAACAGGCATTAACATTGGGTATTTCAGTTTTTTTGAAATACTTGCGCCTAAAACCCAATTCAAAGATTTTTTAGCTTTACTAGTCATGCCTTTAATTGAATTACCACTACCAGTATTATTTGACTCTACTACCATGTAATTAGCATCAACAGTTTTTTTTGAAGTTTTTAATAAATAAGGAAAATGAAAACCTTTTTCTGGATTAGCTTTTACAACTATTGTTTTAGAATAAACATTACCGCTCAACAATAAACTAATAACCACGATCCCTAAAATTTTTTTCATTTATTAAGTGCCCTTCCTGCAATTGTTTTTAATTTATCTTTAGTTTTTTGAGTTCTTTTTTCTGGAGCGGTAATTATTGCTACATCTAAGCAATTATTAGTTGGATCATTAGGATCAATGTGATTTTCAAAGTTCTCTATTAAGTTTTTAATCATATTTTTTGCTTTCGTGGCATTATTTAAAAGTACTTTTATTACTTTTTGAACATCAACATTTTCGTGATCTAGATGCCAGCAATCATAATCTGTTACCATAGAAACCGAAGCATATCTAATTTCTGCTTCTCTTGCTAGCTTAGCTTCTGGCATATTTGTCATTCCAATAACATCGGCTTTCCAAGATCTATACAGGTTTGACTCTGCTAACGTAGAGAATTGTGGACCTTCCATTACAACATATGTTCCACCTCTTTGATAAGGTATATTTTCTTTTTTAATAGCATCTTCGCAAGCATTCATTAGCCCATTTGAAGTTGGATGAGCCATTGAAACATGAGCTACAATTTCATCATCAAAAAAGGTTTTATTCCGAGCAAAAGTCCTATCGATGAATTGATCAACGATTACAAATTTTCCTGGTAGTAAATCTTCCTTTAATGATCCTACAGCTGAAACAGAAACTATGTCAGTAATACCAAGTTGTTTTAGAGCATCAATATTTGCCCTAAAATTTATTTTTGAGGGAGAAATAAAATGACCTTTTCCATGTCTCGGTAGAAAATAAATTTCTTTATTATTATATTTAGCCTTTAATATTAAATCTGAAGGCTTTCCCCAAGGAGTATTTATATCTAGTTTTTCTCTATCTTTGAACTCTTCGACATCATATAGGCCACTTCCACCAATAATTGCTAATTTATTATTTGCCATGTTAAAATTTAGATTATAATTAAGTTTTATGGATTTAAAAGAACATATTCGATCAATTCAAGATTATCCAAAAAAAGGAATTTTATTTAGAGATATCACAACTCTAATAAAAAACGAAAAAGCTTTTAAAGAATGTATTGATCAAATAATAAAAAGAGCAGAAAAATTTAAATTCGATAAAATTGCAGCGATAGAGTCTAGAGGTTTTGTTTTTGCTTCAGCTATTTCATACATTTTAGGTAAACCGTTTATAATGCTTAGAAAAAAGAATAAGTTACCTGCTGAAGTTCATTCTGTTGATTTTCAACTAGAATATGGGAAAGCCACAATCGAAGTACACAAAGATTCTTTTGGAAAAAATGATAATGTTCTTATTATTGACGATTTAATTGCAACTGGTGGAACAGCCGAAGCAGCTGCCAAACTTATAGAAATGTCAGAGTCAAAAATTTCAGCTTTTATCTTTGTTATTAATTTATTTGATCTTGGTGGCAGTGATAACCTACAAAAAAAAGGGTATAATGTTGAATGTTTGATTGATTTTCCAGGTCATTAAAAATTATTGATGCAAGAAAAAGACATATTAAATTTAATAAAAAAAACAATCATAAATAAAGAATTTGATAAAGCTATAAGTTTAGTAAATAATTCTAACACAACAAAGATTGAAAGGAATTTAAAGCTGCGTTTGCTTGCATCAATTTATTTTAAAAAGAAAGATTGGGAGAGTGCAATCAAATATTATGAAAAAGTATTACCTAACTCAAATGATAAATTTGGTATATATAATAACATAGGAATATCTTATTTCAATTTAGGGGAACTTAAAAAATCTATCGATTTTTATCTTAAATCTATTGAAAATAATCAAAACTTTGATGTAGCACATGAAAATTTAGCAATTACCTATAAAAAACTTGATGATTACGAAAGTGCTATTAAAAGTTTTGTTATGGCATTTGAAATCAATAAGAATAATAAGAATGCAAGGAACCAAATACTATATTTGCTTAACTACGTTAAAATTAAAAATAAAACTATTAATCCAATCATAGAGTGTGATTTTAAAATAAATGAATTATTAAAAAATTTAAATTTTGAATCAATTAAATCTGAAAAATTTTTAAAAAATTTATTTTTTAAAATTGATGAAATTATAGATACTTATAAATCTGATTTTTTTTTGGACGAAACTCAAATATATAGAAGAAATAAGGAAAATCTTAATTGTTCGAGACATTTTAAGGTATTTAATAGATTTAAGATAATACCGAAATACTGTTTTAATTGCTACAAGATACAAATTGATCTTAAAAATATAGTTGACTTGGTTAAACTAAATTTTCTATTTAATATTTTAAAACTTGAAAAAAATAATATTAGAAAATGTATCGTAGAAATTAGACCAAATGTTCCGGTGAATTATAAAGGTTATATATATTGCGAGAGTTTGGATGAGTCTCAAGAGATACTAAAAAATATAAGTAATGATTTAAAAAAAATAAATTTCGATAAAATTAAAATAATTACTAAGCATGGTTGTTCTGAATTTTATGAAGTGTATCCTAAATTTAAAGATATTAACTACAATGGTAAACAGCAAATGTCATACGATGTTAGTTGGCAAAAAAAAGAAGAGATAATTGATAAAGAGATAAATAACTTAAATTCCAATGAATTTTTAAAAAAAAATACTCTTAAATCAATTAATTTGCATGATGTATTAATAATGAAAAATTGGTTTGCATATGCAAAAATCATTGAAGATAAAAGTTTGGACAAAATTTATAATGGAAAATTAAATTTAGAAAATTTAAATCCATATTTAAAAGATCAATTAAATTTTAGGAAAAGTAATTAATGGTAGCGGGAAGTGGGATCGAACCACTGACCTCGGGCTTATGAGTCCCGCGCTCTAACCAACTGAGCTACCCCGCCATTAAATAGTTGTTGGTTTATACTACTTTTATTTTTTGTTGCAAACAAGATTTACTGAAAAAATAAGAATACTTTTTATTTAAATATTAACTTCATTATATACATTAGACATTAAATTTTCAAAATCATACACGTATTTTTTAGTATCAAATAATGGCTTAGATATTAAATTTTTTCTTAATTTTTTTTTTATTTTTTCTAACTCTGTGTTATTTTTTGCAAGTTTTATAATTAACTTTTCATAATTATCTAAGTTGTTAGTAACTAGTTCATTCATTTCTAAAGAATTTAACAAGCTAGCTGCAACTCTTGATGCAAATTGATCTCCAATTTTTGTTACCAATGGCAGTCCTGCCCATAAAGCATCACTACAAGTTGTATGTGCATTATAATTGAATGTATCTAAAAATAAGTCCGCAAGTTTTATTCTTTCCAAATGTTTTTCTTGAATAATGTTATCTGCAAAAATAATTCTATCTTTTTTAATATTTTTATCTTTGAAAAAATTTAAAATATTATTTTCTGCTATATTATTAGGTTTCATTAACCAAATAACACTGCCTTCAACCTGATTTAAAATATTAGACCAGATTGTTAATTCATTTGTAGAAATTTTGTTTACATTATTAAAAGAACAAAACACAAATGCATTATTTGGTAAGCCCTGGTCTTTTCTTTTTATTTCAGATTTTGAAATAACTCTCATATCATCATTGGGTTGATAACAATTTGGCATATACAAAATTTTCTCCGAATAATATTTTTTATATTTTTGTGGGATTACAATTTTATCTGCAATTAAATAATCGATAAAACTTGCACCTATAGTTCCAGGATAACCTAAATAATTTACTTGAATAGGGGCTAGTCTATATGAAAAAAGCTTAGTTCTTGAATCAAGGGTGTAACCTTTTAAATCAATAGCTATATCTATATTTAACTCTCTTGACAATTTTACAACATCTATGTCTGGTAAATTCAAAATGTTTTTTTCATTTGTATTACTTAAAATTTGTTTAATTCTTTCACTTGGTTTATGTTTACTATAATTAAAAGTATAAAATTCAAACTTTTCCTTATTATATTCTCTAAACAAACCACTAATTAAATACATTGTTGCATGCTCATAAAAATCAGAAGAGTAAAATCCAATTTTTATCCTCCGATTTTTGCTTACTTTTGGAAACTTAATTTTATTTGCGAACTTTTCTAATCTTTTTCGTGAAAAATTTTTAGATCGATGATACTGATTTCTCGGATTATCCTCCATTGCTAAAGTATAAAATGGATTAATCTCATCATTTTTTATACCAATAAATCGATATTTTTCTTTGAAATCTTTTAAAACTGAAAAATCACAAATTTGTAGTTTATTATATAAAATTGCTATTTTTGCAGAAGCATATTCATTATTAATTTTTAAAGCTTTATCGTAATAATTAATTGCCTCTAAATAATTTTTTTTTTTTGCAAATAGATTTCCTAAATTATTAAAAGCTTCATAATAATTTGGTTTTAAATCGATTGCTTTCTTATAATTTTCATAAGCTTTATCAAAATTATTTTCAGAGCTGAAAATTGTACCTATGTTATTATAAGCCTCAGACAGTTTTGGGTTGATATCGATAGCTTTCTTATATGAATTTCGAGCTTGAGAGCTTAATCCCTGATCTTTAAGAATATTACCAAGATTGATATAAGCATTAGCAAAATTTTTGTTTATTTTTGTCGATTTTATAACATTTACTAATGCTTGATTAATTTCACCAATTTTGAAATTTGTAATACCTAAGTTTAAATAAGCATCAGCAAAATTTGGATTTAATTGTATTGCCTTTTTAAAGAAATTAATAGCTTCATCATAGTTATTTTGATCTTTATAAATTAAACCTAAATTGTTATATGACTGAAAAAAATTTTTATCTAATGAAATTGCATCATTAAACTTTTCTTTTGCCTCATCTAATAATTTTAATTCAGCCAAAGCATTTCCAAGATTATTTAGGTATGATGGATTTTTATTATTAATATTTATTGCTTTTTTAAAAAAAAAAATTGCTTCGTCTATTTCTTTTTTTTCAGCTTTTATAAGACCAATATTGTTATAAGCATCTGAATTTTCTTTAATTTTAATCGATTTTTTGAAAGTATTTTCTGCATCTAAGATTCTACTGTTTGTTTTGTAATAAAATCCTAAAATATTCATTAATATAAATGAATTTTTATTTTCATTTAAAAATTTTTTTATTTTCTTTTCAAACTCTAAATTTTTTTTTTCTCTAATTAATTTAATTAGATTATTAAAATCTTTTTCTAAAAATGGCATTTATTTTAATTATTATTCATAACTTATATCGTGATATATGTTTTAAATAAAAAAAAATTAAAAACAAACTATGTGATCAATATTTATGGGTCTTTTAATACCAAATTTTTCCCGTATTTCGTGTTGATGTATGTGATGAGAGTGCACGAAAACTGGAATTAAAACATTATTATTCGTTTTCAAAGTATAAATAAAATTTGATCCTCTGAACTTTCTATCAACTATTTCAAGTTTAAGATCGCTTGAATCATCGTGTTGTAAATCTTCAGGTTGAATTAAAAGTTTTACTTTTGATCCTATTGGGAATGGTCTAGCGAAATTTCCAGTTATTGTACCTAAATCATCGTTTTCAAGACTTTTCGGACTGGTAACTTCTGCTGGTATCAAAGTCCCTCTATTTAAAAAATTAACTACTTCTACTGAATTTGGTAAATGATAAACATTATATGGATCATCATATTGTTTTAATTCACCATCTAATATTATTCCACATTTACTGCCCAGATAAAAAGCTTCATAAGAATCGTGTGTAACAATTATTGTTGTTATTTTAGAATTTGTTAAAATTTGCTTTAATTCAACTTGAATTTCCTCCTTAAAGCTTTGATCTACATTAGATAATGGCTCATCAAGCATTAGTAAATCTGGTTGAGAGACCAATGACCTTGCTAAAGAAGCTCTTTGGGCTTCACCGGCACTAATCTCATGCGGAAATTTATTTAATATTTTGTTTAAGTTTAAAAAATTAATTACTTCTTTAGTTTGTATTTTTTTATCGTCTTTTACTCTGTCTGATCCAAGATTAATATTTTTTTCTATATTGTAATGAGGAAATAAACTGTTCTCTTGAAATGATAGAGCAATATTACGATTTTCTGGTTCGATATGAATATTTTCAGAAGAAATTGTTCTGCCTTTTAGATTAATTTTACCCTTATTAATTTTTTCTAAACCCGCAATAGTTCTTAATATTGTGGTTTTTCCTATACCAGAGGGACCAAGTAAACACACAATTTCACCTTCATTTTCAATATTTAAAGTAACATTATTAACTTTGTTTTTCCCTCCAGCAGCAAAGGATACATTATCGATTTCAAAAAAATTATTGGGCATCAGTCTTTCAAAATAAATTTAGATGTAATCAAAATAAATGTACTTGCAATTAATATCAAGAATAATGATGGAACTGCTGCTGCCTCTAAAAGATCTTGAGATGCAAAAATATATGCTGTTGTGGCGAATGTTTCAAAGTTAAAAGGTCTTAAAATTAAAGTTATAGGTAATTCTTTTATTACTTCTATCGTGATCAATATTCCTATTAGAAATACAGAATTTTTTAAATAAGGAATATGAATTCCTAGGAAAGTTTTTATTTTAGAGTATCCAAGGAGATAAGAACTCTCGTCAATCGACCTATTAATCCTTTCGTAGCCAGTTTTCAGTCCATTATAAGCTAGTGAATAAAATCTTATAAAATAAACTATCACTAAACCAAAAATAGATCCTATAAATATTTTCTTAATAGAATTAAATTCAAAGGCTTTAACAAAAGTGTTATCAAACCAAGCAATAAAAGTGATGAATGCAACAGCTAAAATTACTCCAGGGATCGCATATCCTGTAATAGAAAATGTTGTAAGAAAGTTTAAAAATTTACTTTTAGTTACTCTATTTCCATAATTTGAAATAAATGAAAAAACTACTAATACGATACTAGATAAAAAAACTAAATAAATGGTGTTTGAAAACAATTGAAAGGTATTTAAATCAAATAAATTTTTTGGAAAAATTATTGTCCAATATAACATTTGTAAAATAGGAAATAGAAAACTTATAAAAAATACTAAAAAACAAAACCCGAAAGCCAAAGTCCCTTTAGAAAAATTTAGTTTAATTTTCTTCTTTTCTTTAATACCACCTTTAACTGGAGAGTGATATTGAGCACGTTTTCTCGAGATATTTTCAATAAAAAAGAGACCTAAAATAAATAATAGTAAAAAAAATGAAAGCTGATTTGCAAAAGCTAAATCATCAAATGATATCCATGAATCATATATTCCTGTAGTAAGAGTTGCTATACCAAAAAATGATACTGCTCCAAAATCAGATAAAGTCTCCATTGCAACTAAGGCTAATCCAGCAACTATTGCTGGTCTTGCAGATGGTAAAATAATTTTAAAGAAAGATTTATATTTTGTAAAACCTAGATTTTGTCCTAATTCTATTAAATTTTGAGATTGATAATAGAAAGATGCTCTCGTTAGAACGTAAACATATCCAAATAGTGAAAAAGACACTGATAAGATGGCTCCAATCATGCCATCAAATTTAGGAATTGATCTGTTATATTCACCAGGTCCAAATAAAGATTTTAAAATTGAATATAGTGTTCCAAAATTTTCAAAAAAAGCAGTTAATGAATAAGCATAAATATAAGCAGGTACTGCAAAAGATAATATTAAGGCCCATTTAAAAAATTTAACTCCTGGAAAATCATAAAATGAAACTATATAAGCACATCCAACACCTAAAACTAAGGTAAGTATTAATACTCCAATAAGTAAAGTTAAAGAGTTATAGATATATTCAATTAGAAAAGTATTTTTTAATATATCGTAGTAATTTGTTGTTTCTTGGAAGAAACTTGCAAACACTGTTAAAATTGGAATTGCGACAATAAATGAAACTATAAAAGATGATAGGTACCAAGAATTAAATTTCATATATTATAATCCGCCTTATAACCATGAAAATCAAAAGTGCCCATGGTTTAGGAGACCAAACCATAGGCACAAACTTTAGAAAATCAAAAATTAAATACTTTTAGGATATGCGGAACCTCCTTAGTTTTAATTTCAGACAATTTTCTATTATTTACACGTTTATTGATTTTTTCACACTCCGAAGCACATGCAGGACAAGCTTTGGTAGATTTATTATAATCAACTTCCATAGTAAATTTTTTTTTTACAGCTGTCATTTACTTCCAACCAGCAGCTAACATTACTTCTAATGCATCTGCTTGTTTAGCACCATATGACTTAACACTTGTTTTAGTATCCATTACAAAGTTCATCTCTTTGCCTGGAACTAAATCATTAGGTGTTACACCGCCAATCATTGGATACTCAAAAGTATTATTTACAATATGATTTTGAGCCTCTGTTGATAATAAAAACTCAACTAATTTTACAGCATTAACTTTGTTTGGTGCATGTTTAAGCATACCAGCTCCACTAATATTAATGTGTGTTCCTCTATCTTGTTGATTAGGGAAAAAAGGCATTACTTTTTTTGCTGCTTCTTGTTGTTCAGCACCTTTTTTTCCAGATAACATCAACGCATGATAGTACGTGTTTGCAACAGCAATATCAGCTTCTCCTGCAGCAACAGCCATGATTTGAGCACGGTCATTACCTTTTGGAGTTCTAGCCATGTTTGCTACAACAGCTTTAGACCATTCTGCAGTTTTTGCTTTACCATTATTTTTTACAAGTGAAGCAACTAAAGATTGGTTATAAATGTTGTTAGATTTTCTTATTACTAATCTACCTTTCCATTTTGGATCAGCTAGACCTTCGTAAGTCATGCCATTAAGTTCGTTTGCATTTACTCTTTCAGGTGAATAATAAATTATTCTTGCTCTTTTAGCTATTCCAGTCCATTTTGCAGATCTAAATTGTGCAGGCACGGCATCCTTAATAGCTTTTGACCAACCTGCATTTTGCATCATTCCTTTTGCTGCAAATGCACCTAGTCTTCCAGCATCAGCTGTGATATATAAATCTCCAACACAGTCTGCTCCCTCTTCTGTAATTCTTTTCTGCAGGGCTTTATCTTTACCTGATACTACATTTACTTTAATTCCTGTTGCTGCTGTAAATTTTTCATATAATTGAATGTCAGAATCATAGTGTCTTGCACTAAAAATATTGACCTGAGCTGCAATGGTAAAACTTGAAATTAAAGTAAAAAACAATGAAATTATTGTTATTTTTCTCATTCTACTCCTTAAATTTATATTTATATTAAACGTAATTTGTCCTGCAATGCGGATGATAACTATTCTCAATGAAAATGATTATCAATTGCAATATTGTCGCAATTGATAATCAATCGCAATTATTAATGTTTTTTGGATAAATTATTTAAAATTCCCACTCAGAAATTTTACTATATAGGAAGTTTCTAAAAGCTTGAACTCTAGCAACATTTTTAAGTGATTGAGGATATACAAAGTGTGCCTCAGTAGTTGGCCCTTGAACGCTAGGAAGAACCTTAACTATATTTGGTTGTTTGACAGTCAAGTAATCTGGAATTGCAGCTAAACCCACACCACTTTGAACAGCTAAAAGTAAACCATAAACACTATTTACTCTCATAACAGTTTTTCTCTTTTTGTTATCTTTCATTCCAAGTTTTAATGCCCAATCTGGATTATAAACTGGTGAAGGAGCTCCTCTGCCAAATGAAATAAAGTTGTGCTTATTTAAGTCATTAATAGTCTTAGGATACCCGTGTTTTTCTAAGTATTTTGGTGATCCATATATATGATAATTGATATCAATCAGCTTTTTTTGAATATAATTCAGCTGTTTTGGTCTTCTCATAAATATTCCAATGTCTGCTTGTCTAGTGCTTAAATCTAGCTCTCTATCATCAAATATAAGTTCAACTTCAATTTCTGGATTTAATTGCATAAATTCTTGTATTCTAGGCGTCAGCCAAGTTGTTCCAAAACTAACTACTGTTGTAACTGATAGTTTTCCGGATGGTTTGTTTTTTTTATCTCCCAAGGTTGTTTCTACCTCTTTTAATTTAGAGATAACTTCATGTGCTGTTTTAAATACATATTCACCATTTTCAGTGAGTGTTAAGCCCCTTGCATGACGTTCAAATAATTTAACTTTTAAATCTTCTTCTAAAGATTGAATTTGTCTACTAATTGCAGATTGACTTAGATTTAGAATTACTGTTGCGCTAGTAAAGCTGCCTGCTTCAGCAACTGCATGAAATATCTTTAATTTATCCCAATCCATTATTTATTTACATCCACTACAATTTTATTTTTTAAATTTCCTTTTAATATATCGGGATAAATATTTAATAATTCATCTAATCCAATAGTATTAACTGATTTTTCTAAAATATTAAAATCTAGCAAAGCAGGAAATTCTCCCCAAACAAACTCTTTTCTTTTTTTACTAATATTAACCGAATCTACTCCCCATAATTTGACTGCTCTTAATATAAATGGGATTACTGAGGTATTTAATTTATTACCACTAGCATTTCCACATATGGCAACAATTCCTTTTGGTTTAGTTTGTGCTATTGCATTAGATAAAATGTTGCCACCCACTGTATCTACAACACCATCCCATGTTCCTTTATCAATTAATCTTGCTTCACCCTCAAATTCTTTACGATCTATAACGTTTTTAGCACCAAGCTCTTTTAAATAATCTGTTTTATCTGGTTTACCAGTTATCGCTGTAACGTTAATTCCCATTTTAGCAAGAACCATTACTGCTACCATACCAACACCACCGGTAGAACCTGTTACCAAGACATCGTTAACTTTTGATTGCATCAATAGTTCCTCTCTTGCTTTAACTGCAAAGGCGCATAACAAACCTGTAAGACCAGCTGTTCCTAGGATCATAGCTTGTTTATTTGTCATTCCCTCAGGTGTTTTTGTAATATGATCTTTTTTAACTTTTGCGTATTGAGAATATCCACCATCAAAAAGTTCACCTGCTCTACAACCTGTTAATATAACTCTATCTCCTTCTTTAAATTCTTCACCATCACCTTGTGCAACAGTTCCAGAAAAATCAATTCCAGGTATTCTTGGATAATCTTTTACTAATTTACCGCCATCTTTTAGTATCATTGCATCTTTCCAATTAAGATCAGAATA
Organism: uncultured Pelagibacteraceae bacterium; assembly: GCA_902576815.1. Lineage (GTDB taxonomy): Bacteria > Pseudomonadota > Alphaproteobacteria > Pelagibacterales > Pelagibacteraceae > Pelagibacter. The sequence continues at coordinate 72,694 of CACGWQ010000003.1, forward strand.
ATCTATCTTAACTAGCACCTCACCATCTTTAAAATGGTCTAAACTTAGTTCTTTGACTTCTCTTGTAAAATTTTCGTTCTGATTGTTTATTACAACTGCTTTAAATGAGTCCGCCATGTTTATCAGTAAATATTATTTTGCAATAAATCGCAAATATCTATTTTGATAACTTAAATCGTCTTTAAACTGCCCAAGATAAAAATTTGTAACTGTAGTAGCTTGTTCTTTTTTAATTCCTCTCATAGTCATACACTGATGAGTTGAATCTATTGTTACCGCAACCCCTTTTGCATCCAACGACTCCATTAAAGTGTTAGCAATCTGAACAGTTAATCTTTCTTGTGTTTGTAATCTTTTTGAAAATACTTCTACCACTCTTGCTATTTTACTTAATCCTACAACTCTTTGATTTGGAATATATGCTACATGAGCAATTCCTATAATTGGTGCCATGTGATGCTCACAATGACTTTGAACCGAAATATTTTTTTGAACAACCATATCGCTATAGCCTTCAACATCACCAAATGTTTTGTCTAAAACTGCTTTTGGATCTTCTTTATATCCCTTAAAATATTCTTTAAATGCTTTAGTTACTCTTTTTGGAGTTTCCAATAAACCTTCTCTGGTAGGATCTTCGCCTAACCACTTAAGAATTTTAACGAAAGCTTCTTCAGCATCTTTGTCAGTTACTTCATTAATTTTTTTTTCGTTTTCGTTTTTTACTAATTTCATGACGTGCTTTTATATATATAAAACCTTATTTTTAAAATATTTATTATATTTATTATTATGTTAGATAATTCCACATATATGTTTAAAAAAAGAGAAAATGTAGCAGAAATAGAAGAAGGCATGCTTTTATCTCCTAAATTCGACAATGATGGATTGATTCCAGTCATTACAACATGCTCAAAAACAAAAGAAATATTAATGCATGGTTATATGAATGTTGAGGCGTTCAAGTTAACTATTGAAACTAAAGAAGCTCATTACTGGAGCAGATCAAGACAATCAATTTGGCATAAAGGAAAAACAAGTGGGTTTGTTCAAAAAGTTAAAGAGATTCGAATTGATGATGATCAAGATGCTGTTTGGATAACTGTAGATATTGGTGAAGGTTCTAGTTGCCACGTTGGATACAGATCCTGTTTTTATAGATCTGTTCCTTTGGGTAAAATTGATAATGCAAGACAAATTGAAATGAAATTTGAGGAAGAAGAAAAAAAATTTGACCCAGGAGTTGTTTATAAAGGACAACCTAATCCAACAAAAATATAAAAAATTGATGAAAGTTTTAAGTCCATTTGGACCAAAAATTGCTATTATTAAAATTCCATCAAACTTAGTAAAAAAAATTAATGACGAAGTTGGAAGTATTATTAAAGATAAGAAAAAATCAAAATCAAATGACTATTCAAAAAAGTTAGTAGGTCAAGTTGAGCAAGAAATCGAATTAAAAAATAAATTTATAAAAAAAAATTTAAAAAATTTTATTTCTAAAAGTGTAAATCTATATTTAAAAAAAATTCTTAATAAGAAATCAAAAAATATTAAAATTAAGAATTTATGGGTCGTAAGACAATTTAAAAATGATTATAATCCTGTGCATTTCCATGAAGGTAATGTTTCTGGAGTTGGTTATTTAAAAATTCCTAACAATTTAACAAAGGGGCATAAAAAAATTAAAACTAATGGAACAATTGATTTTATTTATGGATCTAAATCTTTTTTGAACAATTCTATATTTAATCATAAACCAAAAGTTGGTGATCTTATTTTATTCCCGAATAATTTAATGCATACTGCATATCCATTTAAATCTGATGGCGAAAGAAGATCTTTTTCTTTTAATATAGATATTGATAAAAAATTAACAGAATTGTTTTATGGCTAATAAACAAAAAAATGTTTTAGATGAAGATTTAGAGTTATGTTCTAATGATCCTTTAACAGGATGGTATAGAGATGGATGTTGTAATACAGATGAAAATGATCATGGTGTGCACACTGTTTGTGCAAAAGTAAATACTGAATTTTTAGAATGGTGCAAAGAGGCAGGGAATGATTTAATTACACCTCATCCTGAGTTTGGTTTTCCAGGTTTAAAAGATGGAGATAGTTGGTGTGTTTGTGCAGGTTGGTACGCTAGAGCTTTAGAAGCGGGAAAAGGATGTCCAATTTATTTAAAGAAAACTCATAAAAATACTTTGAAACTTATTCCAATTGAAACTTTAAAAAAGTTTGCAATCGATTTATCTTAATTACATATTCCCATATTTAGGTCCACCCCCACCTTCTGGAGTGACCCAAGTAATATTTTGAGATGGCTCTTTAATATCACAAGTTTTACAATGTATGCAGTTTTGTGCATTTATTACAAATTTTTGAACAGAATTTAATTCTTGAACTTCATAAACTCCTGCTGGACAATATCTTTGTGCAGGCTCATCAAATTTTTCTAATGTATATTTTATAGGCAAATCTGGATCTTTAAGTTTTAAGTGGACTGGTTGATTATCATCATGAATTGTGCCTGTTAAATAAACTGAACTAGTTTTATCAAAAGTAATAACATTATCAGGCTTAGGATAATCAATTTTTGGCATTTTATCTGCTGGTTTTAAAGCTTCATGATCAGCATGTTTGTGGTTTAATGTGAAAGGAAGCTTTCCTCTAAATAAAATCTGGTCAATTCCAGTAAATAATATACCCAAAATTAAACCCCAAGAGAAACTCGGTTTTACATTTCTTGCCTCATGTAATTCTTTGTAAACCCAACTTTCTTTAAATTTTTGTTCATATGTAGACAAATTTAAATTTTTTGTTAGATGCTCATAAATTGTTTCAGCAGCGATCATTCCACTCTTCATTGCAGTATGAGATCCTTTTATTTTAGGCATATTTAATGTTCCTGCATCACATCCAACTAACAAAGCTCCAGGCATAAACATCTGAGGTAAACTCTGTATTCCACCCTCAATTAAAGCTCTTGCGCCATAAGAAATTCTTTTTCCACCTTCAATTATTTTTTTTATATCTGGATGAGTTTTAAATCTTTGGAATTCATCGAAAGGTGAGAGATGAGGATTTTGGTAATCTAATCCAATTACGTAACCAAGAAAAACTTGTTTATTTTCTGCATGATACATAAAACTTCCACCATAAGTATTATTATCTAAAGGCCATCCAGCAGTATGCATTACTAAACCTTCGGTATGATTTTTTTCATCTATCTCCCAAATTTCTTTAAAACCAATTCCATATTGTTGAGGATTTTTTCCTTTATCCAACTCAAACTTCTTTATTAATTCTTTTCCTAAGTGACCTCTGCATCCTTCTGCAAATACTGTAACTTTTGCATGCAATTCCATTCCTGGTTCATAAGTATCTTTTTTATTTCCTTCTTTATCGATACCCATATCTTGTGTTGCAATACCTTTAACTGATCCATCGTCATTATATAAAATTTCACTTGCAGGAAATCCTGGAAATATTTCAACTCCTAATCCCTCAGCCTGTTCTGCTAACCATCTACAAAGATTTGCAAGACTTATAATATAATTATTATGATTTTGTTGAACCTTTGGAAGTAACCAAGTTGGCCAACTCAATGATTTTTGTTTTCCTAAAAATAAAAATTTTTCTTTTGTAACTTTTGTTTTAATTGGAGCATTTAATTCTTTCCAATTAGGTATCAGTTCATCTAAAGCACGTGTTTCAAACACGTTCCCTGACAAAATATGTGCACCTATTTCAGATGCTTTTTCTAAAAGGCAGACATTAATATCTGGATTTAACTGCTTTAATTTAATTGCAGTTGAAAGTCCTGATGGTCCGCCACCTACGATGACAACATCGTATTCCATCACTTCTCTGGACATAATGATAATTTCTTACAGTATTTACTATTTTTGTATAGTGTTTAATTTGTTCAATTCTGACAAAAACTGGGGAAGCGCCTCAAAAAGATCTGCTTCTAATCCGTAATCTGCGACACTAAAAATTGGAGCTTCACCGTCTTTATTTATTGCTACAATAACTTTACTTTCTTTCATTCCTGCTAAGTGCTGTATTGCACCTGAAATTCCAACTGCAATGTATAAATCTGGAACTACAACTTTACCCGTTTGTCCTACTTGATGATCATTAGTAATATAACCAGCATCAACTGCCGCTCTTGATGCTCCAATTGCTGCATTGAGTTTATCTGCAATATCGCTGATTAATTTAAAATTTTCACCATTTTGCATTCCTCTGCCACCAGAAATAACTATTCTAGCTGTTCCAAGCTCTGGTCTGTCTGACTTAACTTCTTCTTTCTTTAGAAATTTAGTTGATGAACTAACTTCTGCTGGATCGGATTTTGTAATTTCAGCAGATCCACCACTCTTATCAGCAGGATCAAACGATGTCGGTCTAATAGTAACACATTTTTTCTTGTCATTACTTTTAACCGTAGCAAAAGCATTTCCTGCATAAATTGGTCTTAAAAAAGTATCTTCAGAAATAACTTTAATTATATCGCTTACTTGAGAAGTATCCAGTAACGCTGCAATTCTTGGCATTAAATTTTTGCCAAATGTATTTGCTGAGCTTACAATGTGTGAATAATTTTCTGCATGCTTGATTATTGCTGATGTATAATTTTCAGCAATGTAGTTTTCATAAATCTCATTATCAACATGAATAACTTTTTTTACATTTGGAACTTCAGATAATGATTTTGCAACATCGTCAGCTTGATGACCTAAAACCAAAACATGAAGATCATCATTTATTTGAGAAGCTGCTGTAATAGCATTGTATGTAAATGGTCTTACTTCTTTATTGTTATGTTCTGCAATTAATAATACCGACATTTAAATTACCTTAGCCTCATTTTTTAATTTTTGCACCAATTCTTCAACGCTAGCGACTTTTATTCCAGCTTTTCTTTTTGGTGGCTCTTCAACTTTAATTTGTTCGATTCTAGGATTAATATCAACTCCTAAATCTGAAGCATTTATCTGTTCTATTGGTTTTTTCTTAGCTTTCATAATATTTGGAAGTGAAGCATATCTTGGTTCATTTAATCTTAAATCACATGTGACAATTGCTGGAACATTTACTTCAATGGTTTCCAAACCTTCGTCAATTTCACGTGTTACCTCTAATGCATTATCTTTTACTTCAATTTTAGATGCAAAAGTTGCTTGAGGCCAATTTAATAAAGCTGCAAGCATCTGACCAGTTTGATTACAGTCATCATCAATTGCTTGTTTTCCCATAAATACTAAATCAGGATTTTCTTTTTCTACAATTTTTTTTAAAATTTTTGAAACTGCTAATGGTTCAATCACATTATCAACTTTGACATGTATTCCCCTATCCGCTCCTACTGCTAATGCTTTTCTAACAGTTTCTTGAGCTTTTTCTTCACCAATTGTAATTGCAACTATTTCTTTAGCTTTGCCAGCCTCTTTAATTTTTACTGCTTCTTCTATTGCATTATCATCTGGTGGATTTGTTGACATTTTAACGTTGTCAGTAACAACACCAGAACCATCTTCTTTGACTCTTATTTGAACGTTGTAATCAATAACCCTTTTAACTGCGACTAATATTTTCATTAAGCTCTTAATAAATTGTTTTCTGGATCGTAAGGACTTTCATCTAAAATTGTAGCGTCATATTTCTCACCTAATATTTCAATTTTAAGTTTTTGTCCAACATTTGCTAATTCTGGTTTAACCATTCCTAATGCCAATGATTTTCCAATTCTAAAACCAAAGTCTCCTCCTGTAGCTCTTCCTATAACACTTCCATTTTCATAAATTGGATTGTTCCCTAATACATCTGCATCTTTTGGATTATGAACCTCCAAGGTAACAAGCTTGTTATCAAAGCCTTTTTCTCTCCATTTGTTCAATGCTTCAAGTCCAATAAAACTCCCTTTATTAGGGTGTATAAATCTGTCAAGACCACTTTCATAAGGTGAGTATTCAATTGATAGTTCTGTTCCAACTAATTTATACGATTTTTCTACTCTCAAACTATTCATGGCTCTAATACCATAAGGCTTTAATCCAAGATCTTGTCCCGCTTCCATAAGTTTATCAAAAATATGATTTTGATATTCAATTGGATGATGAAGTTCCCAACCTAATTCACCAACAAAGTTAACTCTCATTGCATTAACCGGGGCATAACCGACATCAACCATTTTTGCACTTAGCCATTTAAAATTCTCATTTGAAAAATCATCTTTAGAAACTCTTTGCATTAACTCTCTTGCTTTTGGACCTGAAATTACCAAAACCCCATTGCTATTGGTTAAATTTTCAAATTGTACTGAACCATCTGAAGGCATCCATTTTAAAATCCAGTCATGATCTAATCTTTGGAAGGCACCTGCTGATACTAAATAAAAGCTATCATGTGACTCTCTCATAATAGTAAATTCAGAATGAACTCCACCTTTAGTATTTAAAGCGTGACATAAATTAATTCTTCCAACTTTCTTTGGTAATTTGTTTGCAACTAAATTATCTAAAAATTCTTCTGCACCAGGTCCTTTAATTCTACATTTTGCAAATGCAGTCATATCTAAAAGACCAACGTTTTCTTTTACGTTTTTGCATTCTTTTTCCATTGCATTAAACCATTTAGATCTTCTAAATGACCAATCGTCTTTTTGCTCCATTCCATCAGTTGCAAAAAAATTAGGTCTTTCCCATCCAAATTTTTGACCAAACACTGCTCCTAAATTTTTCATTCTGTCATAACATGGTGCTGTTCTTAATGGTCTTGCTGCGGGTCTTTCTTCATCAGGAAAGTGAGTTATGAAAACGTGACTATAGGCTTCTTCATTTTTAGCTTTTAAATATGATTTAGAACAATAATCTCCATACCTTCTTGGTTCAACGCCAAGCATATCAATTGTTGGTTCACCATCAATGATCCATTCAGCAAGTTGCCATCCAGCTCCACCTGCTGCAGTGATACCAAAACTATGACCTTCATTTATCCAAAAATTTTTCAATCCCCAAGCAGGTCCAACAATTGGATTACCATCAGGTGTGTAACAAATTGCACCATTATAAACTTTCTTTACACCTACTTCTCCAAAAGCAGGTACTCTATGTATTGCACCTTCAATATGAGGCGCTAATCTATCCAAATCTTCCTGAAATAATTCATACTCAGAATTTTTTGATGGTCCATCTATATAACAAGCTGGTGCACCATCTTCGTATGGTCCTAAAATTAATCCACCTGCTTCTTCTCTCATATACCATCTACTATCACTATCTCTTAAAACTCCCATCTCTGGTAATCCATCTTTTTTTCTTTTTTGAATTTCTGGATGAGGTTCGGTAACAATATATTGATGTTCTACTGGAATGACTGGAATATCTAAACCAACCATCTTTCCAGTTTGTCTTGCAAAATTTCCTGAACAAGAAATGATATGTTCACATTCTATAGACCCTTTATCTGTTTCAACAACCCAGCCATCTTTAGTTTGTTTCATTCCAACAACATTTGTATTTCTATAAATTTCTGCTCCACTATTTCTTGCACCTGTTGCAAGTGCTTGAGTTAAATCAGCTGGTTGAATATATCCATCCTCAGGGTGTTGTATTGCACCAACTAAATCTGATGTATTACATAATGGCCATATTTCCTTAACTTGATCTGGAGTTAAAAATTTTACATCAACACCTATTGTTTGAGCAACACCAGCGTATTGAAAATATTCATCCATTCTATCTTTAGTGCTTGCTAATCTAATATTAGATACAACGCTGAAACCTACGTTCTTGCCTGTCTCTTCTTCTAAAGTTTTATACAAATTAACAGCATACTTGTGGAGTTGTCCCACAGAATAACTCATATTAAATAGTGGTAATAAGCCAGCTGCATGCCAAGTTGAGCCTGAAGTTAGTTCTTTTCTTTCAATTAAAACAACATCTGACCAACCTTTTTTTGCTAAGTGATAAAGTGCACTAACCCCTACTACTCCACCACCAACTACAACAACTTTTGCTTTGGATTTCATTATCAGATTCCTACTAAATTTTAATTACTTACGAAACAAAATTCTATTATTCATCATCTGCGTCACGCCAGCCCATTCTGAACATTAAATAAGCGGCAACTATAACGGAAATTGTACCTACTACCATGCCAATATTAATCCCTACTTCACTTCCCCAAAAGTACCATCCAAGTTGAGTGGATGAAATTGTTGGAAAGCATAAAATAAACATTAGTATTGCGTACCTAAGATACATTGGAGGCTTTTTCATTATATTGATGAACCCATTGGTATTGGTTGTGAAACTGCTGTTGTTAGCCAGCAATCTAAAAGATTGCCTTCTTTATTATTCTTTTCAACTTTCCATTTAAATTTAAAATATTGTTTATCCTTATCCAAGACAACAACTTCATAAGTTGCCGTCGTACTTGATTTGTAAATTTCAGTTACAGTATTTTCTTTGTGATCAATCAACATTGAGTATGAAGCCCCCTTTAACATTCTTTTAAATCTATCTAAGGGACCTGTCATCCTTTGATTATTGGGATGTGCAAATTCCCATGTTTGCTCAATTCCTCTATCTTTATATGGACTGTCATTTTTCATTAACGCCTTTAGTTGAATTAAAACAACTTGTTTCGGATCTATATTCACGCTTGGTTTTAAAACATCGGCAAATGAAGAATTAAAATAAAAGAATGCAATTAAAATAAATAAAATTCTGGATTTCATATTATAAATTTATCTTAAATTTAAAATGAAATAAAAGGTCTTAATATCACACTTAATAATTTGATATTATATAGTTTTGAATAATCTATCGTATTCGTTTTTAATACATTTATTAGAGATATAATAAATTTTATTTTGAGAGACTAATTTTGCTGCATTTTCATTGTGGATTCCTAGTTGCAACCATAATACATTTGCTCCAATTTCTATTGTTTGTTTTGCTATTTCCTCGGCTTCTTCGCTGGGTCTAAATACGTTAACAATTCCTACATGATCTTTTATGTCCGTTAATTTTTTATAAACTGGCTCACCATGTATTATTTTATTATCTGTTACTGGATTAACAGGAAAAACTTTGTAACCTGTATTTCTTAAATATTTCATTATTATATTGGAAGTTTTTTTTGAGTCTGGGCTTGCTCCAACAATTGCTATTGTCCGATAACTTAAATAAAGTTCTTTTATTTTTTCATCTAAAAGTGTTGTATCCATAATTTGATTTAAATTTTAAGATCTAGTCGCGGTTTCCAAAATGGTCTGAAGAGTTCAATTTTTGGACATCTATTCATAACTACTTTTAAACCTGCATCTTCAGCAATTTTTGCTGCATCATGATTAATTACACCTATTTGTCCCCATAATACTTTTGCTCCAATTGATATTGCCTCTTCAGCAATTCCATAAAGATCCTCAGATTTTCTAAATACTTCAACCATATCAACAGGTCTATCGATAGCAGATAAATTTGGATAAACTTTCAAATTTCTGATTTCCTTTATACCTGGTTTAGGATTTACAGGTATCATGTCATAACCAGTCTCATGCAAAACTCTTAGCACACCATAACTAAATTTAGTTTTATCTGGGCTAGCACCAACCATAGCAATTGTCTTAACTGAGCTTAAAATATCTTTTAAATATTCAGCGCTATAAGGTTCGTTATGGTTCATTTTTATTTTTTTTCATCCTTTTTACTTGCAATATCTGCTTTTAATTCGTGTGGCTCTAAAGGATCAAGAAAAGGATTTCGGTATAATTTATCATGACTTTCAACTCCTATCTCAATTGTGCAATCTGTTTTTGCTTTAGCGACACATAAAATAATATATCCATCATTTATTTGTCTGTTATTTAAAGCAACTTGAGAACGTTGATCTACTTCTCCATTTATTAGTTTAGCTGCACATGTAATACATCCTCCATACTGACATCCGTATGGAAGATCGACACCTTGATCTCTTAATTCGTTTAATAAAGGTTTTTTTCCACTGACTTCAAATGCACTGTTATTTCTGTTTGAGATTGTAATCTTTGTCATAGCCAGATGTCGCTTGTGCAATCTCCACCTGGATATCTACTTTCATGGCACCTACTAGGTCCATTTGGCTCTTTACCAAAATCAACAATAAAATCTTTATTAATTTTCATCCCACCATTTTCAACATCACAATCAATCATAATCATTGCTCCCCCCTGTTTTCTTATTTCAGGATAAAATTGATTATCCCAAGTAGAAAATAATGATGTTGTTACATACATCCTTTTACCATCTAAAGATAATTGATACATTTGAGGACCACCAGCAATTTTAACACCATTTACTTCTGGAGCCTTTCCTAACAAACCACCCATCCAAACTTGACCAGTTAATTTAGGATTGTGCGGATCTGAAATATCGTATTGTCTCATATCTCCATGAAGCCAATTATTTATATAGAGATATTTATCATCCATAGAAACCAATATTGCCGACATAACTCCAGGTACAGGAATTGGCCAATCAGGATGTGGTTCATTTTCAACATCAATTATTTTTTCCCATTCCCATTTACCTTCTTTTGATTTCCAAAAATGAATTACATTTGCACTTAGCGCAGCACCACAAAATCCATGACTACTATCAGGATTATGCATAAATTTTACTTCTAAAGGTATTAAACCGTCTTCACCTAAATACATCGTTTGAACTGGCTCTTTTTTTTTAAAATCCCAAACATGAAGTCTTCTTCCATATTTTAAATGACCAACTTCCTCTAAATCAAATCCAGGCATGAATGTATTAGGAGCAGCCCATTCAGAACTAACCATTACATTGTGTCTTGGTTGATACCAGAAGTCATAACTAAAAGGTATGTCTCCCATTGAATTTTCCCATCTACCTACAATTTCAAAATCTTTATTTAAATGTAAATATCCTCCTGGAGCTTCTCCTCGAGCATCTCCAAGAAAAGAAATGATAATTTCAGAACCTAGGCAATGAACTGTATGCGGTCCTGATAAATTAGTTTTTTTCTTTATTTCAGATCCATCAACTACTTTATGTATTTTAGGAGCCCTAGGATCAGATGCAGTATCAACTACATAAATGTTATTTGATCTAACACCTGGAACTAATAAATATTTTCTGCTCATATTTGAGTCGCCATGACAAGAAGAGCATGCATTCCATCCCATGTGATGCAATTCATCACCAATACCTGGCATTTCAAGTCTATGAATTACTTTAGAATAAGTTGGGCTTTGAGGATCAACATCAACTGTTGCTAAATAGTCTGGTTTTTGTATTCCCGTCCCTGTGTAGATAGCTATTGTATATAAAAGCTTTTCTTTTGGTGCTTTTATTGCTTCTGCAGGACTAGCATATCCAGGGCCACAGCATCCATCCATGATTGATTTTCTCCTTTGATTACAACTTAATCTTTTTTTTAAGTGACTTCAACTTAATGGTTATTTGTTTTTCCAACTTGGATTTCTTTTTTCGATAAATGCACTAATACCCTCTTTAGCATCATAAGATGACATATTAAGTGTCATCATCTTACTTGTGTAATCGTAAGCTTTACCTAATGGCATTTCTAATTGTTTATAAAAACCTTTTTTACCTATTTTGATGGTTAAATTTGATTTTGAAGATATTTTTTTTGCAATGTCTAAAACTTTTTTATTCAAAGTTTTTGGACTGTAATGATCATTTATCAAACCTATTTCCTTTGCATATTTTGCAGTAATTGGATCTCCAGTTAAGAGCATTTCCATCATTCTTTTTCTACTAATTTTTCGACTGACAGCTACCATTGGTGTACTACAAAATAATCCAATTTTTACTCCAGGTGTAGCAAATGTTGCTGAGTTTGTACTATATGCAAGATCACAACTAGCTGCTAATTGACAACCAGCTGCATAAGCAGCACCATGAACTTTTGCTATTACTGGTTTGTTTCCTTCTACTATTTGCATCATTAGTTTTGAACAAAGTTTAAATAGTTTTAAATGATTAGATCTATTTTTTATACCTCTTACCTCTTTTAAGTTATGGCCTGCACTAAATCCTTTACCAGCCCCTTCTAAAATAATAACTCTAGTCTCTTTGTCGTTATCTAATTTTTTGAATGCTTTTAATAAAGACGAAAGAGTATTGTATGATAAGGAATTATAAGTTTTTGGATCATTAATTAAAACTCTTTTAACACCAGGTGATAATTTATTTATTTTTACAGTCACTTATTTTAATTTACCTTCTTCTCTCATCTTAGCTCTAATTTTAGTTGCTGAAATTTTTTGAATTTCTTCAGGTAAAACTATTTCTTCAATTTTATATCCAACACCTCTTCCATAACAAATATTTGTAATATTAGGGACAAGCATAATTTTGAACCTACCCTCAAACTCTGGATTAAGTTTTTCCTCAATATTTTTTTTGACAGTTTCAAAATCAAATGGGTTATCATCAACACCTTGTACATCTCTAATTTGAATACATACTTGTCCTGTTTTTTTTATAATTTCCTTAAATAGAGTATAGTGACCATCATGAAACGGTTGCCATCTTCCTAACATTTGGGCTGTTGGTTTTTTGTTATCCCATTGATACGTCATTTTTTTATCTCCTTTAAAATCTTTGGTGCCCAAGACTTAGCATCTTGTGTGGTAACATGAAAATCATATTTTTCTGGTTTAACAAACATTTTATTAGTGTCATCAAATCTACCTTCTTTTATTGTATCTACCCAAACTACATAATCAGCAGGAAATAAACTTCTTGCTTTAGGAGTTGGGCAAATAAAATCTGCAATCACATAATTTCCATCGTTTTTTAATTTTAAAGCAAAGTCTGCCATTCTTTTTGCTTGTCTTGTTCTTCCCTCTTCTGAAAAATCCCAATCGTTTGCAGCTTTTCTTACTTCATCTGCATTTAATCTTTTTGCATTCAAAAAAGGAGCAAGTTCGTCAGCTAATGTAGTTTTTCCTGCACCTGGAAGTCCCATGATTAATATAATTTTCATTTTTAGTTTTTAACTTTAAATTAAATTACCAGCAACCCACTTATGAAAATGATGTGTTGGATTGTCCATCTTTGGAGAAAAATTACCACCATTATAAGCTAGAGAGTTTCTGCCTATTTGCATACTTTGAATTATATCTACATCTTCTTTTTGAATGTCTTCCCATTGTTTGTGATTTTTTTGTCTTAAAGTTTTATACCTTGTTGAAGTTGCCGCTTCATCTCCAACATAATAAATTTCCATATGTTCTATTGTAAACTCATGATTGATAGGCTCTAACCAATAAGCATAATAATGATCTTTGTGAATTCCTAACATTACATTTGGAAATAGCGCTACATACTCAGCTATATTTTCCTTATCTTTAGGCCAACTAGGAAAGCATGGGAACTTTTCTTTTCCTTCAAACCTTGGATTATAGACAACTGTTCCTTGTCCGGCGAAACGATTTGGAAGACCTTGAATATGATAATGATCCTCTAATTTTGAATAAGAATTTAATCCTGGATGAACCCAAGGCAAATGATAGCTTTCACAATAATTTTCAATTGCAAATTTCCAATTACATTTTGCATCTAATTTAAAATAACCATAGTCGTTTGCATGATAAATTAATTCTCTATCTTTTAAGGGCCAAAATTTTTCCCATCTTTCACTTAAAGGACTAATATAATCCTCAAATGAAATTTCATTGTTATTAATATTAATCATAATTAGATCTAACCAAATATATGATCTTATCTCTTTTAAATTACTTTTTGATTTATCAAATTCAGGTGTTTGATGAATATTCATGCCTCCTATATGAGGTGTAGCAACTAATTTTCCTTCTAAGTCATATGACCACGAATGATATGAGCACCTCATAACATTTCTAATTTTGCCAGCTTCTTTAACTAATTTAACTCCTCTATGACTACAAATATTATGAAAAACTTTTATTTCTTTATTTTTTGTTCTAACAATAAGTAAGGGTATTCCAAGTAAATCAATTGGTTTCACATCACCTTCATCTGGAATAGAACTTCCAACTCCAATGACGATCCACTTATCTTCAAATAATTTTTTTCTTTCAATTAAAGTATATTCTTTACTAATGTAACATTCATTTGGTAAACCATGAGCTTCACTAATTGGTTTAGATACAATATCTAACTTTTGTTTATCTATAATATTGTAAATTTCTGACATGGTTTATTTTATCACTTGATATAACCCTAACCAAGCATTTACGTCTTTGCTCGCAATGTAATCTGATTTAAAAAATTTTATTTCTTTCCATTTATTTTGCTCTTTAAGTTGTTCAATTTTTTTATCAAAACCATATTCTTCATGTATTCCCTCATTAATAGTAAAACAGATAAATCCATCATTCTTTGTAATCCTGATAAATTCCTCCAAAGCTGGTGGCTTTACATGTCCAAAAGTAAATGTACCAACACACATAACAGAGTCATATTCGTCATCTTTTTTGTTAATGGGTTTATTCAAGTCTACTTGTTCAAGCTTTTTATAAAGATCATTTGGTACTAATTCTAATAACTTTTTTGAAAGATCTGCCCCATGAAAATTTTTAAAACCATATTTTTTTAATTCAACACCCACCAATCCAGTTCCGCAACCAGCATCATAAATTTTTGCGTCTTTGTTTTTTTGGAATTCTGAAAATACTTTTGTTGTTTCTTTTGGTCCGGTGTAATTCCAATCGACCATATCCTTATCATATTTATTACCATCTCCCCATTCATCGTAATATTTCATCACTTCATCGGTGTCTTTTAACTTATAAATGGGAATTTTGTTACCTACGTCTTTTTGAGCCATAATAAAACTTACTTCACTTTTAACAAAAAAACTCCAAAATAATTTTTTTTATCTGCAAAATATTTTAAGACTTTAAATCCAGATTTATTAACTAATTTAACAAAGTTATTTTTTGAATATTTATGAGAATTTTCAGTATGAATGCTTTCACCTTTAG
Source organism: uncultured Pelagibacteraceae bacterium (assembly GCA_902576815.1). Taxonomy (GTDB): domain Bacteria; phylum Pseudomonadota; class Alphaproteobacteria; order Pelagibacterales; family Pelagibacteraceae; genus Pelagibacter. Next base: position 87,713 of record CACGWQ010000003.1, read on the forward strand.
TAAATTTAATATTCTTTCTATTAATTTTTAACATGAAATTTTTCATTGAAATAAGATGCATTTCAACTCTGTTTTTTTTTAAATTATAGAATGCTTTATGATCAAAATTTTTAGTTTGAAAATTTGAATTACAAATTTTGTTTACTACATTTAATATATTTTTATTAAATTTTGCTGTAACTCCCAATTTATCATTGTAAGCATTTTCAAGAGTTTTCTTATTTTTGATCAAATCAACCCCAATTACTAAATAAGAATTTTTGCCTATGATTTTTGAAAAATTTTTTAATATTTTTTTTGCATTTTTGGGCAAGTAATTTCCTATGGTCGATCCTGGAAAAAAACTGACTATTTTTTTTTTATTTTTTAAAATTTTATTTAATCTGTATGTCTGACTAAAATCTGCACATATTGCTGTTACTTTTAAATCTGAGAATTTTTTTGCAATTTTTGATGCATTTTCAAACAAATATTCCTTACTAATATCTATAGGAATGTATTCTTTAGGTTCATTTAATGATTTTATAAATTTATTTATTTTTTTATTTGAGCCACTACCAAATTCTACAATTGTTGAATTAATTGGTAATTTCTTTCTTATCTCTTTTTGTAAGTTACCTAGTATTTCTAACTCTTTATTTGTTGGGTAATATTCTTTAAGATTTGTAATTTTATTAAATAACTTTGAACCTTTTTCATCATAAAAATATTTAGGTAATAAATATTTTTGTTTTTTATTTAATAATCCTTTTAAGATTAATTTTTTATCATCTTGAATTTGATTGTTTATATTTATTAGTTTTAAATTAGTCACTAGATGTCATCAGCTAGTCTGACACCACAAAACTGCCAAGTATCACTTGGATAAAAGAAATTTCTATAAGATGCTCTAATATGATTAATAGATGTAGAATGCGAACCACCTTTTAAGACAAACTGATTGCACATAAACTTGTTATTATATTCTCCTAGATTTCCTTCATATGGTTTATATTTTTTGTAAGGCGTGTAATTACTGCTTGTCCATGCCCATAAATTTCCATAAACATCGTCTGCTTTTTCTTCAACTTCATGAAAAATTTTATTTTCTAAAAAATTACCTTTTTTCTCAGATTGTTTTAAAAAATACTCTAATTCAAATTCAGTAGGTAATCTTTTATTTTTGTATCTTGCAAAAGCATCTGCTTCATAGAAACTTATATGAGAAACTGGTTTTTCATTATCAATTTTTTTTAAACCATTTAATGTAAAATAATTATTATTATCTATCCAATACATTGGTCTTTCTAATTTATTATTATTTACAAAGTCCCATCCATCAGATAACCAATACTCATGGTTTTTATATCCACCATCATTAATAAATTCTTTCCACTCTCCATTAGTTACAAATGAATGTATTTTAAAAGGATCTAATTGTGTTTCTGATACTGGTAATTCATTATCGTAACAAAAAATATCCTCGTTGTTTCCATATTTAAATTTTTTAGCAGTTTTTGATATCAATTCATTTTTTTCTTTGGTAGTTGGTTTATTGTCGTTAGAATTATAAGTTGGCATCAATGGGTTATTGTAAAAAATATTTTTAATATCCATTAACATTAATTCTTGATGTTGTTGTTCGTGATTTGAACCTAGTTCAACTAAAAATGATGTCCTATTATTTTTTGTTCTTTTTAAAAAATCAATAATATTTTCAGTTACATAATGTCTATAATTTACGACATCTTTTAAGAGTGGTCTATTTAATGAACCTCTCTTATTTCTAGGATTGTACTCACCTACAGAATTATAATATGAATTAAATATATAATTATAATCTTTGTTGAAAGGTTTGTAACTTTCATCCAATTCAGACAAGATGAATTTTTCGAAAAACCATGTGGTGTGACCAAGATGCCACTTAAGAGGACTAACATTTTTGCTGGGCTGTATGACCATATCCTCAGCCTCTAAGTTTTCGCAAAGGGATAGAGTTTGTTGTCTTGTTTTGGAGAATAATTCTGTAATTTTAGATGATTTGTTTTCCATGACTAAATTTAATTAAATTTTCAGATCATGACAATGGGTTACAATGTGTTCAGCTGTTTAATATTTTTATAGACACGGAATATAAAATAATTAAGAATTTACTTATGAATTTTTCTTTAGAAATAGGTCCTAAAACTGATTTAAGCACATTGCCAAAGGTAAAAGATGTTTATGTTACAATGCTACCTGGAGGTGATTATAAAGAGACTGCTCAACAATCTGGAGAGTTAGTTAAAGAGGGATTTAATCCAGTTCCTCACTTCCCAGCAAGGTCAATAAATGATGAAAATCAACTTAAAGATTATGTTTCTAGATGTAAAGATTTGGGTGTTAAGCAGGTCTTGGTGATAGGTGGAAGTCGTGACCCTATCGGAAAATTTGATAGCTCATATCAAATGTTAGAGACAGGATTTTTTGATGGTATCAAGATTGGAATTGCTGGACATCCAGAGGGGAGTCCTGATATATCCGACTCTGATTTAGAAAAAGCTATGATAGATAAAAAGCCTTATGCTGATTATATAGTTACACAGTGGCTAATGGATACTCAGCCTATTATAGATTTTATCTCAAAACAAACAATACCAGTTCATGTTGGAATAACTGGGCCAATGAAAATATCTAGCTTAATTAAATTTGCTAATATTGTAGGGGCAAAAAATTCCATTAACTTTCTTAAATCTAATTTTAGTAAGGCGTTGGATTTATTGAAACCTAAAGACCCTAATGATTTAATTGGGAAAGTTAAATCGCATACTGATTATTTTCACATTTATACATTCGGCGGCTTGAAGGAAACTAACAAGTGGTTGAAGGAGAATAACTATGTCTAATGAATTTGACTATAGTAAACTAAGACATACAACATCAGTAGATCAGTCTGATAGAAAAGTACCATATAATTTGAGACAAAGCGGACCTACTAAAGTTGAGATGCTAATATCAACAAGAGTAAGGAAATCTCCATACTGGCATTTATCTATGAAAGCAGGATGTTGGAGAGCAACTGTTTATAACAGAATTTATCATCCAAGAGGTTATGTTAAACCTGAAGATGGTGGTGCAATGGTTGAGTACGAAGCAATTAAAAACCATGTAACAATGTGGAATGTTGCAGTTGAAAGACAAATACAAGTTAAAGGACCAGATGCAGAAAAATTTGTTGATTATGTAATTACAAGAGATGCTACAAAAATTTCTCCAATGAGAGGAAGATATGTAATTTTGTGTAATGCATACGGAGGAGTATTAAATGATCCTATTCTTTTAAGAATATCTAAAGATGAATTTTGGTTTAGTTTATCAGATAGTGATATTGGATTGTATCTTCAAGGAGTAAATGCGGATGAAAGGTTTAATGTTCAAATTAATGAAATAGATGCTTGTCCTGTACAAATTCAAGGTCCTAAAGCAAAAGCTTTAATGAAAGATCTTTGTGGAAGTGAAGTTGACATAGACAACATGCCTTTTTATGGATTGGCATCTGCAAAAGTTGGTGGAAGAAGTTGTATTATTTCTCAAACAGGTTTTTCTGGCGAGTCTGGATTTGAAATATATTTAAGAGAAGCAACTTTATATGCCGAAGATATGTGGAATGCTGTTCTTGAAGCAGGTAAAAAACATAACTTAATGGTCATTGCTCCTGCTCACCACAGAAGGATACAAGCTGGAATTCTTTCATGGGGACAAGATATGGATCATGAGCATAATCCATTTCAATGTAATCTTGGTTATCAAGTTTCTTTATCTGGTAAAGGTGAATGGAACAAAAAAGGTGATTATGTTGGTAAAAAAGCTCTCGAGAAAATGAAAGCTGATTTAAAAGCAGGTCATAAACCTTACAAACTTCAATTAGTTGGACTTGAATTAGGAGGAAAACCTATTGAAGAATATGCTCCAGATTTTTGGTTAATTTCAGAAAACGGCAGTGAACCTGTAGGATTTATAACTTCTCCATGGTATCACCCAGAAAAAGGGAAAAATATTGCTATGGGATACGTTCCATTTGATGGCACGCTAAATGCAAATGGTTTTCCAAGAGGTAAGGTTGGATCGAAATTTAAAGTCCATCTACCAGAAAAATATTCTGATAAACCTGGAGAACCAGTCGATGCAGTTGTAGTTGATATTCCATTTACAGAATCTTACAACGCAAATACAAGAGAAGTAGTCAGTAAGTGATAAAAATTTTTTTAGGGGGAATTTAATTCCCCCTAAATATGACGAAAACCTTTTTCATAGTTGTTTGCATTATAATCGCTATTGCTCTAATAATATTCCCATTAATCGTTTCGTATAAGGCGCAAAAAAAAAATAAAGATAATTAATGTTTGCTCAGTTTTTAGATATTGTTTTTAAATCGTTAAAGCTTGATAAAACTCTTTATAGAACTCCAAGATATTATGGAGAAGCTGGAATTTATTTTGCAATTCTAATTATGATTTTAGATGGGGTTGCGGGTGCCATTGCAGCTAATACGATTGTAAAAACATCAGTTGGTATATCTGGTTTAACAGCATTATTAACATGGCTGGTGTGGGCAATTTTTATATTTGTAATTGGGGTTAAAATTTTTCCTGATAAAGATAGAAAAATTCCATTTAAAAGAGTTCTTATAGCTGTTGGGTACGCACACGCTCCAGGCCTGATAAGATTTTTTGCAGTTACACCAGAACTGGTTCTTTTAATTATTTTTCTTACTCAATTTTGGATTTTTGCTTCATTAATCATTGCAACACGACATATTTTAAATTTAAAATCAAATTTAAAAGCATTTGGAATTGTATTTTTGTCTTTTTTAATTATTTCTTTTTTGACAATTTCATTTGTAATGACAAAAATTAATTCATTACCTATAAGTACAAATATTTAAAGCGGAAATAAAGTTTTAGATGTTCTGCAGGAGTTACAAAGTTTATATCCTGTGAGTATTAAATTTTGAGTTACTGTCTCATCTTCTTTTTTACATTCATCACAAATATCATTTAATTCATTAGTATCTGATTTGTCTGATTTATATTCAAAGTTATCAGTCATTATCTGTTAATCCTGCTCCTGCAGTTTTTTGTTTTAACTCATCAGTTTCTTCAACAAATGTGTTTTCTGATAATTTTGTTAATTCTTTCCAATCTTCTTCAGAAAAATTATTCTTATTTTCTAAGAATTGAATTTTAATTACATCAGCTTTTTCTACAATCTCACTACTTAAGTAATTTGAATAAATTGATTGATTGAAATTTAATAAAAATTCTTTTTGATCTATCTTTAAAAAAATTCTCTTTCCCGTTATTTCTGAAGATCTGCTTACAAACGGCAAAAATATCAATGGGTAAGCCATTTTTTCAATTTCTATATCATTTAATTCTTGGATAGAGATAGATTGATCAAAAAAACTTAATCCAAGTTTAATCGGACAGTAAAAGTTTTGAGGTCTGTTGCTTTTATTAAAAGATTGGCAATTTTCAAACTTCTCATTATTAAAAATCTTAAAATATTGGTTTATGTTTTTTATTCCTGGTAAACCAAATAACTCAAGTTGTTTAATGTTCTTTCCTATTTCTTCTGCAACTCCCCAGGAGAAACCTTTTGCTTTAGTTGAACGTTTAACAATTGTATCGATTTCACTATAACTTCTCATTAATTACTTTAGTTATATATCCAATATTGATTAAATGAATTAAGTTCATTTGGTAATGGAGCTCCTTGAAACATACAAATCCTTAACCATTTGTCAGATCTTGGATCAAACTTTACTGCACCAAAAAAAGATAGTTTAAGTCTTAACATATCAATAGGAACTAATTTCGAGCCGATTATGTTATCTTGAATTTCAGAATATGGATATTTCTCTGTTATAAACACTCTTCTTACAATATGTCTTAAATCATTGTTCCGTACTAGAAAATTGCCAATCTTTAAGCTGTTTTTTAATGTAAAAATAGTTTCATAAAGTTTTTTTATATCTCTAGCAATAGCTGTAGGCTGCTCAAGTTCTGAACCATTATCTTCAAAGCGATCTCCAATTCTAGGCTCTTCTTTATTTTTTGAAATGAACCAAAATTTTTTATTATTTTCATTTTTTGAAAAATCAATTTTTAAAATATCTGAATAATTTTTTTCAATTATTTCTCTTAGTTCATTTATAGTTCTGTCTACAGGTATATTAAAACTACTATCCTCATCTGAGCTCATTTGAGAAATTAAAGGATCAGTTATTTCATTATATGGCTCCATCATTATAGAAACCAAACACTCAACTCCTTCTTCTGATAAATTTTCCTCTGCCCAGTTATATAATTTATCAAATATATAAATATTTGATTTATCAATATTATCTTTCAAATGAATGATTAAATTTTGTAAATCATTAATTAAATTGTTTATTTTTTTCTTTTGGTATTCGCTGTCAGTATTCCATGAAGTTACATTTTTTAAAGATTTTATTAAACAGTTGTAAAAAATTTTAAACTCTTCTTCTGATACTTTTTCTATTTCTCTTATTTTTTTTAATGCAGTTTCTTTAGCTAGAATCCAATTATTTAATAATGAAGGGTGGTTAACAATAAATGGTGCCATTCCTAATCCAGTTGAATTTCCAATTCCTAAATTTCTGCAAATATCCAAGTCTAATTCTACAGCATTTTTAGGATTTTTATGTTTTGCTATATGATTGACTTGATCGAAAGTGAATTGTCTTACAAGGTAAACTAACATCATTTCCAATCTAAAAGGACCATTTATTTCATCTCTATTTTTAATTCTAAACCTGTCTGCTAATCCAAATTTTCCTGAGCCATATACTGCAGTTGTTCTGTACAAATATCCAACTTTTGAAAGCTCATTAGTATTGGGCTGGATACCTTTTGATAAACACTCAACTACATAATTAAATGCTCTAACTGACCTATTTGCTCTTGAAAGAGTAAGTTCTTTATAAGAAAGTCTACCAACTTCTTGTTTAGGGACATTTTGTGAAAGTCTGTCTACATCAAGTTTTGATGGAATGCCATCATACAAAGCAAATGCAGCATCCCATTTGGTTGCTATTACTCTATCAGATCTTTCCTCATCTTTAAGCTCATTAGCAAAACAAACTAAAGAATATGTTTTTTTATCTTTTGAAAATGAATAAATAGCAACTCCATATCCCCTATCATTCAAGTCAAACAAATCCCTGTTATATTTCCAATCTTTAAACTCATTTAAAAATGATCTTAGAAAAGATAATTTAGATTGATGAAACGATCCAAGTCTAGAAAGTTTCATTACAATTTTAGGTTCTCTTAGTGGAACTTGCATTAATTAATTCCTTTATAAAAATTAAACCAGTTATTGCCAAGTATCTTATTTATCTCTTCTTCCTGAAAACCTTTATTTTTTAGTTCTGTATTTAAATTATTAAATCCTCTTGCATCCAAAAACCAATCTGGTTGTTTTGGAAAACCAGGTTTATCTTTACTACCTTCACCAAAATTTTTTGATTTTGACCAAGTTCCATTTCTCATCCACTCAACTACATTGTCTGGTTGGTTCAAACATAAGTCTGATCCTATACCAACATTATTAATACCCATAATTTCAACTGTTCTTGCAACCATTTCACAAAAATTTTCTATTTTACAATTCGTTCCATCTTTTAAATGGTGAGCATACAATGACAAACCTAACATTCCACCACTTGCAGATAAAACTTTTAATAATTCTGTAGATTTATTTCTTTTAGCCTCAAACCAAAAAGTTGGGTTTGCATGAGTAATCGCAATTGGTTTTTGACTAATTTCAATTGCATCAAGTGTGCTTTTTTCTGCTGAATGAGACATGTCAACAACGATACCTACTCTATTCATTTCTTTAATAGCCTCTTTTCCAAAATTAGTAACTCCACTATCGTTTTTTTCATAACATCCAGTGGCTAATAATGATTGGTTGTTATAAGTTAATTGCATAAATCGACAACCTTGTGAGTGTACTTTTTCTATAAGACTGATGTCATCTTCAATTGGTGAACAATTTTGAAATCCAAAAAAAATTGCAGTTTTGTTTTCTTCTTTTGCTTTTGTAATATCGTTGTAGTTATTTCCTAGAAATATAAGATCTTTATTTTCTTCGAAATGTTTATTCCACTCATGTATTCTTTGTTGTAATTCATCATAGTCTTCATGATAAACTAACGTTACGTGAACTGCATTTAATCCAGCTTTATTATTTATTTCAAAGATTTCTCTAGACCATTTACAATATTGAAGATTATCAATTCGATAATTCATATTTGATATACACTATTATTATTATTGTGATTGTCACTAACTTAAACTGTCCATAGCTAAAAATTGCAATTTAAAGGAAATATCTGTAAATTGATGTTAGTTTCATGATATACAAAAAAAAATCACATAAAGTATCAATTGTAATGGGTAGTCAGTCTGATTACAAAACAATGAAGAATTGTGAAAAAGTTCTTAAGATTTTAAAAGTTAATTATGAGACAAATATCGTCTCTGCACACAGAACGCCTGATAGACTTTATACCTATGCAAAGAAAGCTGAAAATAATAATATTTCTATTATTATTGCTGGGGCTGGAGGATCAGCACATTTACCTGGTATGATTGCTGCAATAACTAGAATTCCAGTAATAGGTGTTCCTATTGAAAGTAAAAAGTTAAAAGGTTTAGATAGCCTTCTATCAATTGCTCAAATGCCAAAAGGAATTCCTGTTGGCACTGTTGCTATTGGTGTAGATGGTGCAATCAATGCTGGTTTATATGCTGCTTCAATTATAGCTACGTATGATAACAATGTAAAAAAAACACTTTTAAATTGGCGAAAAAAACAAACATCAAAAGTAAAAAAAAAACCAAAGTAATTAATGTCTAAACCTGATCTAGGAATAATAGGCGGTGGACAATTAGGAAGTCTATTAGCATCCGCAGCAAAAAAACTAAATATTAAAACGGTTATTTTATCTGACGATAAAGATGCACCTGCAATCAATTTTGCTGATGAATTTATTTATGGAGATTACCAAGACATAAATATTATCAATAACTTTTTAGAAAAAGTTGATCTTGTAACATATGAGTTTGAAAATATTCCATATGAAATATTGAAAAAAATTAATGAAATAAAGTCTGTATTACCTAGCCCTGAAATAAATAAATTAATCCAAAATAGACTAACTGAAAAAGAATTTTTAAATAAAAATAATATAACTACAACTCAGTATGTAAGTATAAATGATTTAGATGATATAAAAATAAACGATAAATTTATACCTGGTTTATTGAAAACTTGTACACTAGGTTACGATGGAAAAGGCCAATATAAAATAAATAATGCAAATGATTTAAACAATGATTTCGATTTTTCAAAAGGCTACATCTTAGAAAAGATAGTAAATTTAAAAAAAGAAATTTCAGTTGTGGTTACAAGATTTGGTCACCAAAAATATGAAATTTATGATCCAATTGAAAATTATCATGAAGACCAGATTTTAAAACACTCCAAAATTCCTGCTGATATAAGTGATGAAATTAAAAATAAAGCATTGGACTGGGCAAAAAAAGTAGCTGAAGAGCTTGATTATATTGGTACTATGTGCGTTGAATTCTTTATAGATAAAAATAATAATTTATATGCTAATGAAGTTGCGCCAAGAGTGCATAATTCTGGACACCTAACTATAAATTCACACAACATTAGCCAATTTGA
>CACGWQ010000004.1 GCA_902576815.1 uncultured Pelagibacteraceae bacterium
TTTAAAGTCGTTAAATTGCCTTTCTCTTTCAGCTTCTCTTACATTAAAACTTATAACTTGTTTTGCTGTTTGAGCAGCGATTCTTCCAAAGTCAAATGATGGGAGAGGTTGAAGAATTTCATCTCCAATTTTTTTGTCATTGTTAATTTCGTCTAATTTTTTTGCATCATCTAAACTAATTTCGATATTTGAATTTTCAGGTTTTTCAACAATCAATAATTTCCTAAATATACCTATGTCACCATTATCTCTATTGATTTCTACTTTAATCTCATTTTCTGAACCAAATTTAGACTTGGCAGCTTTCGCAATTCCATTTTCCATAGAATGTATTATCAATTCTTTATCAATAGATTTCTCAAGTGCTACTGCTTCAGCAATTCTCAATAATTCAAGTTTATCAGCTCTTCTATTTAACATTTTTAATTTTTCCTAAAAAAAAATGGGCCGAAGCCCATTTTGAAATTTCAATAATGTTTTTGGAATATATTTATTTTTAATTAATATTCAACTTTATTTAGCCACTAAATAAGTATGATTTATCTGTCTTTTCCCATGAAAAAGAACCTTTGTCATCAGGAATTCTTCCGAAGTGTCCATAAGCTGCTGTTTTTTCATAAATAGGTTTATTTAATCCCAGCATTTCTCTTATACCTCTAGGACTTAGATCAAAGTTTTCATTAATTAATTTCTCAACATGCTTATTTTTCTCTTCATCATTATCAAATAAATCAACGTAAATAGACAATGGCTTTGACACACCAATTGCATATGCAAGTTGTATCAAACATTTGTCAGCAATTTTAGATGCAACAACATTTTTGGCTAAATATCTTGATGCATAAGCGGCTGACCTGTCGACTTTGGTTGGATCTTTTCCTGAAAACGCACCTCCTCCATGTGGTGCGGCTCCACCGTAAGTGTCAACGATAATTTTCCTACCAGTCAAACCACTATCACCATCAGGACCTCCAATAACAAAATTTCCTGTCGGGTTCACATATATTTCCTTTTCATCCAATGAACTTAATAATTCTTTCGGTATTGATCTTTCTATATAAGGTTTTACTAATTCTCTAACTTGGGCTTGATTGACATCTGGAGAATGTTGTGTCGATATAACTACAGATTTTACTGATGATGGTTTTCCATCTTTATATTCAATTGTAATTTGGCTTTTTGAGTCTGGTTCTATATTTTTTAATTTACCAGATTTTCTATCCTCAGCCATAAGCCTTAATATTTTATGAGAGTAGTGTATTGGAGCTGGCATCAGTACGTCAGTTTCATTACATGCATAACCAAACATAATTCCTTGATCACCTGCACCTTCATCTTTACTTCCTGATGAATCTACACCCATAGCTATATCAGCAGATTGAGAATGTAAGTGACTTTCGACTGATGTTGCTTCTTTCCAAGTAAATCCCTCTTGATCATAACCTATATCTTTAATGCAGTGCCTTATTTTTTCTATCAAATCCTCTTTTCTTATTTCTGGACCTCTTACTTCACCAGCTAAGACAACTTTGTTTGTTGTTGTTAAAGTTTCACAAGCAACTCTCGATTGAGGTTCAGCTCCCAAATAAGTATCTACAACCATATCAGAAATTCTATCACATACTTTGTCTGGATGACCTTCGGATACAGACTCGCTAGTGAATAAATAATCTTTTTTCATTTATTCTCCCTAATTTTTAAAATCAGAATGAAAATAATATAAATTAGAACAAAATAAAAGAAGATCTTATTACCATATTTAGCAAAGTAAGTATTATTTACACGTTTAATCTTATTGACATCAAAGTACCCTTTGCCAATAATATATTTAATAATTTGGCCTTTTGGATTAACAAAAGCAGATACTCCATTGTTTGTTGACCTAACTACATTTTTACCTTCCTCAATTGATCTGAAAATCGAATGAGATAAATGCTGAGTGGGTCCAATGGATTTACCAAACCACCCATCCTCAGAAATATTTAATATAAAATCGTAATATTTTTTATTTGGATTAATTTTTCCTGAATAAATAATTTCATAACAAATAAGTGGGATAAATTTTAATTTATCAATGTTCAAAATTTCCCTTTTATCATCAGGTGAAAATGATTGATATCCTTGGGTTATTTTTTTTAAACCTACTCTTTTAAAGAAATTTTCAAAAGGTAGAAATTCACCAAATGGAACTAGTTTATTCTTGTTATATTTGTACAATAATTCAGACTCGTTATTTAATACTACTAAGGAATTGTAAATTTTATTTTGTTCAATACTATTAATTCCCAATATAACATTGTGGTTTTTATTTAACTTTTTTTTAAAGATATTTTTAAATAATTTTAGATCTTTAAAATAAATACCAGTAATTATTCCCTCAGGAAAAATGAATATTTTTTTTTCATCTTTGTTCGGATCACCTAAATTAATTAATTCTTCAATATTTTTTTCTGTGTCTTGATTTGTTAAAAATCTTTCAATTGGTATGTTAGGAGAGACAACTCGAATAGCAGTCTCTAAGTCATCATATTCTTTTTTTTCAAAATTTTTAATATTCAAATTTCCATATAAAAAATTTATTACTACTAAAATTAAACCAAAACAAAAAATAAAAATTTTTAATGAAGTTTTATAATTAAACAAATATATTATTGGTAATAAGAATATAGTTATCGAAAATAAGTTTAATGAGTAAGTGCCTATATGAGATAAAATTTGTAAAGAAGATAAGTTATTTGAAAGACTAAAAACTATTAAATTCCATGGAAATCCACCAAAAATAATACTTCTTAGATATTCTATACCTCCAAAAAAAATCGAAAAAATTAAAATCGATGAGATTTTATTCTTTAAACTAAAAAAGTTGCATACAGAAGTAACAATGCCATAAAATATACCTAAAAATGCAGGAATTAATATTAGTGCAAATGGAATAATAAATTTAAAATTTACATCGAATGTCAGAGAGTGTGTAACCCAATAAAGATTAGAAATAAAATAACCAAATCCAAAAATATAACCAAGAAAAAAAGGAATAATTTTTTTATTGGCATAATTAATCAAAATGTAAAGTAATATCGGAAATGTTAAAAAATTAATAAATACAAAATTATAAGGAGGTAAACTAAATGAAGTTAGTATACCCAAAAATAAACATATTAAATATATATAACCCTTTTTTTGTAGAATAGATTTCAATTTATTTTATTTAATTTTTTAAATATTAAATTTTCTTGCTTCTTCATTAAATAATAATCCTTATTTTTTTTATGATCATGTCCCAAGAGATGTAAATAACCGTGTATCCACATTTTATCTAATTCATGATCAAAACTAGATGATTTTGCTCTTCTATTAATTATTTCAAAAGAAATCGCTATATCTCCTAAATATAATTTATTTTTTAAATTAACTCTTAAAGGAAAAGAAAGCACGTCTGTTGAAACATTTTTATTTCTAAATTTTAAATTTAAGTCTTTCATTTTTTTATTATTAGTAAGCATCACAGTAAATTCTTGGTTTTTATTTTTAAAGGTGCTGAATTTTGATAATTTATTCAATTTTTTTTTGAAGTAAATTTCTGGTTTTTTTAATTTTTTTTCCCAAATTTTTTTATCTAGAACTATGTTGGCTTTAATCATTAATCTGAATTTTTATCAGAATAAGCCTTGACTATCTTGGAAACTAGCGGGTGTCTTACAACATCAGTATGATCGAAATCTACTACAGATATCTCCTTTAAATGACCAAGTAATTTTTTTGATCTATTTAAACCTGACATTGTTTTATTAGGTAGGTCTATTTGAGAAGGATCACCGTTAATAACTATTTTAGAATTTTCACCAATTCTTGTTAAGAACATTTTTATTTGAGTATCAGTTGCATTTTGTGCTTCGTCAAGTATTGCAAAAGAATTTTTTAAGGTTCTTCCCCTCATGAAAGCGAGTGGTGCAATTTCAATATCTCCAACTTCTATTTTTTTTTGAATTTTTTCAAAATCTAATAAGTCATATAATGAATCATAAAGAGGTCTCAAATAAGGATCAACTTTTTCCCTCATATCTCCTGGTAAAAAACCCAATCTTTCTCCTGCTTCCACTGCTGGTCTAGATAAAATAATTCGCTCTATTTTTTTTTTCGAGCAACATTGTTAAGGCAACTGCTACAGCTAAAAAAGTTTTACCAGTTCCAGCTGGTCCTGCAGAAATAACAATATCTGATTCTTTTAAAGCCCTTATATAATTTTTTTGTTTCTCTGATCTTGGTATTACAGATTTTTTTGGAGTTTTTATTATGTATTCAACATTTCCACTTTTATTTGTGACTTTTTCATCAATCATAAATTTATTTATTGATGATTCTATATCCTTTTTTTCTAATGTTCCATTATTTAAAAATTGATCTACAAGAAATTGGATTGCATTCTTTATTATTTCATTTTTTTCAGGAGTGTTTTTTAATAAAATTGAGTTTCCTCTAGAGTAAATGCTAGTATTTGTGATTTTTTCTAATTCTTTTAAATTATTATTAAATTCTCCTAAAATACCTAGAAGTAATTCATTGCTTTTAAATACAATACTTAAAGAATTGTTTTCTGAATATACGTATTTTAAATCAGGATTAAGTTTTGATTTTGCAAAATTTTTCAAATTATGCTGCTTTCATTTCATCTATCACTTTACCAAATAAAGAATTTTGATTACTCTTTTTGATATTAACTTTAATTAATTTGCCAATATGACTTTCATTACCATCAAAAATTACTGAATTTAAATATTTATTTCGTCCGAAAAATTTGTTTTGTTTTTTAAGTTTATTTTCTACAAGCACCTCTAACGTTTTGCCCTCAAAAGATTTATTCAACTCTATTTGATTACTAAATAATTTTTCTTGAATAGTTATTAGTCTATTTTTATGTTTATCTTTATCAATAATCTCTAGTTCTGCAGCCTTTGTTCCTGGTCTTGGACTAAAAATAAAAGAGAATGAATTTATAAATTTAATTTTATTAACTAAATTTATGGTTTCTTTAAAATCATTTTCCGTTTCTCCAGGGTATCCAATAATAAAGTCACTAGAAAATTTTATATCAGGATTAATTTTGATTAATTTTTCATAAATATTTAAATAATATTTTACAGTATGCTTTCTGTTCATCATTTTTAATATTCTGTCAGAGCCACTTTGAACTGGTAAATGAACAAAAGGCATCAATTTTTTTGAATTCTTATAACATTCAATAAGATCATCTGTCATATCTTTTGGATGAGATGTGGTATATCTAATTCTACTAATTTCTGTATATTTGCTTAGTGTATTAATAAGATCTGACAGTCGGTACTCTCTGGACCCATCTATATAGGAATACGCATTTACATTTTGACCAAGAAAAGTTATTTCTCTAGATCCGTTCTTTATCAATCTCTCAGCTTCATCAATAATACTTTTAAATGGTCTAGAGTATTCTGGTCCTCTAGTATAAGGAACAACACAAAAATGACAGAACTTGTCACAACCTTCCTGAATTGTTAAAAAGGAGGAAACTTTAGAATTGTTGTTTTTAATATCGTCGAAATATCTAAATTTAGAAACAGAGTCAAATTCTGTTTCCTCAACTTTATTTTCTACCTCATAATTCTTTAAAAGATTATTTATTTTTTGATATGATTGAGGACCTATAACCAAATCAATATATTTTTCTCTATTTAGCATCTCTGTATTTTCCGCTTGAGCAACACAACCTGCTACCACCATTATGGGTTTTTTTTTATCTTTATATAATTGCTTTACCCTACCAATCTCATGGTAAACTTTATCTTTAGCTTTATCTCGTATGTGACATGTGTTTAAAATATAACAATCAGCATCACTTTGATTTTCGGTTTTAATATATCCTATAGATTTGACAGCATCGTATATTCTATTAGAATCATACTCATTCATTTGACAACCAAATGTCTTTATAAAAACTTTTTTTTGCATGAATTACTTTTTTTTGATACCGTATAATTCCAATTTATGATCAACTAATTTATAACCATATTTATCAGCTATCTTCTTTTGTAATTCTTCAATCTCTTCGTCAACAAATTCTATGATTTCTCCTGTTTTGATGTCAATTAAATGATTATGATCATCATTTAATTCATATCTTGCTTTGCCAGATTTAAAATCATGTTTTGTTAAAATACCTGCTTCCTCGAATAGTTTGACTGTTCTATAAACTGTAGCAATGCTGATTTTTGAATCTATTTGAGAAACTCTATTATATAATTCGTCTACATCTGGATGGTCTGACTCTCCGTATGTTTTCTTCGATTCAGATATTACTCTAGCTATAATCCTTCTCTGATCTGTGAGCTTAACTCCATTTTTTTGACATTTTTCTTCAATAGTTTCTAGCATGCTTTATTTTAACTCGAGTAAAGGGGTTTAATCAAATTAATATTTGTAAAATTTTTTTTATCAATTTTGACTAATTCGTTAATGCTTTTATTTTCCAAATGTTCACTCAAAAATCCATATAATTCAATATTTTTTGCAAAGGCAACACCTTTAGCAATTGCAATTGAATTTCTAATACCCGAAACTTTTCCGGGGCCTTGGTTGACAAATATTTGATTAATTTTGTCTAAATTTAAATAATGTTCATTTAAAAAATCTATTATCAATAACATTATCCTATCAAAGTTTTCTCTACTGTTTGTATGTGTGGTAGTATAAGTTTCTAAATTAGTTATGAGTGAAAAAAAAATTTTATCATTTGCAGCATTTATTACTAAAATATTCATTTTTTCTTTTATTTTTTTAAACTCTAAAGCCGAAGTAGTAAACAAAAAATATTTTAAGGATGAGAAGGGTATTTTAAGCATCATGTATCACAGATTTGAAGAAAACAAATACCCATCTACAAATATTAAATTAGAAATATTCAAAAAACACATAAATTTAATAAAAGATAATAATCTCGATTTTTACAACCCAGGTGAATTTACCAAAAGTTTTAATAAAGTTAAGATGCAAAAGAAAATTTTATTAACAGTTGATGATGCGTTCATATCATTTTATGAAAAGGCTTGGCCAATTCTAAAACGAGATAAAATCCCTTTTATTTTATTTGTTTCAACAGAAACAGTTGGAAACAAAGGTTATATGAATTGGAAACAAATTAAAGAAATTGAAAAAGAAGAGTTTGCATACATAGGTAATCATTCACACTCTCATGATTATCTAACCAAATTTACTTTTAAAAAATTTGTTGAGGATATTGAAAAATCTATTCAAATCTTTAATAGTAAGTTAGGATATAATCCCTCTTTTTTTTCTTATCCATTTGGTGAATACAATCTAGAACAGAAAAATTTTATCTCAAAAAATTTTAGATTTGCCTTTGGTCAACATTCGGGCGTTATAGATTTAAATAAAGACGCATACGAATTGCCAAGGTTCCCAATTAATGAAAAATATGGTGAGATAAAAAGATTTAAAGAAGTCATATCTTATTTGCCACTTCAATATAAAATTGTTAAACCTGAAAATAAGTTTATGAATGAAGAGAATAATCCTCCAAAAATGATTATAGAATTTTTTGAAGATCAAAAAAATTTGGAAAATATTAATTGTTTCTCAAACGAAGGATCAAAATGGCAAAAGACGAATATCGTATTAACTAAAAATGTATTGTATATTAGATTTTCAGAAAAATTCTCTGGAAGAAGAGGAAGAATAAATTGTTCTCTAAAAGATAAGGAAGGTTGGAGATTTGCAGGTTTTCAATTTGTTCAAAACTAAATTAATTTTTTTGTTTTTCTGCTAGTTGGCATTACTTTTACATCATCAAAATCAGTTAGTGAGTTTTGATTTATAATTTTTTTTAATACTTCAATATATTCTTGTCCTGTCTCTGCATATTTATCTAAATAATTTACCAGTTTTAAGCTATCCAATTTATCATTGTTATCTCTCTGTATTGCTCTTTCTTTTCTAAATTTAATATAACTGCTATGTGTATTTAAATTTCGTTGATATGCTCGAACAGATGCTTTAAGCACTGAAAACTTTGCAACTTTGTGTTTTGCATCTTTATCTACTCCTGCTGGCCTTATTCCCTCACCAGTCCAGGTCCATTGCCCAAATAATGCATTACCTTCTTGAGCAAATCTCGATGTACCCCAGCCAGTTTCTTTAGCAGCTTGAGCAATAGCTAAAGATATGGGTATTTCATCCATTCTTATTTTTAAAGAATAAAAGTCTCCATCATTTAGACCATATTGTTTAAATTTTTCATTAAGCCATCTTTTTTCTTTTTTTGTATTAATATTTTTTGCTAAAATTTCAAATAGTTTAACTCTATCAAGCCTAATTTTAGCATTTTCCTCTACTATTAATGGTAGGATAATTTGAATAAAGAGTTTCTTTCTTTTTTCTGAGCTCTCTATATTTCTAATTTCTCTTGGAAGATGATCAATTTTATTGCCAATGTTTACCAACTTAGTTTCTCTAACTTTTTCTAAATTATAATTAGTATCTTTAAATAATTGTTCTATTGTTCTTGCATCAAATCTTATTGAATTTTTTCCTTCATCGTCTGTATTAAAAAAGTCAATGTCAGCAAAAATATTTTTTAAGTTTAATTTTTTTGTTTTAGACTCCGTCTCTGAGTTAATTATTTTTTTTCTTTTCTCTAATTCTTGATCAAAATTTATTCCAGCGTTTGAAATAATATCTCTTTTGAAATTTAAATTTTTAACTAGAAAGTTATTTACTGTTGGCAGAGAAAAAAATGAGAAAATCACCAAAAGACTTATTGCTGAAAATCTATATATATTATTCTGTCTTTGTCGCTCTCTAATATTTTTATTTTTTTTACGTTTAACCATTTCTATTAATATAATTATTCTTGATTAATTATACAGCCAAAACTTCTTTTACTTCAGGAATATAATGACAAAGTAAGTTTTCTACACCTTTTTTTAAAGTAAGAGTTGAAGATGGGCAACCTGAACAACTTCCTTTTAACAAAACTTTAACCTTACCATCTTTAAATTCTTTGAATTTAATATCCCCACCATCTCTGGCAACAGCAGGTCTAATCTTAGTATCTAAAATTCTGATTATTTTTTTTTCAACTTCTGAATAATTTTGGAATTGCTCTTCTTCTTCAGTCTTATCGATAATACATGTGTTGCCATTTGCATAATGTTCATTCACATACGATATTACAATATGTTGGATATCTTCCCATTTTTTATTCTCTTCTTTATTAATTGAAAAAAAATCTTCTCCTAAAAATACTCCAGTAACTCCATTTATTTGTAGTATGTTCTTTATTAATAAATTATTTGTATCTTCCTGATTTAAAACTTCTAAAGGACCATTATTAGATACCTTCCTACCAGGTAAAAACTTTAATGAATTTGGGTTTGGTGTATTTTCGGTTTGTATAAACATATGTTTTATATAATATTTATTTCAAAATATTAAATGATTAAAAACCAACTATTTCTTTTATTTTTTTAACTTTTTTAGAAGAAATATCCTCTGCTTTTGCTGCACCATCCTCTAAAATTTGGTCTATATAATTTTTATCTGACAACAATTTTTGTATTTCTTTTGATATAGGTGATAGTTTAGTCACAATTATTTCAGATAGTTTGTTTTTTAAATCAGAAAAATTTTTTCCCTCAAATTCATTTAATGTATCAGTAATATTTTGATTACTTAAGCTAGAATAAATACCCATCAAATTTTCTGCTTCGGGTCTACCTTTAAGTCCGTCTTCATTTCCAGGTAAAGTATCATTATCTGTTTTTGCTTTTTTTATTTTGTTGATAATTTGATCATCAGTATCTGTTAAATTAATCCTACTTCCTTCAGCAATATCTGACTTACTCATTTTTTTTGTGCCATCCTTCAAACTCATTATTCTTGAGAAATGTTTTTGTATTAGAGGCTCAGGAGGTATTAGGAGATCTGGACATTTATATTCGTTATTAAATTTTTGAGCTATATCTCTGCAGAGTTCTAAATGCTGTTTTTGATCATCTCCAACTGGCACATGAGTAGCATCATATAAAAGAATATCAGAGGCCATTAGAACTGGATAAATGTATAAACCAACACTAGCTTTTTCCTTGTCTTTTCCGGCCTTCTCTTTAAATTGTGTCATTCTATTGAGCCATCCCATTCTAGCAACACATCCTAAAATCCAAGAACCCTCAGAGTGTGCAGGTACTAAAGATTGATTAAAAATTATGCTATTTTTTGGATCAATTCCGCTTGCAATAAATGCTGCTGCAGTTTCTCTAATATTATTTTTTAACTCTATCGGATCTTGCATTACAGTAATGGCATGAAGATCAACAACACAAAAAATGCAGCTGTTATCTTTATTATTTTGTAAATCAACAAAATTTTTTATTGCACCTATATAATTACCAAGATGTAAATTTCCTGTTGGTTGAACTCCAGAAAAAATTTTTTTAGACATATTTTAATAGTTTAATTTAATATCAGATATTTTAAAGGCCTTAATGAGTATTGAAATCAACAAATAAAAAGCAAAAATTAAAAGAACTAATAATATAATTGCTAAAAATTTATAACTATTTGAAAATATAAAATAATTACTAAAATAATTTATTAATATTTTAAATAGTCCCAAGGAAATTATATTTGAAATAAATATTTTAAAGAGCTGTGTAAAAAATGAATTATTAAAATTAAAATAATTTTTATTTAAGACAAAAACCATCAACAAAAAACCATTCAACCAAGAACTAATAGTTGTTGCTATAGGAATAATAACAAAACCTAGTTTACTAAATAAAGATACACTAATAACAATATTCAAAATTACAGAAATCAATGAAAAGTAAAATGGTGTTTTAGTATCATTTCTAGCAAATACAAAACTTGAAAATATTTTTATCATTGAAAATGCAGGTAGACCCAATGCAAAATAAAATAATGCAAGAGCTGAATTTTTAACACTTTCTTCGTTAAAAGATCCATACCCAAAAAGCGCAGAAACAATTTCTTCAGAAGCAAAAATTAGTGCAAGACTTGCAGGAAGACTTAAAAATAAACTTAACTCCAAAGATTTATTTTGTAAAATTTCCAATTTTATTTTATTTTTACTCTTAATATGCCTACTGAGGTTGGGTAAAATAATTATACCGATCGCAATCCCTGCTATTGCTAAGTTTATCTGGTATATTCTATCTGCATAATACAAATATGAAACCGCGCTTGCTTGAAAAGAAGCAATTATTGTTCCAACTAATATGTTAATTTGAGTAACGCCAGATGAAAATATACTTGGTAATAGCTTTTTAAAAAAAAATTTTATTTTGTTATCTATATGGAAGTTAAATTTAAAACTAGGATTAAAATATTTTTTAATAAAAATAATTAAAAATATAAACTGCACAATTCCCGCAACTGTTATTGCATAACTTAGATAGTAAACTAAATCAGTGTGATTTTTTATAAAAAGGAAACATATTATTAAAATTATATTTAAAAAGAGTGGAGCAGCGGCAGCGGCAGCAAATTTATTGTGAGAATTTAGAATTGCTGAAAAAAAAGAAGCTATGCTTATAAAAAATAAAAAAGGGAAAGTAATTCTTGTTAAATCAACAGCTAATTTAAACTTTTCATCTAAATCTGAGAAGCCAGGAGCTATCAATTTTATAAAGCTTGGCATAAAAATCTCTACAAGTATTGTTAGACTTAAAAGTGCCAAGACTAATAAATTAAATATCGAGTTTGCAAATTTTTGAGCTTTTCTTTTACTCGACAGAAGTTCAGATGTATAAGATGGAACAAACGCTGCATTAAAAGTACCTTCTGCAAATAATCTTCTAAAAGTGTTTGGTATTCTAAATGCTACAAAAAATGCATCAGCAATAGGTCCCGAACCAAGATAAATGGCTATAAAAAAGTCTCTAATATATCCTAAAATTCTGCTTAGTATAACAAACAGACTAAATGTGCCTGTTGACTTAATTAAATTCATAAATCATATTAGTAACTTAATCCTTTTTTATATCTAACAAATAATGAAAAAAAACAAAATTGAACATTATTCTGATAAAGAAGCTTTGGATTTTCATACTAATGATAAATCTGGCAAAATAGAGATCGTTTCATCTAAGCCTGTAACTACAAAAAGAGACTTGGCCCTAGCTTATTCTCCAGGTGTTGCTGCTCCTGTAAAAGCGATAGCAAACAATCCTGAGCTAGCATATGAATATACTACAAAAGGAAATCTAGTTGCAGTAATAAGTAATGGATCAGCAATATTAGGGCTAGGAAATTTAGGTGCGATAGCATCAAAACCAGTAATGGAAGGAAAAGCTGTTCTATTTAAAAGATTTGCAGATATTGACTCTATAGATTTAGAAATAGACACAGAAGATACAACAGAAATAATTAATTCCATAAAGCATATAGCAAAAAGTTTTGGTGGTATAAATCTTGAGGACATTGCAGCACCAAACTGTTTTCTAATTGAAGAAGAATTAAAAAAAATTCTAGATATTCCTGTCTTTCATGACGATCAACATGGAACGGCAATCATAACAACAGCTGCATTAATTAACGCAGTTGATATTGCAAATAAAAACTTAAAAAGAATTAAAATAGTAATTAATGGTGCGGGTGCTGCGGCTATGGCATGTGCAAAATTATTTAGAAGCACAGGTATTCCAAAAAATAATATTAAAATGTTGGATACAAAAGGAGTAATAAATAAAAATAGAAAAGATATTAATTCTTGGAAAAAAGAATTTGCAGTAGAAACGAAGGATAAGAGTTTAGATGATGCGATGAAAAATGCAGATGTATTTTTAGGCTTATCCGCTGCAGGTGTTGTAAAAAAGAGTATGGTTAAAAAAATGGCTAAAAATCCAATTATATTTGCGTGTGCAAATCCAGATCCTGAGATTAAACCTGAAGATATAGAAGAAGTTAGAAATGATGCAATTATAGCAACAGGTAGATCCGATTATCCTAACCAAGTAAATAATTTAATTGGATTTCCTTACATATTTAGAGGAGCATTAGATGTTAGAGCAAAAACTATTAATGAAGAAATGAAAATCGCAGCAGCTAATGCTATTGCTTCACTTGCAAGAGAATTTGTACCTGACGAAGTGGCAGCAGCAATGGGTGGCGAAAGACCTAATTATGGAAAAGAATATATTATTCCATCTACTTTTGACCCTCGGTTAATAAGTGTAATACCAGTAGCTGTCGCAAAAGCTGCTATAAAATCTGGTGTTGCTAGAAAAAAAATAGAAAATTTTGATCAATATGCTGAACAGTTAAAACAAAGGCTTGATCCATCTGTAACTATTATGCAGGGAATAAACAACCAAATTAAAAAAACAAACAAAAAAGTTGTATTTGCTGATGGTGAAGATGAAAATACTTTGAAGGCTGCAATAGCATTTAAAAATAGTGGATTAGGTACACCTATTTTGGTTGCTAAAGAAAAAGTGGTTAAAGAAAAACTTAAGGAGATTGGTTACGGAGAAAACTTTGATATTAAGATTGTGAACTCTACTTTGAGTGATGAACGAAAAAAATATGTGAGTTACCTATTTAAAAAACTTCAAAGATCAGAAGGATTACTTGAAAGAGATTGTGATAAAATGGTTAGAAATGACAGAGTTATATGGGGATCTTGCATGGTTGCATGCGGTGATGCAGATGCAATGGTTACAGGAAATTCTAGAAGATACGGACAATCTCTTGATAAAGTAAAAAAGGTCATAGATGCAAGACCAGGAGAAATTATGTTTGGATTAAACATGATTGTAAATAAGGGAAAAACGGTCTTTATTGCGGATACAAGTGTTCACGAATATCCAACATCTGAACAACTTTCTGAAATAGCTATTTCTGCATCTAGAGTTGCAAAATTATTTGGATTTGAACCAAAAGTTGCTTTTCTTTCACACTCAACCTTTGGCCAACCAGTTACTGCTAGAACTAAACATATTAGAGACGCAGTAGAAATTTTAAAAAATAAAAAGGTTAACTTTAAGTTTGATGGCGATATGCAACCTGATGTGGCCTTAAGCGATGAATATAAAGATCTTTATCCATTCTCTGAGATTGTTGGTAATGCAAATATATTAATTATGCCTGGACAGCATAGTGCTGCAATAACATATAAAATAATGAAAACCTTAGGTGGTGCAAAAGTTATAGGACCACTATTAATCGGTTTAGGTCAAGCAATTGAAATTGCTCCATTAAGATCATCGACCTCCGACATATTAAATTTAGCATCTGTGGCAGCTTACTCTGCAGGAGTGATTAATTACAAAAAACCAAATTAATTTTTTAATACTCTCAAGTCCTCAACTAAAAAAATGCTTGTTATAACGTCCTTTACGTCAAGAATTTGCTTTGCTTCATTTATTACTTCTGATCTTTCTTCTTTATCTTTTGAGATGCCATAAATATAAATTATTTTTTTGTGGGTATCTATATTGTAGTTTGAAGATTTAATTTTCTTATTTGATAGCATGGCTGTGCGAAGCTGAGAAGTTATTAGTAAGTCTTTAGCGGCTTGTTTTAAGTCAAACTTTTCTTTAATCTTTAAATCATTTTTAACTGATCTAGCTCCTTTTACCTCCCATGCGAATTTGGTTATCTTAAGTTTATGCTCTATACTATCAACTTTTCCAGTTATAAAAACTCTTCCATCTAAAACTTTAGATTTTACAGATAAAATATAATTTGTATTAAGAGTAATTATTTTAGCAGTTATGTTTTTTTGCATTATAGAATCGTCAATTTGAGTTCCAATTGTTCTTGGATCAGTAGCAATTGATACACCGGTTCCAAGTACACCTGTTGATGAATATCCTACACAACTCGATATAAGAATAAATATAAATAAATAATATATTTTTTTAAATTTCATTTTTTTTTTCTATGCAATATTTATAAATTATTTTTTTTGGAATTTGGTTTTTTTTATTAAATTTATTTACTATATCTTTTACACTCATTGTTCTAATTAACTTATTAATAATTCTCTTATCAGATTCGTTTAGCTCTTTTAAGTGTCTATTTATTATCTTGGGATTTGAAATGACAAGAGTTGCTTCTCCTTTTTCGGAATATTCTATATTTGCTAAATTTTTAATACTCGTTCTAATATACTCCTCGTAAACTTTACTAATTTCTCTACATATTAAAATATCTCTCCCCTCGAAATAAATTTGTAAAATAGGAATAATTTTTTTAATCTTTTTTGGAGAAATAAAGAAAACAATTGAATAATTTAGGTTTAAAATTTCCTTAAATATTTTTTCAATTTCTCCTTTTTTGTCGGGTAAAAATCCACAAAAAATAAATTTATCAGAAAAGCTACTTACTGAAATTGCTGAGGTAACCGCAGAAGGTCCAGGAATTGGGTAAATATTGATGTCATTTTTTATACATTCTTTAAACAACAAAGCTCCAGGGTCAGATATAGAAGGTGTTCCTGCATCTGATATTATTGATATAATTTTTTGATTATTCAATTCATCAACTATCTCTGACAATTTTTTTTTTTCATTAAATTTGTGGTAGGAGACAACTTTATTTTTTATGTTATATTTGGTCAGTAGTTTTTTGGAAACTCTTGTATCCTCACACAAAATTAAATGCGAATTTCTTAAAGTTGCTTGACCTCGAAATGAGAAGTCATCCATATTTCCAATAGGGGTAGAAACACAATATAGTCCAGGTTTTAATTTATTCATAATTTGTTTAGAATGTATACTTGAGTAAATATATTATTAGGCAAAAAATGAAAACTTTAATTAATATTTTTTTTATAATTTTTATTAATATTTTTTTTCTTAACAAGAACGTGTTATCAGATGATAAAATCAAATTAGGTTTAATGGTCCCCTTAACTGGAGAATACTCATTCATAGGAGAAACGATAATTAACTCTGTGAGGATGGCTATTAATAAAATAGATGATGAAAGAATTGTTATTATACCTAAAGATACAAAATCGAATTCAATAGATAGTTTAAAAGTAGCAAAACAACTTTATGATGAAGGGATAAATATAATTATTGGTCCTGTATTCAATGAAAGCACAAAATATTTAGATGAACTTGAGGATGTAATATTTATTTCTCTTACAAATAAAATAAAAGATAAACCCGCAAATGTAATTAGTGCTGGAGTAAATGCAATTTCGCAAATCAATACCATAAAAAAGTATGTTAAATTGAAAGATATAGAACGAACGATATTTCTAATACCTCAAACACATTTTAAAAATGAAATAGAATTTGCCATTGATAAAACTAAAATTAAAATAAAAGAAAAATTTATATATGACCAAGAACCAACTTTAATAACTAAGCAAATAAGTAAACTTACAAGATATGAACAACGAAAACAGAATTTAGAAAATGAAATTATTAAATTAGAAAATTCTAATTTGACTAATAAAGATAAAAAAATATCAGATTTAAAAAAAAAGGATACTTTAGGTTTTATAAACTTTGACTCAGTAATTATAGCAGACTTTGATGAAACATTAAAAAGTATAACTACATCCCTACTTTATACAGATGTTTCATCAAAAAGGATTTATTATATTACATTAAATCAGTGGTTTGATGAGACTCTATTAATTGACAAATCACTACAGCCAATATATTTCCCATCAGTTAATAAAGAAAATTACGATTCTTTTTTTGAAAATTATAAAAAAAAATTTGAAACAAATCCAAATCAATTATCATTTTTGAGTTACGATATTGTTGGGCTAATTTATTATCTTCTTTACAAAAATGAATTTAATTTAAGCAAGGAAATTTTTTATCAAAAAAATAAATTTAAAGGTAAAATCGGAGTTTTTGAAATTGAAAAAAATATAATAACACATCAATTAAATTTTTATGAAGTCAGCAATGGTAATTTTAAAAAAATCTTTTAATTTTTTTAAAAGCTATTGACCTATGATCTTTTTTTAATTTTATTTTTGGGTTTAATTGACCAAAAGTTAACTTGCCTTTTTCAGGAATAAAAATTGGATCATATCCAAAACCTTTCTTTCCTAACTTTTTTTTAGATATTCTGCCGTTTACTACTCCAGTGGATTGAATTGGTTTTTTTTTTATTCCATAAATAGTCAAAGCACAAATAAATCTAGCCTTAATTTTCTTTGACTTCCAGTTTTTGTCTAGTTTTGAAAGTTTTTTATAAACCTTGGAAATTGCCAAATTAAAATCTCCTTTTTTTCCACCCCACCTTGCTGAATAAATGCCTGGCTTATTGTTTAGCAGTTCAACTTCAAGGCCAGAGTCATCTGCGATACAGATTTTTTTTGTTTTTTTTGAAAAATATCTTGCTTTTATTAAAGAATTTTTCAGAAAAGTATCGCCATTTTCTTTTGGACTTTTGAGACCATAATCTTTTGGAGATGTAATATTGTAGTATTTAGGTAGCAAATCTTTAATTTCTTTTATTTTTCCCTCATTATTTGACCCTACTACTATTTCTTTTATTTTTTTTTTTACCATCTAGAATTTAATGAATTTCTTACCATATAGACTGTAATGGAAAAAGATAAATTACTAAATGAAGAAGATCCGAATTTAAAAGATGAAAATTCAGAGCTTAGTTCTGATGGACAGGCGCCGGAAGAGACTAATAAAAAAGAGGAAGAAGAACAACTTTCACCTGAGGATGAAATTTCAAATCTTAAAGATAAAATTGCTAGAACTTTTGCTGAAATGGAAAATCAGAGAAGGAGATTTGAAAAAGAAAAAGATGAAGCTTTTGAATATGGTGGATATTCATTTGCAAGAGAGACACTTAATCTTTTAGATAATTTAGAAAGATCTAAACAAACTCTCGAAAACGATGAAACTATAAAAGATAAAGACACGCTAAATAAATTAATAGATCATATTGATATTATCAACAAAGATATGATTTCAATTTTCAAGAAGAACAATATTGAGCCGATTAAAGCTATTAACGAAAAACTAGACCCAAATTTACATCAAGCTATGATGGAAGTTGAGGATAATACCAAAGATCAAGGTACCATTGTTCAAGAAATTCAAAAAGGTTTTATGATGAAGGACAGGTTGCTTAGACCATCATTAGTAGCTGTTTCTAAAAAAAGAATTGAAGAAAAGCATGAAGAAAAGCCGAATGACCAAAAAAACCAACAAAATGATGAAAAAGAGGCAAAAAATTAATTATTTATTATGGTTGTAGTTGTAAAATTAGCACTTATATGAGCATCAAATAGGAACATATATGAGCAAAGTAATAGGAATAGATTTAGGTACAACAAATTCTTGTGTAGCCGTGATGGAGGGAACACAAGCTAAAGTTTTAGAAAATGCCGAAGGAGCAAGAACAACTCCTTCAGTTGTAGCATTTACAGACGAGGGTGAAAAATTAATTGGTCAACCAGCAAAAAGGCAAGCTGTCACAAATCCGGAGAATACTATATTTGCAGTTAAAAGATTAATTGGAAGAAATTTTGATGATCCAACAGTAAAGAAAGATGTTGAAACTGCCCCTTTTAAAATAGTTAATTCAGATAAAGGTGATGCTTGGATTGAAGCAAAAGGTCAAAAGTACTCACCATCTCAAATATCTGCTTTCACACTTCAAAAAATGAAAGAGACGGCTGAAAAATATTTAGGTTCAGAAGTTAAACAAGCAGTTATTACTGTTCCAGCATATTTTAATGATGCTCAAAGGCAAGCAACAAAAGATGCAGGCAAAATAGCAGGGCTCGAGGTTTTAAGGATTATAAATGAACCAACTGCAGCTTCTTTAGCATACGGTTTAGATAAGAAAGCTAATAAGAAAATTGCAGTTTATGATTTAGGTGGAGGAACATTTGATGTTTCAATTCTTGAATTGGGTGATGGTGTATTTGAAGTAAAATCTACTAACGGTGATACATTTTTAGGTGGGGAAGATTTTGATAATTCAATTGTTGATTACTTATTATCTGAATTCAAAAAAGAAAATAGTATTGATTTAAAATCTGACAAATTAGCATTACAAAGACTTAAGGAAGCTGCAGAAAAAGCAAAAATAGAATTATCATCAGCAACACAAACTGAGATAAATCTTCCATTCATTACTGCAGATAAAACTGGACCAAAACACATAAACTTGAAAATGACTAGAGCTAAATTAGAAGCTTTAGTAGAAGATCTGATTTCAAGAACTATACCACCTTGCAAAACTGCGCTTAAAGATGCAGGTTTATCTGCTAGCGAAGTGGATGAAATAGTATTAGTGGGTGGTATGACAAGAATGCCAAAAGTTATTGAAGAGGTAAAAAATTTTTTTGGAAAAGAGCCTAATAAATCTGTAAATCCTGACGAAGTTGTTGCTATGGGTGCAGCAATTCAAGCAGGTGTACTACAAGGTGATGTGAAAGATGTGTTACTATTAGATGTAACTCCTTTATCTTTAGGAATAGAGACTTTAGGTGGCGTTTCGACAAAACTAATTGACAAGAATACAACAATTCCAACTAAGAAGAGCCAAGTTTTTTCAACTGCTGAAGATAATCAACCCGCTGTATCAATCAGAGTTCTTCAGGGTGAAAGAGAAATGGCATCAGACAATAAAGTTTTAGGAAATTTCGAGTTAGTAGGAATTGCTCCTGCGCCTAGAGGTGTTCCACAAATTGAAGTAACATTTGATATAGATGCAAATGGTATTGTAAACGTTTCAGCTAAAGACAAGGGTACTGGTAAAGAGCAAAAAATTCAAATTCAGGCATCTGGTGGTCTAAGTGACGACGAAATTAATCAAATGGTAAAAGATGCAGAATCAAACAAAGAAGAAGATAAGAAAAAAAGAGAAGCTGTAGATGCAAGAAACCAAGCAGATACGTTAATACATTCAACTGAGAAAAATTTAAAAGAGCATGGAAGTAAGGTTTCTGATGCAGATAAAAAAGCAATCGAAGATGCAGCAGCAAATCTTAGAAATGCTCTTAAAGGTACTGATGTTGAAGAAATTAAGAAGAAGACTCAAGATTTAGTTCAGGCATCCATGAAATTAGGTGAAGCAATCTATAAATCACAGCAAAGTGCAAAACCTGAAGATGCTCCAAAAGACGCAAAGAAAGAAGATACAAAAGACGAAAACGTTGTTGATGCAGATTTTGAAGAAGTAAAAGACGAGAATAAAGAAAAAAGCGCCTAACAAAACAACTGTTTGTCTATAACATGTTATGGCAAAAAGAGATTATTACGAAGTTTTAGGTGTAAACAAAAGCGCATCTGCAGATCAAATAAAATCAGCGTACAGAAAACTTGCAGTAAAATACCATCCTGACAAAAATAAAGGTGATAAAGGTGCTGAAGATAGATTTAAAGAAGCATCAGAAGCATACCATGTGCTATCAAATTCTGAAAGAAAACAAAACTACGATAATTTTGGTCATGCTGCTTTCGAGAATGGAGGAGGTGGAAGAGGTGGATTTGGAAATTTTGATTTTTCAAATCATTTTTCTGATATTTTTGAAGACTTTTTTGGAGAGAGTTTTGGTGGTGGTCGCAGATCAAGAAGATCAAATAATAGAGGTTCAGACCTAAGATATGATTTATCTATTTCTTTAGAGGAAGCTTTTTCTGGTAAGAAGCAAGATATAAAATTTTCTACATCTGAAAAATGCGATATTTGTACCGGAACTGGTTCAAAACCTGGTCATCAAGCTGGGGCATGCTCGATGTGTGGTGGTCATGGTCAAGTAAGATCTAGTCAAGGTTTTTTTACTGTCCAACAAACTTGTCCTCAATGTGCAGGTGCTGGAGAAGAAATTACTCATCCTTGTGCTAGTTGTAATGGACAAGGTAAAAAACAGGCTTCGAAAAGATTATCTGTTACCATTCCAAAAGGTGTAGATGATGGAACTAGAATAAGACTTTCAGGTAAAGGTGAAGCTGGTTCAAGAGGCGGTGGTAGTGGTGATTTATATTTATTCATTAATGTTCTTTCTCATGATTTATTTAAAAGATCTGATGAGAACTTATTTTTTGAATGCCCGGTTTCTATTGCAGATGCTGCTCTTGGAACTTCAATTCAAATTCCAACAATTGACGGTGGTAAAGCTAAAATAAAAATTCCTGCGGGAACTCAAAGTGGAAAACAATTTAGATTAAGAGGAAAAGGAATGCCTTACATGAGAGGGAATGATTTTGGAGACCTTTATGTGCAAGTAAATACAGAAGTTCCAATATCCTTAAATAAAGAACAGAAAGAATTACTTGAAAAATTTAGAGAAATTGAAAATGAAAAATCAAACCCTAGTATTAAAAAGTTCTTTCAAAAAGCCAAAAGTTTTTGGAAAAACTAACCAATAATGCTAATCTGAGAACATATAATGGGCAAAATTAACTTAGCCATAACAGGATGTATGGGAAGAATGGGTCAACAGCTCATTAAATCCGCCACTAAAGATAAATCTACTAAATTAGTTGCTCTTACGGAAAATAGATTAATTAAAAAAAGAATTCGTGGAATTAAGCCTGAATTAAATAGTGAAAAAGCTCTAAGCAAAACTGATGTGATAATAGATTTCACAGTACCAAAATGTACATTCGAAGTTTTAAAGATTGCAACAAAATTAAAAAAGAAAGTTGTTATTGGTACAACAGGTTTTACAAAAAAAGAAGAAGATTTAATAAAGAAATTTTCGAAAAAGATAGCAGTTTTAAAAGCTGGAAATATGAGCCTTGGAATTAATTTACTCATGTACTTAACTGAGATTACATCATCATCGCTTGGCAATAATTACCTAAGCAAAGTTTTTGAGGTTCATCACAAACATAAAAAAGATTATCCATCTGGTACTGCCTTAATGCTCGGAAAGGGAATTGCTGTAGGAAAAAATAAAGACTTTTACAAAATGATTGGAAAAAAATATTTGAATAAAAAAAAGTTTCCTTATGGAAAAAAAATTAATTTCAATTCAATCAGAAAAGGTGAGATTATTGGAGAACACGAAGTTACTTTTTCAAGTGGGAAAGAAATAATTAAACTAAATCATGAAGCTTTTGACAGAGCTTTGTATTCAGATGGAGCAATAACCGCTGCCAAATGGTTAATTAATAAAAAGCCAGGTCTCTATTCAATGAGAAATCTTCTGAACTTTAAATAATGAGTGACGTTCAAAGGGCTAAAATAATTTTAAAAATACTAAATAAAACTTATCCAAAAACTCCCATACCATTAAAACATAAAAATATATTCACACTTTTAATATCTGTTTTACTTTCAGCACAATGCACAGATGTAAATGTTAATAATGTTACAAAAAATATTTATCCAAAATATAATAAACCTGAACATTTTGTTAAATTAGGAAGAAAAAAAATAGAAAAATTAATTAGAAGTATAGGAATTTTTAGAATTAAAGCTAAGAGTGTATATAATTTATCAAAAACTTTAGTTAAAAAATTTAATGGTAAAGTTCCTAAGACATTTGAAGAGCTAGAAAAATTACCTGGTGTTGGACACAAAACAGCTAGTGTAGTCATGTCTCAAGGATTTGGTTTTCCAGCATTTCCAATTGATACGCATATACATAGACTTGCACAAAGATGGGGATTAACAAATGGAAAAAATGTTGTTCAAACAGAAAAGGATTTAAAAAGGTTATTTCCAAAAAAATATTGGAACAAACTACATCTTCAAATAATTTATTATGGGAGAGAATATTGTAAAGCAAGAGAATGCTACGGTATCTCTTGTAAAATCTGTACTTCTTGTTATCCTAAAAGAAAAAAACCAATTAAAACAAAAAAAGCATAAAATGAAAATTTTAGGAATAGGAAATGCAATTGTAGATGTAATTTGTAAAGTTGATGAAAACTTTATTAATCAAAATAGTCTTACAAAAGGAACAATGAAACTAATATTTGATGATAAAGAATTTCAATCAATGCTATCAAATTTAGATATTGAAAAAACGATATCAGGTGGCTCAGTTGCTAATTCTATAGTAGGATTATCACAATTGGGAAATAAAGTAGGTTTTATTGGAAAAGTTAGCGATGATAAATTAGGTATCAAGTACGAAGAAGGTTTAAGAACAGAAAATGTTGAATATTTTTACACTAAAAAGAAAGAAGAATTACCAACTGGTACCTGTTTAATTTTAGTAACTCCAGATTCAGAGCGAACAATGTGTACATTTTTGGGAACAGCAGGAAAAATTAATGAAAGTGATTTTAGTACAGATGTTATAAAACAGTCTGAAATGATATTTCTAGAAGGATACTTGTGGGACGAAGGTGAGCCTAAAAGAGCTTTTGAAAAGGCCATTAATAGCGCAAATAAAGTTACTATGTCTATGTCAGATCAATTTTGTGTTGATAGACACAAGCCACATTTTTTAGATTTAGTAAAAAACAAATTAGACATCACATTTGCAAATGAACAAGAAATGATGTCATTGATAGATGCTAAAAATTTTAATGAAGTAATTGAGTTTGGTAAAAATTTAAAAAAGATGATTGTTATAACTCGAGGGGAAAAAGGAGCAATATCTATATTTGGCAATGAAGTAGCAGAAAATGATGTTAAAAAAAATTTAAACATAAAAGATCTTACTGGAGCAGGTGATTTATTTGCAGCAGGTTTTTTACATGGATATTTGCATAATAAAAGTATGATGGAGTGTTTAGACAAAGGACGAGAAATGTCTTCAAAAGTTATTCAGCAAATAGGTGCAAGACTACAAGTTTAATGGAAGAAAAAAATTTATATAAACTTTTTCCGCAACCTGTTTTTAAGTTTAAATTGAATAACTATGAAGAGCATAATAAAGATTTACTAAAATATATTTATGATCTCTACAATAAAGATAAAATAGGAGTTCAAAGATCAAACGTTAATGGTTGGCACTCAAAAAGTTTTATAATGAGCAAAAAGGATACTCCGCCTTTCAAGTTCTTTCAGGAAACAAAAAGATATGTTTTAGAAGTCTTTAAAAAATATGGATGGAAGTACGATCCAAATAATGTAAGATTGACAGAAATGTGGGCAATCATTAATAAGAAAAATAATTTAAATACAGCTCATACCCATCCAAATAATTATTTGAGTGCAGCATATTATGTAAAGGTTTCAAAAAATTGTGGAACAATAAAATTCTTAAATCCTAATTCTATTTCTAGAGAGAGACATCCATTAATTGAAAAAGATACAGATTTGAATAAGAACACTGTTGAAATTACACCCAATGAAGGTGATTTATTAATATTTCCAGCCTATTTAACACACTCTGTTAATAGAAATATGTCCGAGGAGGATAGAGTCGTGATTAGTTTTAACATAGATATATTAAAGTCATAACTCTTTTAACTTTGTATTTCTTTTATAACTACCTTTCCCCTTTTTGGGTCTCACTACCTTATGTTTAAATTTTTTTGTAAATAATTCTTTAGCAATTTTATTTTTTTTCTTTCTCAATTGATTAAGTATCCAACTCTATTGCGTAATAAAAATTTTTTATCATCAAATTTATCAAATATTTTTTTTTTTAATCTATGAATGTGAGTTTCAACAGTATGCGTTTCAAGATCATCTTTGTATCTCCAAACATTTTTTTGTAATTCCTTGATTGTTGCATTTTTATTTTCTTTCAAAAAAAGCAAGATATTTAACTCTTTTTCAGTTAATTTTACTTTTTGTTTTTTAAAAATTAAATTTCTAGAATTTATATCCAATACATATTTTCCTAATTTTGAACTTGAATTTTTTTCAAATTTGTATTTTAAAATTGAAATATTTATTTGCTCTAGAATCTTAAAAATTGTCTGTGGCTTTTTATCTAAAAGAATATGATTTTTAAAGTTCAGTCTTTTGGAGGAAATTATTAAAGTTTCTTTTGACAAAATACTATTGTATTTTGTTAATTCATTTGCTTTAACGTTAATAAATTTATAGTTAAAATCATCCGATAATTCTTCAAATATTGCATAAAGGACTGGTAAATTATAAACTAATATATTAGGAAGACTCATTACCAAATGTTAATTAAGTTGAAAGACAAAAACAAGCTTATTGTAGATGAATTTATATTTAAATGTTGTATTGGTAAAAAAGGTCTAACCAATTTTAAGAAAGAGGGCGATTTAAAAACACCAAAAGGTACATTTAATTTAGGGTCTTTATTTTACAAATATAAAGCTGATATAAAACATAGTTCTTTGAAAAAAATAAAAATAAAAAGAAATATGGGTTGGTGTAATGATGTTAAAAGTAAACAATATAATAAACTTGTTGAAATTTCAAAAGAAGAAAGTTTAGAAAAGCTATTTAGAAAAGATTATAAATATGATTTGATGATACCTATAGAGTATAACTATAAAAAAGTTGTTGCAAATAAAGGTAGTGCGATTTTCTTGCATTTAACTAAGAATTATAACGGAACTGCTGGATGTATTGCTTTGAAAAAAAGAGATTTTTTAATAATGATAAAAATATTAGATAAAAGAAACCAAATCCTTATCAACTAATTTCTTTCTCCAAATATTTTAGAACCAATTCTAAGATACGTAGATTTATAATTCAAAGCATCTAAATAATCATTAGACATTCCCATACTTATTTGACTAATATTATATTTGATACTGATTTCTGACATTTTTGAAAAATAAGCAGAGGATTTTTTATTAAATGGTGGAATACACATTATACCTATCACATCTAAGTTGAGACTTTTACAAAAATTATAAAATGCTCCAATTTTATCTTCATTAACACCAGACTTTTGTTCTTCTTTCCCAATATTAATTTGAATAAAAACTTTTATATTTTTTTTTTGTTGTTCGCACTCTTTTGCTATCTTTAAAGCTAATTTCTCGCTATCAAGAGAGTGAATATAATCAAATAGACTTACTGCTTGTTTTACTTTGTTAGTTTGTAGTCTTCCAATCATGTGAAGTTTTATTTTATTATTCTTTTTTTTTATATCATTCCATTTTTCAAATGCCTCTTGAACTTTATTTTCACCAAAATCTTCGTGACCATAATCTATCAAATGAGAAATATAAGTAATACTAAATGTTTTTGAAACGGCTATTATTTTTGGATTATATTGATTAATGTTTATTTCTGATATTTTTTTTTTTATTTTATTATTAATTTCAATTAAGTTCTGTATGGTAAAATGCATAAATTTTTAAAAAAATATTATTTTATTAACAAGTTTGATCCTACTGAACTTAATTTACTAAATAAAGATATAATTTTAATTTACAGGAATTATAATATTAAGGTAAAAACAAAAAATATAATTAATCTTAAAAAATATTGTAAAAAGAACAGAAGAATCCTCTTAATTTCTAATGATTTTAAAATGGCATTAAGTTTAGATTTAGATGGAGTTTATTTACCTTCATTTAACAAGGAAATAAAATTTAATAATTTTGCAATCAAAAAGAAATTTAGAATTTTAGGATCTGCTCATAACTACAAAGAGATAAGAATAAAAGAAGCACAAAAAGTAAATGAAATATTTATTTCATCTCTTTTTAAAAAGAAAAGTACTTTCTTAGGTTTTAATAAGTTCAATATTTTAAATAAATTAACCAATAAAAAAATTATTGCCCTTGGAGGTATAAATAGCAAAAATATTAAGCTTTTAAAACTTTTGAAAGTGAGAGGGTATGCTGGAATTAGTTTTTTTCAAAAAAAAAAGGGGGGCCGAAACCCCCCTTTTAATAAGTAATCTAAATAAACTTATTTAGAATGCAAAACTTACTGATACTTCATAACCTTCTTCATCGTTACTTGAATTACCAGCTACGTTATCAGTTGAGTTAAATGCACCACCAAATGTCATTGATCCCATTGTGTAAGAAACACTGAAACCTGATGACTCTTGGTCAACTAATGAAGTATTACCGTATTCATATTCATGAATACCGTAACTGACTGATAGATCATCGCTAACTGCGTAAGAAGCAGAATAAGCTAAAGTATCAGCATCACTAGTTACGCCACCTTGAACATCAGACTCTGCAGTTTGATATCCAACTGTTACTGGTCCATAAGCATATGTAATGAACATAGTTTCTTGTTCATCAAATGCTGCAGAAGTTTCTTTGTTTTCACCTTCTGCGTAACCAATTGTTAATCCTTCTACACCTGTGTATGTAACACCAAAGTCAGAATATGACTCTACTACACCAGCTTCTTGGTTGTAGTATGATGCATATACACTTATAGAATCCGCGAAAGTGTTTGAGTAACTAAACATATCGTTTCCACCACCATCATCAGCAGCAGCACCGTTGTTATTTAGCACATCCCATACTTCTTCATAAGCGTGTGGCATCATATCATCATATTTTCCAACAGCTGTACTTCCGCCGTGACCAGCGAATGTTATTGTACCCATTTCATTCATATCGATTGAGATAGAGTGCGAGTCAAATGGACCGCCATCCATTGCACCTTGATCTAACTCAAAGCTTGTTGACACAGTCATACCGTTATCCATTTCACCTGATGCAGTAAAAGTTACACTGTTACCCATTGTGAAACCGTTACCAGATGTATTTGACAACGCTGTTGCAGCACTATCAGGATATGTCTCAGAAATGCTTGTTAAACCGATAGATGAACTACCAGAAACAGACATGTCTGCCATAGCTGATGTAGCTACTAGGGAACCTGCAAGAGCAGTTAACCCTACTTTTTTTAGTTTGTTCATATTTATACTCCTTATGTATATAATTAATTATAAACATTGCCAAATTACCAAAAAAATGTTGGAATTCTTGATTTTTTCATAGAATTACCAAATTAATGTGTATGTGTTGTATTTATGCATCACTTTTTACACTTATTATCCTTACCCTTTTCGATGTATTTAAAATATAAAATTGAAATTTAAGTTTAAATATTAGCAAATCGTATGTAATTAACACTATCATGCAAAACAAATTAACATCAATTATAGTAGGATTTTTAATAATTCTTTTCCTAAACTCTTGTGCAGGCTTCAAACCAGGAGATGCTCGTAAAAACCCCCCAGATCCCAGAGAAAGGGTAAAAAGAAATATTGAAGAAGGAAGAGGTTTTAGATTGATGGACTCTATAAACACTAGCGGAACAAATTTTGAATTTGCAACTTCAAACGAGTTATGGAGAGCAAGCTTGGATACCATTGATTTCATGCCTTTAGCTTTAGCAAATTATAGTGGAGGAATTTTAGTTACAGATTGGTATTCAGATGGTGGGAATAATAATGAGTCAATAAAAATTTCAATTCGTTTTTTATCGAATGAAGTTAGAGCTGATGCGCTAGACATAAAGATCTTTTACAAACAATGTTCAAGTGTTTCACAATGCTCTGTTAGTGAAAGAGGTGGGCAGATAGAAAAAGAATTAAAAACAAAAATTTTAAGACAAGCAGCTATTTATGTAAAAATTAAAGAAGAAAACAAGGAATTCAAAGAATACGAAGGTAGACTTGAAACCCCAGGTGATTAAGTGCAAAATCTTTTAAAGTGGAAAGATACAATTTTAAAACTGTAGAAAGAAAATGGCAAAATTTATGGGAGAAAAATAATTTTTTTTCTACCAAGCTAGATAAGACAAAGAAAAAATTTTATTGTCTTGAAATGTTTCCGTATCCATCAGGAAAAATTCATATGGGACATGTTCGAAATTATACAATTGGTGACGTATTATCTAGATATAAAACTTTGGAGGGTTTCAATGTATTGCATCCAATGGGATGGGATGCTTTTGGTATGCCTGCAGAAAATGCAGCCAGAGATAATAATTTAGATCCAAAAGATTGGACAAACTCAAATATCGACACAATGAAAAAACAGCTAAAAAAACTTGGATTATCTATAGATTGGGATCGCGAAATTTCAACATGTTCAGAAGATTACTACAAACATCAACAAACTTTTTTTCTAGAACTTCTTGAAAAAAAACTGGTCTACAGAAAAGAAAATTATGTTAATTGGGATCCAATAGATGAAACAGTTCTTGCAAATGAGCAAGTGATAGATGGAAAAGGATGGAGGTCAGGTGCTGTAGTTGAAAGAAAAAAATTAAGTCAATGGTTTTTCAACATTTCAAAATTTTCACAAGATTTATTAGATGGTTTAGAAAAATTAGATACATGGCCTAATAAAGTAAAAACTATGCAAAAAAATTGGATTGGTAAATCATTTGGATGTGAAATAGAGTTTAAAGTTGAGGGAAATCTTCCAGTTGAAAAGATTAAATGTTTTACTACCAGACCGGATACACTTTTTGGATTTTCTTTTTTAGCACTATCAGTTGATCATGAGGTATCAAAATACTTCATAGATGATGAGGAATTCATTAAATTTAAAGAAGAGTGTTCGAAAATGGGTACCACTGAAGAGGCTATAGCAGTTGGGGAAAAGATAGGCTTTAAAACTGGTCTTGAGGCCATAAATCCTTTAAAACCAAATGAAAAGGTACCGATTTATTTCGCTAATTTCGTTTTAATGGATTATGGATTTGGAGCAGTATTTGGCTGTCCAGCACATGATCAAAGAGACTTCGATTTTGCTAAGAAATATAAACTTGATATCAAAACAGTTGTAAGACCTTTTGATAAAGATGATACATTTAAAGTAGATGACGAATCCTATCCTGGTGCAGGAATATTAATAAATTCAGAATTTCTAAATGGTCTTGAAGCTCCGAAAGATTCGGTCACCAAAACTATAGAAATATTAGAGAAGAAAAAATTGGGCAATAAACAAATTAATTATAGACTAAAAGACTGGGGTGTTTCTAGGCAAAGATACTGGGGTTGTCCTATACCAATAGTTTATGATGAAAAAGGAAAAATACATCCAGTTCCTAAATCTATGTTGCCAGTAAAATTACCAGAAAATATAGACCTTAATGTCAAAGGTAATCCTCTAGATAATCAAAAATCATGGAAGGAAGTGACTATAGATGGGAAAAAGTACACAAGAGAAACTGATACACTTGATACCTTTGTATGTTCATCCTGGTATTATTTAAGATTTTGCTCTCCTAATGAGAGAAGCTATGGTTTTAAAAAAGAAGAAATAGATTATTGGATGCCAGTCGATCAATATATAGGTGGAGTTGAGCATGCAATATTGCATTTATTGTACTCAAGATTTTTTACAAGAGCGATAAATTATGAAAACAAAAATTTTAACGTAACTGAACCATTTAAAAGTTTATTCACTCAAGGCATGGTGTGTCATGAGACTTATAAGGATAAGGATAATAATTGGTTAAGTCCCGATCAGGTAGAAAAAGTTAATAACAAATACTTTATT
Organism: uncultured Pelagibacteraceae bacterium; assembly: GCA_902576815.1. GTDB lineage: Bacteria > Pseudomonadota > Alphaproteobacteria > Pelagibacterales > Pelagibacteraceae > Pelagibacter. The sequence continues at coordinate 30,348 of CACGWQ010000004.1, forward strand.
AAGGGTAGAAATAATGAAATTGTAAAAGTGGGGCCCTCAGAGTCAATGTCTAAATCAAAAAAAAATGTAATTGATCCTGAATTTATAATTGAAAATTATGGTGCTGACTCTGTTAGACTATTTATTTTATCAGACAGTCCTCCGGAAAAAGATGTACAATGGTCAGAACAAGGAATGGTGTCTTCGTATAAGTTTATTCAAAAATTATGGACGTTGCATAATGAAATAATGATAAATATAAAAAAAGAAAATTTAGGTGAAATCGATTTAAAAATTGAAAAATTTACTAACCAGACGATAGCAAAGATAACTAATAATTTAGATAAATTTAATTATAATGTAATTATAGCAAATATGTACGAAACATATAATTATTTAGCTAATTATATAAAAAATAGTAAAAATATAAAAAATTTATCTGAAAATTATAAGAAAATACTAATTTGTTTTTCACCTATAATACCTCATTTCTCAAGTGAATGTTTAAGTGATCTTGGTAGCGAAGGTAATTTGAATTGGCCAAAATATGATGAAAATCTTTTAGAAAACGATAAAATTAATGTTGTTATACAAATAAATGGAAAAAAAAGGACTGTTTTAAACGTGAACAAAGGTATTGAAGAAACAAAACTTTTGGAAACTGTAAAAAAAGATAAAATGACAAGTAAATATTTAATTAATATTAGTATAAAAAAAATTATCTATATCCAAGATAGGTTAATGAATATTTTAATAAATGATTAGATTTATAAATACAATATTTGTTTTATTATTTATTACAAGTTGTGGGTATAGTCCAATGTTAGCGGGAAAGGATTATCCTTTTATTATAAATGATATAAAAGTCGAAGGAAACAAAAGAAAAGTTAATTCTTTACTTATAAATAATTTAAAAAATTCTATAAGCAAAAGAGATAAGGGAGAAGCTATCAATAAAATTAAATATGACTTGGAAATTATTACCAACTTTTCAAGATCAGTAATTTCTAGCGACTCGAAAGGTGATCCAACTACTTTTGAGCAAAATATTGAGGTTGAAGTTATAATTTTTAAAGATGGAAACATGTTGAAGGAAGTTACTATAAAAAAGAAAAATACTTATAATAATTTAGAGGATAAATTTGAACTAGAAAAATACGAAGATAATTTAATAGAAAATTTGTGTTATAATATTGCCGATAGAATAATGACGATTCTTTCAAATGTTTAATGATATATAAACCACATGAAATAAGTAATAAATCTATTACAAAGGGCATATTATTATTACACGGCCTTAATGAAGGGTACAAAATTGAAATAATTAAATCACTATGTGAGGCTAGAAAGAATTCTGAAATAATAAAATATGAGGAAAATGAAGCAATAAGTAACAAAGAGAATGTTTTTAAGGAATTGAATAACCAATCTTTATTTATTCAAGAAAAAACAATTATAATAAGTAGAATTTCTAATAAATTTTATAATTTTGTTGAAGATATTAAAGATCTAAATTTTAATAATATATTGATAATTCTAAATTCAGATAGTTTAGAAAAAAAATCAAAATTAAGGCAATTGATTGAAAAGCATAAATTGCACTCATGTATTGCTTTTTATGAAGATAATGCCGATACGTTATTAAGAATTATTGATAAACGATTAAATGAAAATAAAATTAAATTATCAAATGAAAGTAAATCATTAATTATTGAAAGAAGTAGTGGCGATAGAATAAATCTATTAAATGAATTAGATAAAATAATAAACTTAAGTTTAACAAAAAGTAAGATTGAAATAGATGATGTTATGCAATTAAGTAACATGAGTAGTGATTACAGTGTTTTTGAATTAGTTGAGAATTATTTATCAAAAAATAAGAAAAAAATAGCAAAAATATTAAATGAAAGTAATTATAAAAATGAGGACTGCGTATTAATAACAAGAACACTATTAAATAGATTAAAGAGATTATTAAAATTATCATCAAACTTCGAAAAAAATAACAATGTTAGCTTAACAATATCAACTTTTAAACCACCAATTTTTTGGAAAGAAAAGGAAATTGTTGCAAAACAAATACGTTTATGGGACTCAAAAAATATAAGAGAAAAAATATATGAAATTTACGATTTAGAAATAAATATTAAAAAAAATACTTATAATTCTTTTAATATTCTCTCAGATTTTGTTTTAAATTTTTAGTAATTCTCTTTAATAATTTTAATCAATCTCTCTAATTGATCTAGTTCTTTGTATTCTAAAATAAAGGCTCCACTATTATTTTTTTTATTTTTTAAAAAAACATTCAGACCAGTTTTCTCTGACAATTCCTTTTCTAAATTAACAATATTAACATCTCTTTTTAAGTTTGATCTTAAAGAGGAGTGTTTTAATAGTCTTATTAAATTTTCAGTTTGCCTGACAGACAATTTTTTTGATATTATCTTATCGGCTATTATATCTGCATTTTCTACCCCGACCAATACTTTAGCATGCCCATAAGATAAGTTACCTTCGACAATATAGTTTTTTAATTTTTCTGATAGGCTCAATAATCGCAAACAATTTGAAATATGAGATCTGCTTTTCCCAATAAATTTTGAAACCTTGTATTGATCATAACTAAATTCATCAATAAGTCGCTGGTAGCTAGTCGCCTCTTCAATAATATTTAAATCTTTTCTTTGAACATTTTCTATGATTGCAAATTCCAGTGATTTCAAATTATCGATATCGATTATTATTACAGGTATCTCATGTAAACCTGCTCTCTGGGCTGCTTGCCATCTTCTTTCTCCAGCGACAATCTCATATTTACCGTTTTCATCTTTTGAATGTCTAACAATAATTGGTTGTAATATACCTCTTTCTTTTATTGAATTAGCTAACTCCTCTAGATCCAAATTATCAAATTTTTTTCTTGGTTGAAACTTGTTAGGTATAATTGAACTTATAGACATTTTATTTGTCTCTTGCTTTAAGTTTGAGTCCCCTATCAATGATGACAGTCCTCTACCTAATCCCCTTTTATTCTTGAAAGGATTAATCACGCAGCACTCTCCACTTGTTTGTCCTGTTCTAAAAATTCCTCAGTAAATTTGAAGTAAGCCTTGCTACCTGGACAAATCTTATCGTACAATAATACTGGTATACCATGAGATGGGGCCTCTGAGAGCCTAACATTTCTTGGAACCGCAGTAGAGTATACTTTTTCCTTAAAATAATTTCTTGCTTCTATCTCAACTTGTCCTGAGAGCTTATTTCTTTTATCAAACATTGTAAGAAGTATCCCCCTTATCTCTAGTGATGGATTTAAGTTAAACTTTATTCTATCGATTGTTTTCATAAGTTGAGTTAACCCCTCCAATGCAAAAAATTCTGTCTGAAGTGGTACTACTAAAGCATCCGAAGCCACTAATGCCATAATTGTCAGCAGACTTAGTGATGGAGGGCAATCGATTAAGATATAATCATATGACGCTCCAGAATCATTTAAAATCGGGGTTAATTCATCTTTCAATTTAAAAGCTCTACGATTATCTCCGGCTGTTTCTACCTCAAGTCCTGATAAATCTACATTAGATGTGATTAAATTCAGGTTGTCAAAATTTGTTTCTTGGACTACTTCTAAAATTTTTTTATTTCCATTAAGGACACTATAAATAGTGGTTTCCGAATTTGTAGTATTTGATAGACCGAGACCAGTTGTTGCATTTCCTTGAGGATCAAGGTCTATGACTAATATTTTTTTTCCTTTCATAGACAAACCAGCCGCAAGATTGATTACTGTAGTAGTCTTCCCAACACCTCCTTTTTGATTTATTACCGAAATAATTTTTTTATCCATTTTTTTTTAATTTTTTATTTTTTTATTTAATTTTTTCATTTTGAAATTTTTTTTTCTCTTAGGTTGGAAATTTTAACAATTACAGATTCATCGTTTGTTAAACTTCTTTTTTCCTCATAATCAAATTTCCATGTTTCGAGAGCATCATCTAAAATTTTTTTTCCACTTTTGCCTAAAAACAAAATAATATACTTAAAATTTTTAAAATTATTTTTTGCGATTTGGAAAATTATAGGCAAAGGTTTAAATGCTCTTGAAATAATTACGTCTGTACATAAATTTTTTTCGTTAAAAATATTTTTTTGATGAATTTCTGAGTTTAAATTAAATTTTTTTGTCATTTCTTTTAAAAAAACACTCTTGTGATAGCTTTTTTCATAGAAAATTAGCTTAAATAGTGGTTTTTTTGGTTTCATCAATATACCCAAAACTATACCAGGTAGCCCAGCTCCCGACCCAAGATCTGTACATATTTTGATATCATTTTTATCAATAAAATCAATAGTTTGTGCACTATCTTCAATATGCCTTGAATTTATTGATTTTTCTGTGCTTTTGCTGATTAAATTTATGCTTTTATTTTTTGAGATAATCGCTTTTGAGTAATCTTCAAGTTCTTTGTATGTTTCACGTGAAACATTTGTGAGTTTAAAATTATATATTTTTATAAAATTCGAATCAATCAAGCTATATGCTTAATAGACTTTCTTTTAAGATGAGACAACAAAATATATACTGCTGCAGGTGTAATTCCATCAATTCTCAAGGCCTGACCCATTGTTTTAGGTCTAATTTTCTTGAATTTTGACTTTACCTCATTAGATAGTCCAGAAAAATCATCATAATTAAGGTTATTTGGAATAATTAAATTTTCATCTCTTTTAAAAGCCAAAATATCTGATTTCTGTTTTTTTAAATAACCTTTATAATGTGAATTAATTTCTAATTGCTCATCTATTTCACGTGAAACATACTTAATTTCAGGCCAAATTTCTCTTATTTTAAACATATTTACTGATTTTTGTCCTAATACCTGATTTGCAGACCTACTAATTCCATCTTTTGCTATATTAATCCCAAATCTTTCTACTTTTGAAGGAGTTATCTTTAATTTATCCATTTGATTCTGAATTTTTGATAATTGAAGGTATTTCTCTTTATATATTCTCTTTCTTTCTTTATTTACAATTCCGATTTTTATGCCTTTTTTAGTTAATCTCACATCTGCATTATCAGATCTTAACGAAAGTCTATATTCAGCTCTTGATGTGAACATCCTGTAAGGTTCTGCTACACCTTTAGTTACGAGGTCATCTATCATAACACCTATATACGCCTCTGATCTATCTAAAATAAATGGTTCTTCACCTTTAAAAGCAAGAGCTGCATTTGCCCCTGCTATCAATCCTTGCGCAGCTGCTTCTTCATATCCTGTTGTTCCATTGATTTGGCCTGCAAGATATAGATTTTTTATTTTTTTAGTCTCTAATGTTAAAAAAAGTTCCCTTGGGTCAACAAAATCGTATTCAATAGCATATCCAGGCCTTAAAATTTTAACGTTTTCTAAACCATTGATTTTATTGCATATTTCTTGTTGTACATCAGCTGGTAAAGATGTTGAAATACCATTTGGATAAATTGTGTGATCATTTAAGCCTTCTGGTTCTAGAAAAATTTGATGTCTCTGCTTATCTGCAAATTTTTTTATTTTATCCTCTATAGATGGGCAATATCTTGGACCAACTCCTTTTATGCTTCCAGAATACATAGCGCTTCGCTTTATATTTTTTGAAATAATTTTATGAACTTCATCATTTGTATAAGTGATACGACATGAAATTTGTTTATTAAAATTTTTTTTAGTTAAGAATGAAAAGAAGTATGGATCATCATCTGCATGTTGCTCCTCTAAGCTTTCAAAATTTATTGTACGGGCATCTAATCTTGGGGGAGTTCCAGTTTTTAATCGTCCAATTTTAAATTCATATTTTTCTAATTGCTCGCTCAAACCTGTTGAAGGTTTCTCATTAAATCTTCCAGCGGGAGTTTTTTCCTCACCAATATGAATTAAACCATTTAAAAAAGTGCCAGTTGTTAAAATTATCTTTGATGATATGATTTCTTTACCAGATTGCGTTTTAAAACCAATTAAACTGTTATTTAGAAAATTAAATCTAATTACAGGATCTGAAAAAATGCTTAAATTACAGTAGTTTACAAGTTTTTCTTGCATATATTTTTTATATAGAGATCTATCACTTTGTGTTCTTGGTCCTCTCACAGCTGGGCCCCTGCTTCTATTAAGCAATCTAAATTGTATACCTGATTTATCTGCTACAACCCCCATGACACCATCTAATGCATCTATCTCTCTAACCAGATGCCCTTTGCCCAAACCTCCGATGGCTGGGTTACAAGACATTTCTCCAATGGTATCAAATTTGTGTGTGAATAGGGCAGTGTTAACTCCCAATCTTGCTGATGCTGTTGCTGCTTCACAACCTGCATGTCCACCTCCTATTACAACAACATCAAAAGATAATTCATTTTTCATAGACATAATCTATTATCGAAATTAAAATTTACAAGAAAACACTTAAAAATGTTTAAAAAACATTTATTATCAACGATTATTTACCTATACAGAAATCATTAAAAATAGAACCTAAAATCTCTTCAATATCTACTCTTCCTACTATAATTCCAAGATATCTAGTTGCTAACCTTAGATCTTCGGCAGCTTTATCAAAATCTTCTAAAGATTTTTTTTCCTCAAAATTTTTTAAACTCATATAACACTGTTCAAGATTTATCCTGTGTCTTTCTCTCGTTATAAAAATTTCTTCTGATGATATAAATTTATTTTTTAAATTTTCTTTTATCGAATTGATAAGTTTGTCTAAATTTTTTTCTTGTTTAATAGATATGTAAATTGGGTTATGTTTTTTTGTTTCATCACTAATTTGATCTATACCTAAATCCATTTTATTAATAACCAATATTGCTTTTCTTGATATTTTATCATTAAAAAATTCAGTAAAATCAACGCTTTTAGGCTCTATTACAATTATATTTAAATCAGCATTTTCGGCTTTTTTTAAGGCCAATTTTATACCTTTTTTTTCGATTTCATCTTTTGAGTCTCTGATCCCAGCAGTATCAGAAATAACAACGGGATATCCATCTAAGTTTAAATGTGTTTCTATAATATCCCTCGTTGTCCCAGCAATTTCTGAGACAATAGCCACATCCCTCTTAGATAAATAATTTAACAAGGATGATTTGCCTGCGTTTGTTGGACCTACTATTGAAATTTTAAATCCTTCTCTAATTCTTTCTCCAACTTTTTGATCATTTAAAATTTTTATAATTTCTTCTCTAATACTTTTAACTTCTTTGTGAATATTTAGTAAAATATCATCAGGCAAATCATCTTCTGGAAAATCAATTTTAGCTTCTACTTTCGATAAAATTTTTAAAAGTCTATCTCTAAGTGAATTAAATTTGTCTGAACTTTTTCCAGACATAACGTTTATAGCCTGTTGTCTTTGGATTTCTGTTTCTGATGCAATTAAATCTGCAACACTTTCAGCTCTTAACAAATTAATCTTACCATTTTGAAATGCTAATTTTGTAAATTCGCCAGCCTCTGCCATTCTTAAATTTGATATTTGAGATAAAGTGTTCTGGATTTCTTTTATAACGGCCCTACTACCATGAACATGCAATTCGGCCATATCTTCGCCTGTGTAGCTTGCTGGTCCAGGAAACCATAGTAATATGCCTTCATCAATTAGCTGATTGTCGGTGATTTTGTTGAATTTTCTCTTAACCGCAGTTCTTGGCTTTGGAACGCTTTTTCCAGTTATTTTCCTTATAGCTACTCGAGTGTCTTTGCCAGATATTCTAATTACAGCTAGTCCGGAAACACCTGGTCCTGTGGAAAGCGCATATATTGTCATTAACAAAGTATAACAGGTATTTTTAAAAAGGGTTTATTAAGATGGTTTGTTCATTGAATTAAAGAATTCAGCATTATTTTTAGTATCCTTTAATTTAGAGTTGATAAACTCTATTGCATCCATTGAGCCCATAGGTGCAATTATTCTTCTTAAAACATTCATTTTTTGAAGATCATTTTTATCAAAAATCAATTCTTCTCTTCTTGTTCCAGATTTAGTTATATCTATAGCTGGGTAAATCCTTTTCTCAGAAATTTTTCTGTCCAATATAGTTTCGCTATTTCCAGTCCCTTTAAACTCCTCAAAAATAACCTCATCCATTCTACTACCAGTATCAATTAATGCTGTCGCAATTATTGTAAGAGATCCGCCTTCTTCAATATTTCTTGCTGCACCAAAAAACCTTTTTGGCCTTTGTAACGCGTTTGCGTCAACACCTCCCGTTAAAACTTTACCTGAACTTGGAACAACTGCATTATATGCTCTACCTAGTCTAGTTATAGAGTCTAATAGTATTACCACATCTTTTTTATGTTCAGTCAATCTTTTTGCTTTTTCAATTACCATTTCAGCAACTGCTACATGCCTTTGAGCTGGTTCATCAAAAGTTGAACTTATCACTTCCCCTTCTACAGTTCTTTGCATATCTGTAACTTCTTCGGGCCTTTCGTCAATTAGAAGAACCATTAAATATACCTCTGGGTGATTGGCGGTTATTGAATTTGCTATGCTTTGTAATATCATTGTTTTTCCTGCTTTAGGGGGAGAAATTATCAAAGATCTTTGACCTTTTCCAATTGGGCTTACTAAATCAATAAGCCTTGGAGTAAGGTCAATCTTTTTTTCAACTTTATTACTTTCAACTTCCATTACTAATTGTTTATTAGGATACAATGGAGTTAAGTTGTCAAATGCAATTTTATGTTTAGATTTTTCAGTTTCTTCAAAATTTATTTTGCTCACTTGCAACAATGCAAAATATCTTTCTCCATCTTTGGGTGCTCTTATTGGTCCTTCAACTGTATCGCCTGTCCTTAAACCAAACCGTCTAATTTGGTTGGGGCTTACATATATATCATCTGCACCTGGCAAATAATTTGATTCCATTGCTCTTAGAAATCCAAATCCATCCTGGAGCAATTGAAGGACACCACCACCCGTTATTTCTTCACCTTTTTCAGCTAGCTTTTTTAATATTGCAAAATAAATTTCTTGTCTTCTTAACGTACTAGCGTTTTCAATTCCTAAGTTTTCAGCTTCGGTGATAAGTTTTTCGGAGCTTTTTTCTTTTAATTCTTGTATATTCATTATGTAGGGATTAGTAGTTAGATAAATATATTATAGTTATCAGTTGTTAAGATTTCAAGCTTATAAAGGCTTATAAATTACAACAAAAATGATCAAAATGAGCAATAATGTTGGTATTTCGTTGATAATTCTAAAATATTTAGGAGAGTGAATATTCTCGTTTAATTTAAACTTATTAAGAATTCGCCCTAAATAGAAATGGTAAGCGGTAAGTATTAAAACTAAAATTATTTTTAATAACATCCACTTTTGCCCTAATTGCTGAAACCCTATGCTATGTATTAATAACAAACCAAAGAGCCAGGACAAGATCATGGCAGGTGTCATAATATAAAAATATAATTTTCTCTCCATAGTTTTGAATATCCCAGAAGTTATTGGTTCTGAAAAATTTTCAGCGTGATAAACAAAAATTCTTGGAAGGTATAACAATCCAGCCATCCATGATATTACTGCAATTAAATGCAATGACTTAAACAAGAGATAAAAATTCATTATCAAATATTTCGCTTTATTAGAGTGTTTAATAATTTTATATGATCATCATTATCATTAAGACATGGTATCATATCAAAATTTTCTCCTCCAGATTCCATAAAACTTTCCTTGCCTTGAATTGAAATTTCTTCTAAGGTTTCAACACAATCTGATGAAAAACCAGGACAAATAGTAAGGACATTTTTTATTCCTTTCTTTGGTAGTTCTTCTAAAGTCTTATCAGTATAGGGTTTAAGCCATTCTTGTGGACCAAATCTTGATTGAAATGTTGTTTTAATTTCGATGGAAGTAAATTTTTCTGAAATAAGTCTTGTCGTCTTATGACAATAACAATGGTATGGATCTCCTTTATCAAAATATTTTTTGGGTATACCGTGATATGATGCCAAAATTAAATCTGGTTTCCAACTTAAAGTCTTTATTTTATTATTTATGGAATTAACCAAAGCTTCGATATAAAAAGGTTCAGATTCATAATGAGGAATAATTTTAAGCGAAGGTTGCCATCTCATTTTCATTAATGTTCTATATACTTCATCACACACAGTTGCTGTTGTCGCGGCCGCATATTGAGGGTACAGAGGTAGTATTATAAGGTTTTCACATCCATCATCATGAAGAGCCTTTATTTTGCTTTTAATACTCGGGTTTCCATACCTCATAGCAAAATCAACAACTAAATTTTTATCAGACATGTTTTTTGAAACTTTTTCTGTTTGTTTTAAAGTATAATACAAAAGCGGGGACATATTTATATCCTTCATCCATATCTCCTTGTAAGCTTTTGCAGTTTTTGATGGTCTAAAATTTAAAATGAAAGTATTTAAAATAATTTTCCATAAAATAGGGTTGATTTCTATTACTCTTCTGTCTGATAAAAATTCTTTTAAGTATTTTCTTATATCAAGCCAGTTTGTGGAGTCGGGAGTTCCAAGATTTATTAATAAAACTCCTGTTTTACCAAAATTTATTTTAGGGTGATTTTCCATTATGTAAAATCTCTAACAATTTTTATTAATTCGTGTACCATCTCTATTTTTGTTTCAGGCAAAATACCATGGCCCAAATTGAATACATAAGGATGATCTTTAAAGACTCTAAGGTATTTGTTTACTTCTAAATTTAGATTTTCTCTGTTTGTAAGTAGTATTTTTGGATCTAAGCCACCCTGAATTGGTATTTTTATTTTATTTAATAAATCTTTTGGTTCGATATTATAGTCTATGTTTATCATATTTGGTCTAACTTCATCACAAAATTTATTGTAGTCTGAAATTCCTCTAGGAAAGCAAATAACAGGTACCCCTAGACTTTTCGTATATTCAACCAAAGAAGTTGTGGGTTCGTATAGATATTTACTTAAATCTTTATTTACCAATCCCGCCCAGCTATCAAAAATCTGAATTAATGTTGCTCCTGACTCAATTTGTTTTCTTATATGTATTTTAATAAATTTATCTAATATTTTTAAAGTTTTACTTATTAAATCTTTATCATGAAAAAAAACTTTAGATAGGCCGTTTTTTGGTGATAATTTATTTAGCATATAGACAAGTAGTGTCCATGGTGCACCTACAAAACCAATTAAGTCTTTGTTTTTTAATTTCTTATTATTCTTTAAATTTTCTAAAAGTCTATAAATTGGGTCTAATCTAGATTTAAAATCATTTTCATCTAAATCTAATATGTTATTTATATTTAAATTCCCAAGCTTGGGGCCAAAATTTTTTTTAAACTCAACATCTTGACCCATGCCATAAGGAATCATTAGAATATCCGAAAATATTATAGCAGCATCGAAGTCAAATCTGTCTATAGGTTGTAAAGTAATAGTTTCAGAAAGTTCCTCATTTAAACATAAATCAATAAAATTTGGATTTTTTTTCCTAATTTCTCTAAATTCAGGCAGATACCTTCCTGCTTGTCTCATTAACCATATAGGATTAATATCTGTTTTATTATTTATTAAACATTCTTTAATTGGCGTCATTTATTCTAAGAATATATATTAAGATTTAGTATTAGTATGAATTGTAAATAACGTAAATTACTCAAATTAAACAAATTATACACTATTTATACATTATTAACCGTCATAAGTGCACTAAATACTTAGTTATTTGATATTTATAATAATATCAAAATAGTGGATAAAATATTCACATTTATAATTATGTTAATTAAACAATTATAAATAATAAATATTTGATCTGCTTGCTTAAATAATAATATTTCTTATTTTGTTAATAAATTATAGACAAGTTATACATGAAAAACACACACCAAGTTTATTTAATTTCGGACTCCACAGGAGAAACACTTGATAGAATTTTTATGGCTCTAAAAGCCCAATTCAATAATTTTACTTATGAATTAAATCAATACTCTTTCACAAGAACAGAAAATCAAATATCAACGATATTAAATAAAGCTATTAATCAAGATAGTCCCATAATATTATACACCGTAGTTAATAGTAAACTTGCAAAATTTCTTGCGGAAGAAGCAAATAGAAAAAAAATACCTTGTTTTGGTGTTCTAGGTGATTTAATATTAAATTTTTCAAAAATATTAAATCAAAAAGCCACACATCAACCCAGCGCTCAACACGTTCTAGATGAAGATTACTATAAAAGAATTGAGGCGATACAATTTACAATGAGCCACGATGATGGAAATAATACAGAAAATATTTTAGAATCGGATATAATTTTAGTTGGTGTTAGCCGTACTAGTAAAACACCTACGTCTATTTACCTAGCCAACAAAGGCCTCAAAACATCGAACATACCTTTGGTTAACGAAATGAATATCCCTAATGATATTACAAATTCCAAAAAAATTTGTGTAATAGGATTAACAACCGAAGCTGAAAGGTTATTTGATATTCGAAGGAATAGATTAAACTCAATAAAAGAAAACGAAGCTTCAGACTACACAAATTTAGAGAAAATTAAGGCTGAAGTATTACAATCTAAAAAGATATTTAAGCAAAACAAGTGGCCTACAATTGATGTTACGAGGAAATCCGTCGAAGAAACTGCTGCATCAATAATTAAAATCTATGAAATAAAAAATAAAAATGCATAAAATTGTATTAGCTTCTAAAAGTAAAATAAGGGAAGAAATTTTAGTAAAAAATAATATTGAGTGTACAATAATGCCATCAAATGTCGATGAAGATCCAGTAAAAGAAAGTTTGCTTAAAGAAGGAGTTTCACCAGAAATAATATCTAAAAATTTAGCAGAATTAAAAGCCAATAAAGTTAGTCAAAAAATTAGTAATATACTTGTTCTTGGTGCAGACAGTGTAATAGATTTGGATGGTGAATTAATTTCAAAACCAGAAAGCAGAGATCAAGCATTCAAAATTTTAAAAAAACTAAATGGTAAAAAGCACTCTCTTATCAGCTCAGTATGTATTTCAAAAAATGGCTCTATGATATGGAACTATACAGATAAGGCCTTTTTAACAATGAAACAACTCTCAGAAAATCAGTTAAAAAAATATTTAAATAAAATTTCAGATGAAATTTTATATGCTTATAATGTTTATCAAATCGAACGAGAGGGAAAAAATTTATTTGAAAAAATTGATGGAGATCAAAACACTATTATGGGGCTACCTGTAAGAATAATTAAAGAGTATATAAAAAATTATAAATGAAACAATATTTAGTGATAGGTAAACCGATTGAACACTCGTTATCACCAGCACTTCATAATTATTGGATTAAGAGTAAAAATTTAGAAGCAATTTATGGAAAATTGGAAGCGCACGAAAGCGATTTGGCCGAAATATGTAAAAATCTAAGAGAAGGTAAAATAAATGGGTTAAATGTAACGATTCCCTATAAAAAAACCATTATTCAGTACTTAGATGTCTTAAGTGAACACGCTCTAAAAACTCAATCCGTAAATACCATTACCATAAATAACGGAAATCTTGTAGGCCACAATACTGATATTGATGGTTTTGAATTAAGTTTAGAAAAAATAAATTATAATGTATGCAATAAGACAGCATTAATACTTGGGGCCGGAGGAGTTGTGCCCTCAATAATATATGTATTAAAAAAAATGAAGGTCGGTAAAATTTTAATTAGCAATAGAACAAAAAAAAATGCCGAATATATGAAGCAGTTTTTTGATGATGTATCCATAATAAATTGGGGTGATATACCTAATTTTGATATAATTATTAACGCGACAAGCCTTGGCTTAAGACAAGGGGATAAGTTTGGAATTGATTTTAACCAAAAAGAGAAAAACAAATTATTTTATGATGTAATTTATAATCCTCATCCAACAGAATTTTCAAGAGCAGGAAAAATTTTTGGCAACAAGCTTGAGAACGGATTAAATATGTTTTTATTTCAAGCCCAAAAAGCATTTAATATTTGGCATAAAATCGAACCAGCAATTAACGACCAACTAAAGGAATTTTTAAAAATAAATTATGAGATTAAAAAATAAAATTGCAATTATTACTGGGGCAGCATCAGGATTTGGGAAAGGAATTGCAGAAAAATTCTCAAATGAAGGCGCAAAACTAATACTAGTAGATATAAATAAAAAACTATTAAAGAATGTTGCTAAAAATTTATCTCAAGATTATTTTGTCGCTGATGTATCGAGTAATGATAATTTTAAATCCTTGCTAATCTATAGTTATAAGAAATATAAATCAGTAGATATAGTGGTAAACAACGCTGGTATAACTCACAACCCAAAACCAATGGAAAGTGTAACTGAAAAAGAATTCGATAAAGTTTTCAACGTTAATTCGAAATCTGTTTATTTCTGTGGAAAATATTTTGTACCTAAAATGAAAAAAAGTAAAAAAGGAGTTATTTTAAACGTTGCTTCAACGGCAGGAATATCACCTAGACCTAAGTTAAACTGGTATAATGCAAGCAAGGGATGGATGATTACTGCCACTAAAGCAATGGCAATAGAATTAGCACCTTATAAAGTTAGAGTAAATGCAATAGCGCCAGTTGCAGGACAAACACCTTTATTAAAATCATTTATGGGCGGTAGTTCTCAAGGTAAAATAAAGGCTTTCTTGTCAACAATTCCATTAGGTAGATTTTCAAATCCACAAGATATGGGAAATGCAGCCTGTTTTTTGTGCTCTGATGAAGCAAGCATGGTTACAGGAGCTATACTTGAAGTTGACGGTGGCAGATGTATTTAATTAATTTTATAATAAAATGATTAGAATTTGTGTTATAGGAGGCATAGGATCTGGTAAAACATTTGTCTCAAAATTATTTAGATTTCCAGTTTTTAATGCAGATGATGAGGTCAGAAATATTTATAAAAAAAATAAGGAATGCTTTAAAAAATTAAAACAAAAATTGCCAAGCTATATTAAATCTTTTCCTATTAAAAAAACTGAGTTAACAAAGGCTGTTATTGCAAGGAAATCAAACCTTAAAACTATTTCTTCAATAGTTCATCCCTTAGTCAGAAAAAAAATGAAGATTTTTATTAATAAGAATAAAAATACAAAATATATAGTATTGGATGTCCCTTTAATTTTAGAAAATAAATTGAACAAAAAGGGAGATATATTAATATTTGTAAAAACAAGCCCAAAAAAAATATTAAATAGGTTAAATAAAAGGTCTAATTTTAATAAAAATATTTTTCGAAAATTAATTAATAACCAGATGAGTTTGCAAAAAAAAATTAAACTATCAAATTATATAATTGAAAATAATTTCCCACCAGATACGGTAAAAAAAAAAGTAATACTTCTAAAAAAGAAAATAATGCATGAAAGAAATTGTTCTTGATACTGAAACAACAGGCTTATCTTTAAAAGATGGTCATCGAATAGTAGAAATAGGATGCATTGAATTGGATAATTTAGTTATAAGTAAAAATGTGTTTCATACCTATTTAAACCCAGAAAGGAAAGTATCTGAAAAAGCTTTTAATGTTCATGGTTATTCAGATAATTTTCTTTCAAATAAGAAAAAATTTTATGAAGTTGTAGATGATTTTCTTGATTTTATAGAAAATAAAAAATTAGTTATACATAATGCAGATTTTGACATAGCTTTTTTAAATAACGAACTAACAATTGCAGGAAAAAAAAAAATTGATATTGCAAATGTTGTTGATACTCTTGAAATAGCAAGAAATAAATATCCAGGATCTGGTAACAGTCTTGATGCACTTTGTAAAAGATACAGGATAGATAATTCACGAAGAACAAAGCATACAGCTTTAATTGATTGTGAATTACTGTCAAAAGTTTATATTAATTTACTTGATCAAAAATCACCAAAGTTAAATTTTAATAATAATGAGCTTTATAAAAAGAAAAATATAAATATTTCAAAGATAAATTACTCAAAAAAAATAATTTACCCATCGAAACAAGAATTAACTGATCATAGAAATTTCTTAGAAAAAAACTTGAAAAAAAACTTTTTTAATTAAATTTTTTTTTATATAGCTTTTCAAAGTCTAGCTTTTTTTTAAATTGTATATCTGGAAAACCACTATATTTTATAATATTGAGTAAAATATTTTCTAATTCTTTGTAAATCTCAATTTGGACATCACATAATATTATTTTTTCCAATTCATTTTTATCTTTTAAGTTTTTTTCTATTTTAATAACTGTTGCGTAGACAATTTGAAAAAAAACTTCTTTTTTTTTAATTTCTTTATCGTGGTATGTTAATTTTGTATTTATTTCTATCATTTTATTCTTTAAAGGTTTTGATGAAATATCTAGATCAAGTTTGTATTTTAAAATTCTTTCCTTAGCGATTAATAATGCTTCAGGATCTTTTACCTCAGCTGATAAATCATTAATATACTTTAAAATTATTCTGTACTTTTTTTCACTCATTTATCATCAATATCTTCGTATTCACCTTCTATAAATTTTTTGTTTTTTTCTGTATCATTTTTTTTTATTTTTTTTGAAAATAATTTAATTATTAATTTTCTTGTAAAAGGGATAATCAATACAATACCTATTATATCAGTAGCAAAACCTGGAAGTATTAATAAAATCGAAGCTACAGCAAGTGCAGCACCTGAGATAATTTCATAGATCGGTATTAAGTTATTAATCAAGTTTTTAGTGGCTGATTTAAGGGTATTTATTCCCTCAAATTTTGCGTAACTAACACCCAAGACTGCAGTTATAAGAATTAATAAAATAGTATTAAAAGCCCCAATCTTTGCTCCTATTTTTATAAAAAGATATATCTCCAGCATTGGTATTCCTATTATAAGCAATAAAAGTGTGTTCATTTGTCTATAATCTAATTACCCTGTTGAAATTTGACATATAGTAAATATTATCATCTTATGAATTATAGTTTCGAATATATAGATATAATACTTTTAGCAATGATTGCAGGGTTTATTTTCTTAAGGTTAAGAGGAATTTTAGGAAAAAAGACTGGTTTTGAAGAAGATATTAATGCAAGTTTCCCTCATGAAGCTCCTCCAGCACAAACAAAAACCCAAATTAATGAGAAAAACTTTGATGAAAGCGCAAAAAATGAATTTTTAAAAGGTGCTAAGATTGCCTATGAATCAATTATTACAAGTTTTTCAAATGGTAAATTAATAGATATCAAAAACTTATTAAGCAAAGATGTTCATGACCAATTTGAAGATGCTCTAAAAGAGAGGAAGAATAAATTATTGAAATCAGAAACTACATTCATAGGAATAAATTCTGCGATTATAAAAGAACACCAGCAAAATAAAAATATGTTAGAAGTTACAGTTGAATTTGTAAGCGAAATAATTTCGTGTGTTAAAGATAAAGAGAATAAAGTCATAAATGGAGACCCTCAGAAAATTAAAAAAGTTCACGATATGTGGAAATTTTCAAAGGACACGACATCTTCAAATCCAAACTGGCTTTTAATTGATACTCAGGCTTGACAGATAAGCTATCAGATAAAGATAAAAAAGATTGGCAAAATTTTTTAAATAGCGCAGATCATATTTACTCAAAAGATAAAGAAGATATCCAAAAATCTGATATTTATGAAAAAAAAATAGATCTTCATGGATATTCTTTAGAGGATGCAAACAAGAAAATATATGAATTTATAAATTATTGTTACGAGAATAGGGTAAAAAAAATTGTCGTTATAACTGGAAAAGGTTTAAGATCAAAAAATTTAAGTGATCCATATCAATCTAAAGATTTAAGTATTCTCAAATATTCTGTACCTGAATTTATTAAGAATAATCCTGAGCTTATGAAAAAAATTATTAAGATTGATTTTGATGCTATTAATAGTGTTTCAAAAGGAAGTTTTGATATATTTTTAAAAATTACAAAATAAATTTAGATAAGTCAGTATCTTTAACTAATTCCCCAATGTTATCCTTAATGTATTTGCTGTCTACAGTAATCTTTTCTCCGGCTCTATCTGTTGCTGTAAAGCTGATTTCATCTAATACTCTTTCAATTATTGTGTGCAATCTTCTTGCTCCAATATTTTCAACAGATAAATTAACTTCACTTGCTATATGAGCAATTGTATTAATGCCATCTTCTGTAAACTCTAAATCTACATTTTCAGTTTTCAAAAGAGCTTTGTATTGTTTTATTAAGCTGTTATCAGGCTCTTTTAAAATCCTAATAAAATCATCACTATTTAATGCATCTAATTCAACCCTTATAGGAAGCCTACCTTGTAATTCAGGTAATAAATCTGATGGTTTAGCTAATTGGAATGCTCCAGATGCAATAAATAATATATGATCAGTTTTTATAGGTCCATACTTAGTGCTAACAGTTGTACCCTCTATCAAAGGTAATAAATCCCTCTGTACACCTTCTCTAGATACATCGCCTCCAACTCTGTCAGTTCTTGCCGAGATTTTATCAATTTCATCTAAAAAGACGATACCATTATTTTCTGTTGAGTCTTTTGCTGATTTAATAATTTTATCCTGCTCTATCAGCTTATCAGATTCTTCATTTATCAAAATTTCGTGAGACTCTTTTACTGTCATTTTCTTTTTTTTTGGTTTTTGTCCCATGGATTTTCCAAGCATATCTGAGATATTAATCATACCCACATTAGCACCAGGCATACCTGGTATTTCAAATGATGGCATTTGATTAGATTCACTTACAGCAATCTCGATTTCGTTGTTATCTAGGTCTCCATCTCTTAATCTTTTTCTAAAACTCTCTCTAGTCGCAACACTTGCTTTATTACCAACCAAAGCATCTAAAACTCTATCTTCAGCCAGTTTTTGTGCTTGAGCATGAACTTCCTTTCTCTTTTTCACCTTTTCCATCGCGATTGCAATTTCTAAAAGGTCTCTAACGATTTGTTCTACATCACGTCCAACATATCCAACTTCTGTAAATCTTGTTGCTTCAACTTTTACAAATGGTGCTTCTGCTAATTTAGACAATCTTCTAGATATTTCAGTTTTACCTACTCCTGTTGGTCCAATCATTAAAATATTTTTTGGAAGAACTTCATCCTTCATTTCATCTTTTAAAGCTTGTCTTCTCCATCTATTTCTTAGTGCAATCGCAACAGCTCTCTTAGCTTTATTCTGACCTACAACAAACCTATCTAATTCAGATACAATTTCTCTAGGAGATAATGAATTTGCTATTATTGTTTTTTCTTTTGTGACTTTCTCTTTCGGAAATGATGCTATATTTGAATTTTCCATTAAATTTTCTCCACATTAAGATTATCATTTGTGAAGACACAGATTTCTGATGCAACCTTAATTGATTTCTTAGCTATTTCTTCAGCAGACATATCTGTATCAATTAAAACTTTTGCTGCTGCTAAAGCATAATTTCCGCCTGAGCCAATTCCAATAACATCACCTTCAGGTTCCAAAACATCACCTGTTCCAGAAATTATAAAACTTTTTTCTTTGTCACCTATTGCCATTAAGGCTTCTAATCTTCTTAAATACTTATCAGTTCTCCAATCTTTGGCTAATTCTACAGCAGCTCTTGTCAAGTTTCCTGCATGCTTTTCTAATTTGGACTCTAATCTTTCAAATAGAGTTAGTGCATCTGCTGTTGATCCTGCAAATCCTGCAATCACATTTCTTTTCTCAATTTTACGAACTTTGTTAGCAGTTTTCTTAATAACTGTGTTACCCATGCTAACTTGACCATCACTAGCCACAACTAGGTCATTATTTTTTCTTACAAGTACAATTGTTGTCATGGAGTATAAATGGATATGAATTTAAATAGTTCAAGCCCAGGTTTAGTATTATTGATATAATCAAAAATACCTATATACCTAAATTAAATTATGAAAAGAAAAGCAAAAATAGCTAGAAAAACAAAAGAAACTAATATCAGTGTGGATCTTAATATTGATGGCAAAGGTAAGTACAAAGTTGACACAGGAATAGGTTTTTTAGATCACATGCTTGAACAGTTATCCAAGCACTCATCAATGGACTTAACTGTTAAAGCTAAAGGTGACACACACATAGATCTTCATCACACAACTGAAGATACAGGTATTGCTATTGGAGAATGCTTAAAAAAAGCATCAAAAAAATTTGTAGGTATTAAAAGATATGCTCATATTTTATTACCAATGGACGAAACATTAACAAGAGTTGCAATAGATGTCTCAAACAGACCTTATTTAATTTGGAATGTGAAATTAAAAGTTGAAAAACTTGGTGAGATGGACACAGAATTATTTAAAGAGTGGTTTCAAGCATTTTCACAAGCTGCTGGAATTACTTTACATGTTGAAAATATATATGGTGATAATAGTCACCACATTATAGAGTCTTGTTACAAAGGTCTGGCTAGAACTTTAAGAGCCGCATTAGAATTGGACCCAAGAAACAAAAGTACAGTTCCTTCGACAAAAGGATCTTTATAAGGTTAATGGACGTCACAATTGTTGACTATAAATCTGGTAATATCAGTTCTGTAATTAACTCCTTTAAGGAAGTTGCCAAAGATAAAGTTAATATCGAAATAACTTCAGATTTAAATAAAATTAAATCAAGCGATAAAGTAGTTTTACCAGGGCAGGGCTCATTCAAGAGCTGCGTAGATGGTTTAAGTGGCATAAAGGGCTTAATAGATACTCTAAGTGAATTTGCATTAAATAATAAAAAACCACTTTTAGGTATTTGTGTAGGTCTTCAAATGTTTGCTGATGTTGGCTATGAGGAAGTTGAGACAAAAGGATTAGGTTGGATTTCTGGCAAAGTATCTAAAATTGATAATCAAAATGGAAAATATAAACTACCACATATTGGTTGGAACCAAATTAATATCGTCAAAGAAAGTAAAATTTTAAAAAATGTAGAAAATAACTCTCATATGTATTTTGTTCATAGTTATGAATTTATACCAAATGACAATTTAGTTACTGCTGCAACAACTGATTATTCATCTAAAATAGTTTGTGCAGTTGAGAAAGAGAATATATTTGGAACGCAGTTTCATCCAGAAAAGAGTGACAGTATAGGATTAAAAATTATCAAAAATTTTCTAGACTTATAATTATGGATAATAAAGGGTTTACATTAATTGAGTTATTGGTTGTAGTTTCGATCATTGGTATATTAGCTGCGGTAGGAGTAGTTGCTTACAGTGGATATACAGAGAGTGCAAAAAAAAAAATTTGTCAGGATAATCACAGCAAAATTGTGAAAGCAATCATAGAAAAAAAAGCATTTTGTGAATTTGAAAATACCATAAAACTCAGGCAGTGGTATAGTGGACATAAACAGGGATCTGAATATAATTTTAAATGTTCTAATAGTTTTGAAAGTTTAGCTCAAAATGTTGGTATTGATATGACAAATTATCTTAAAAATGTTTATAGCCCTAAGGATCATTGGGGTTATTCTTGGATGGGTAACAGCGGAACTCCTACGACAAATGGCCAATCTTTTTATTACACCAATAATAATTCTATTAGAATTAGAACATTATGCAATAACGAGGTCACTGAAACAACTATAAATGGCAATTAATGAAAATATTTCCAGCAATTGATATTAAAGATAAAAAGTGCGTTAGGTTAATTAAAGGAGATTTTGAAAATAAAACTGAATATGAAATGTCACCAGTCGAACAAGCGGGAAAATATGAAGAAAGAGGTTTTAAAAATTTGCATATAGTTGATTTGGATGGTGCATTAACTGGGGAGCCAATTAATACTGATATTATTCAAGATATTATTGGAAAATTTGACCTTAAAATAGAAGTAGGAGGTGGTGTAAGAAATTTTGAGACTATTCAAAAATACATTGATGCTGGTGTTGAAAAAGTAATTTTGGGTAGTGCTGCTATAAAAGATAGAAGATTTTTAGAGGAAGCTTGTAATAAATTTCAAAACCAAATTGCACTAGGTTTGGATGCAAAAGATGGTCATCTTGCTATTTCTGGCTGGACTGAAGAGTCGGATAAATTAACAACAGAATATTTAAAAAAAGTAAATGATTACGGAGTTAGTAGGATCATTTATACAGATATAAATAGAGATGGAACCAAGCAAACTCCAAATTTTGAGGAAACTCAAAAAGTGGCAGATATTTCAAATTGTCCAGTAGTTATATCTGGTGGTGTTTCGTCAATTAATGACATTAAAAAAGCTAAAAATTTAAATAATATTGAAGGTGTTATAGTCGGAAAAGCTATATACGATGGTGACATAAAGTTAGACGAGCTTGTAAAAGAAATAGATGCTTAAAAATAGAATTATACCTTGTTTAGATGTTAAAAATGGTCGTGTTGTAAAAGGTATTAATTTTGTAGATCTGAAAGATGCTGGAGATCCTGTGGAACAAGCAAAAATTTATAGCGATGGCGGTGCAGATGAAATTTGCTTTTTAGACATCACAGCTTCAAATGAAAATAGAGACACTATTTATGAAGTAGTAGAGAAAACTTCTAAGAAATGTTTTGTTCCTTTAACAGTAGGTGGTGGTGTTAGAAGTATTGATGATATTAATAAATTGCTTAATTGTGGGGCTGATAAAGTATCAATCAATACAGCAGCTGTTCAAAATTCAAAAGTAGTTGAGGATAGTTCTAGAAAATTTGGATCACAGTGCATTGTTGTTGCAATTGATGCAAAGAGAAAAGACGATGGATGGGAAATCTTTACCCATGGGGGAAGAAATCCAACTGGCATAAATGCGTTAGTATTTGCATCAAAAATGGAAAAATGTGGTGCTGGCGAGTTATTAGTGACCTCTATGGATAAGGATGGAACTCAGTCTGGATATGACATTGAGTTAATGCAAAAGATATCATCAATGGTCAATATTCCAGTTATTGCATCAGGTGGAGTTGGTACATTAGATCATTTAGTAGATGGAATAAAATCAGGTGCTAGCGCTGTTTTAGCTGCATCTATATTTCACTATGGTACTTATTCAGTAAATGAAGCAAAGCAATATTTGGCTTCAAAAGATATACCTGTTAGGATTTAGTATGTTAAAGATTTTAGAAGATCTCGTTAGCCTTGCAAGAGAGCGAAAAAGCAATCCTGTTGAAGGATCATACACTAATAAGCTCCTAGAAGATCAATTTTTAGCGAAAGAAAAGTTATTAGAAGAAATAAATGAATTAATAGAAGCTGTAAAGCAAGACTCAAACAAAATTCATGAAGCAGCAGATGTTTTATATCACTTAATTATGTATCTTGAAAAAAGCGGTATAAAAATTGAAGAAGTAATGGAAGAACTGAATAGTCGAAAGAAATAATTATGATGCAAGGTTATATAAATTGGGAAAAAAGGCAAATTCAGTGGTGGAAGAAAAAACTTGGAGTATCCGGGCACGAACTTGCTTGGATATCTTTCATTAAGGGAATTTTAGTAGGATTATTAGTTTACCATTTCTTTTTTTAAACATTATTAAGACTAATTAATAACAATTAAATTTATAAAAAAAATAATATGAGATTATTGTTAATTTTTCTTATATTCCCAACGTTACTTTATGCAGACCAAGGAGTGAATATTTCATGTGTTAACATGAAAAATTTATTAGAAAAAAATCCAAGAACACATAAGTTTAAATTTGATGTGGTGACATTCCAGTATTTTGACCAAAATAAAAATTCATTTGTAGAAGTAGCTAATAAGAATATGATCATCAAAGAAGATTTCTTCGCAGCAAGGTTTCCAGAATATGAATTAGGTTTTCAAATTAATGTATTTGAAGATGATAAAAAGCCTATTATGTCTATGTCAAAATACGATTATAGAAATAATATATTCTTAGAACATTATATTTGTGATGTTCAAGTTGCTAATATAAATTAAATTATATATAATATCATTGTCCTGATTTAGAAAATAACTCTACTTGCTGGGACTTTAAACATAATGCTAAAGGAGGCAAATGAAACTAATAATACAATCAATCAAAAACTATTTTAAATCTAAAAAGGATAGAGGATTAGAACCTGTATTCTTTGAAAAAATAGGAGATCAAAAAACATCAAGAGATAAGATGAAAAAAAATTTAATTAAAGCATTAGAAAAGAATGGTTAGACAATAAAAAAATAATTTACAATTTACCAGATAACCATGTTGAGAATATTGGAAATAGCTTATATAACGATTTAAATTTAATCATTTTCCCTCTCTTTTTTAATAATATATCTTATTATTTATGTTGATTTTAACAATGAAAAATTTCTTCAAATTCCATTAATATTAAATTAAATTTTAAGAAACAAAAAATGAAATTGAATCTTATCATAACAACAAAATTTTTATTCGCTATATTAATAACAATTTTTATTACAAATTCTGCAAAAGCTGGGCCTTGTTTAACAACGATTGCAAGTGCATCAACAAACCAGTTAGCATGTGCAGATGATGATATTTTAAATGTTACTTCTGCTGGTTCTATTACTTACAATGACCATAAGGCGGTTGATCTAGAGGATGAAACTGGAGTTCAGATTACAAATGATGGAACAATTGAAACAGAAAATGGAACTAATAAACAAAAAGCAATTCACGCTGAATCATCTTTAAATACAACAATAACTAATAATGGAACTATCAACTCAGACAATAATGAAGGGATTTATATAGATTACGCAGAAAATATAACAATTACAAACAATGCAAGTGCCACTATTAGCGCTGAAGCAGGAAATGCGATTGAGGGTCGAAATGTTGGTTGGTGTGACAAGGCTGGTAATAATGAAAATTGTCAATCTAGTTTATCATCTTCGGGCTCTACTGCAGTTGGGCTAATATTGCATAATCACGGTATGATTAGTGCAACACAAGGAACAATTTTGTTAGGCACTGGAGGAGGAGGTTCACCACGAAGTCGAGGTGTTAAAATTTATAACTATGATGGAGGAACAATTAAATCTACATCAGGTAATTCCCCAATTGTTGCAAAATATCTTACAGATAGTGAAATTATAAGTTATGAGGGAGCAACAATAGAGAGTGCAGGTAGATATGGTATACTAGCTGAAAATGGATCAAATATTACAATAGATAATCGCGGGACAATAACCTCAGATAGAAATACTATTTATTGTAGAGAGTGTTCCGGAGTTACATTTACAAATTCAGGAACGATTAGCTCATCAAATACAGGCACTAATACAGGCACAGTTCTTATTGATAGACAGGGAGACAGTGACGACGCTCATACGATTACTAATAGTGGCACTATTGAATCAGCTTTCGGAGCAGCAATACAAGTAGCTAGAAACACTGGTGGAACAACTATCAACAATACCGGGACAATAACATCATCAACAGGTGCTATTGGAGCTGGCAGAACAAAGAACCTCACTATTAATAATCATGGAACGATTACATCAACAGGTGAGAATAATACAGGTCACTTTGGAATTGGATTTGGCAATGACTCTACAACTATAGAAGCTGGTGAAAATGTAGTTCTAAATAATTTTGGAACAATTAGCGCAATTAATGGTAATGCAGATGGAATTAAAATTGGAGATTATCACGCCAATAAAAACTTTAATGGCTTAACGATTAATAATTCAGGAACTATCTCAGGAGGCGACAATTCTATTGTAATGGCAAATTCAAATAATACAGGATTAGAAATAGTTACTAAAGGTGATGGTTCTTATCTTGGTGAAATTGAATTAAATAGTACCACTACTACGATGACATTAGATTGTAGTATTTCAAAAGATCAAAAAATAGAAATTCACAACAAAACGAATATGGTAATCACTAATAATCTTTGTGGAAATGATACATATGAAATATTAGATAGTAATAGTGATCTGGATGCAGACAACTCAGAGACAAATGGGTTTTTATATGTTTACGGTGAAGATTTAGATATTGATAGTCATAATAAAAAATATCGAACAGAAATATTTTTGTCTAATTTAAGTAGTACTTTTGACTCAGTAATTGATAATAAAGAACATTCATTTTTCAGTTCAAAAAAAAGTAGAAATGATATTTACTCAAGTTCTGAAAATGGTGCCTCTGGGTTTTTTAAAAATTACATAAACGCAGATTACAAACCTTTTATAAGCTATTCATTACAAAATGTAGATTTTAATAACAAAGAAAAAATTAATACTGAAAATTTATATTTTGGTTTTAAGAAAGAATTTAGCTCTGAGAAATTTATTTCATCAGTAATACCTATGATTGGTATAGTGCAAAACAATGTAACCGATATAGAAACAGAAACAAATCAAACTATCGAAAAGCAAACTATCAGTCATCTTGCTGCCATAAACTTAAAAACAGCAAAAACTAAAAGATTTGATAACAATAAAAATTTAGTAATTGAAATAGACGGCAAATATGGGGTTCATAGATTGCCATCTTACTTATCATCATTCACAGATGGGGATCTTTCTGTAAGTCAATCTGTTGATCAAGTATTGGCAGCTGGTTTTAAAGTAAAATATTCACACGAAAATCAAAATGGTTTCATTATAGAACCATATTCTAAATTTTCATTAAATAAGACATTAAGCAATGATATTTCAATTATTGGAGATGGTGAAAATAAAAACGCAGTAAACATAATGGATGATGCGATTTTAAGAAAAGTTGGTTTGAATGTTACAAAAAAAACAACAGTTATGAATTTAAACTTAAATGTTCAAAGAGAACAACAGGGAGATTTATCGGGTAACAAAGTTCATTTCTCAATTAGTAAAAAGCTTCAAAGATTGGCAAAAATTAAAAGACTCAAAGAAAGAGCTGACCCTGAATTGGAAAAACTCTTTGATCAATTACAGTTGGTAAAAGAAAACGAGAGAATAGCTGAATTAGCTGGTAATTTAAATGAAGAAAACAGAATACTGAAAGATTTAATAATTCAATTGATTAAAGATAATCAAAAACTTAAAACTGAGAATAATTTATTAATAAAAAACATTAAAGATTTAAATTAAATTATGGCCTATGATGATAACAATATATTTGCAAAAATTCTTCGAGGTGAAATACCTTGTAACAAAATATATGAGGATGAATTTGTATTATCATTCTACGATATAAATCCTCAAAAAAAAATTCATGCTTTGGTTATACCAAAAGGGAGATATATAGATTTAGATGATTTTAATTTAAATGCATCAGATCAAGAAATAGTTGGGTTAATGAGAGGAATAACACATGTATCAAAAAAACTTGGCATATCTTCTCAAGAAGGAAAGGGATATAGAGCGTTGGCTAACATAAGTGAATTTGGTGGGCAAGAAGTTCCTCACTTACATTTTCATTTATTTGGTGGTGAAATAGTTGGAAAAATGGTTTCGTGATAACTAAAGTTCAAAGAAAATACTTGGAAATAAATGCTTTAAATGACATTAATGTTTCTGATAAGCCGAATCCAAGTTGCAAAATTGAGGCAAGAATACCACCAGATTTTCAAATAAATAAGTTTTTTTATAAACAAATTGGAAAAAATTATAGATGGATCGACAGACTTGTCTGGAATGATTTAAGATGGATTAATTATACTAATAATAAGAATCTAGAAACTTACGTTTTAAGTGATAATTCAAATTTGATTGGTTTTTTTGAATTAATTTTTCATCCAGATGAAAAAAAATGTGAAATTGCTTATTTTGGTATTCTAGATCAATATATAGGTAAAAAATATGGTGGCTACTTACTTTCTGAAGCCTTGAAGCTTGGATTTAGGAAAAATACAAATAAAGTTTGGCTTCATACATGTACACTAGATCATAAAAATGCTTTAAAAAACTATATTAAAAGAGGTATGAAAATTTTTAGATCTGAAACAATTAACGTTGATATTAGTTAAGATATTTTTGAACAATAAATATTTTCTCATCTATCATTAAATTAGTTTGGACATCAAACAATTTGGTTTCAACTTTGTTTTGATAAATATCTAATGTTGTCCAACCAATTATATCATAATTGTTCTTATCAAAATATATTGTAATTTTATTTTTTTCTTGCGTTATATCAAAATAAAAAGTTTCGTTATTTTCCTCTACCTTTTCTATTTCATCTAGCTTTTTTAATAAAAAGTTCTTATCCAATATTAAGTTTAGTGGGGTATCTTTAATTTTATAATTTAAATAGTTTCTAATTTTTTTACTATTTATAATTAAAGAATTACCATTAGAAACAATTATTTTTTCATATAAATCATTATATTTACAAAAAATCTTTTTTGGATAAGAAATTTTACATTCACCTTCTTCCATCTTTTTATTTATTTTTTGCGTAAATTTAAAATATACATTATTTGTTTCTTTTAATTTTAATTTCAAATCATCTTTGATATTTGCATATAGATTGAAGGGATATAAAATTAAAAATAGAATAAAGAAATATCTCATTATTTGAGTACTTCTCTTTTTCCAGTTTGACTTGCTTTGCTTATTTCTCCGTTCGCTTCCATTTGGTCCATTATTCTAGCCGCTCTATTATAACCTATTTGCAATTTTCTCTGCAAAAAAGATGTTGAGGCTTTTCTCTCTGATTTAATAATAGCTAATGCATCATGGTACAAATCATCTAAATCATTATTATTACCATCTAAATTTTTATTTTCTATTTTCTCATTAAAGTTTAAAATTTCATCTATATAGTCAGGCTCAGCTTGATCTCTTAAAAAATTGTTTACTTTTTCTATTTCATTTTCAGAGACATATGGTGCATGAATTCTAACTATTCTATTAGCTGAAGACATAAATAACATATCTCCCTTTCCTAACAATTGCTCTGCACCTTGTTCGCCTAGTATAGTCCGGCTGTCAATTTTTGATGTCACCTGGAATGAAATTCTTGTGGGAAAATTGGCCTTTATTGTTCCAGTTATTACATCTACACTAGGTCTTTGTGTAGCCATAATTATGTGTATTCCTGCAGCCCTTGCCATTTGCGATAATTTTTGAATGTAATTCTCAATTTCTTTTCCTGCAACAAGCATTAAATCTGACATTTCATCAACTATCACTACGATATAAGGCATCGGAGTTTTATGCTTTTCATTGTATCCATCAATGTTTCTGACACCTACTTTAGTCATTAGTCTGTATCGGCTTTCCATTTCTTTAACAACCCACCCAAGAACTGATGCTGCCTTCTTCGGTTCTGTAATTACAGGGCATAATAAATGTGGAACACCTTCATAAGTGGATAATTCTAACATTTTTGGATCTATTAGAATAAATTTACAAATTTCAGGCTTATGTTTGAATAATAGAGACAAAATTATTGTATTTATACAAACTGATTTTCCTGAACCTGTAGTACCAGCGATTAGTAGGTGTGGCATTTTACTTAAATCTCCTACAATTGGTTTTCCTGAAATATTTTTTCCTAGTGCAATTGGCAATTTAATATCTTTTTTTTTAAAATCTTCATGAGAAATAATTTCACTCAAGTAAACCTCTTCCCTTGAGGTTTTTGGTAATTCTATTCCAATGGTATTACTACCAGGTATTGTTGCGATTCTGGTTGATTCTGAACTAGTATTTCTAGCAATATCTTCAGATAAGGAAATAATTTTAGAAACCTTAACCCCGGGTGCTGGCTCAAACTCATTTAAAGACACCACAGGTCCTTTGCTAATTTTTTTTATTTTGCCTTCCACACCAAAATCTAAAAGAATTTTTTCTAAGCTTTCGGCGCTTATATTTTCGTCTTTATTATTTTTATTTTGTTTAGTTATTTTTTTTAAAAATTCTATCGACGGAAGTATAAATCTAATTGTTTTTTTTTCAGATGAATTCGGTTTTTTACTAAAGTCAAAATTCTCTTGAATTGGATTTTTTTCTTTTAAATCTCTAGACTCCATTTCATCAATTATTTTTTGATTTATATTACTTTCAGATTCTTTTTTTTTAAAAACTTGACTTAATTTTGAATTAAATTTTAATAAAAAATTGAGATTAAAATTTATACTTAGTAAAAATAGTATCGTAATAAGTGATATTAAAACATAATAACTAATATCAAAATTTAATTTTATGATATTTATAACTAAATTATTTAAAGAATTTCCAACAAACCCTCCATTTCCATAAATAGCTAGTGAAAAATTCTCTGAATAAAAATTTGAAAAAAATATTGATCCAAAAGATGAATATAAAATTATATAAAAGAAATTTTCTATAATTATAATGAAATTCTTATTTATAACTATATTAATACCCGTAATTAAAATTGATAATGGTATAATGAATGAAACTAAGCCTATTGATTGTAAAAAAAAATCTGAAATATAGCTTCCGTTTACACCCAGTTTATTTTTTATTACTAAATTCTCAGAAAAAATAAAGTTTGGATCATCCGGAGAATATGTCATTAAAGCTATAAACAGTAAAAAGGATACTATTATTAGCGTAATTCCAAATAGTTCAGATAATCTTTTAAATAAAAATATTTTAGAATTATTTATAATATTTTTCATATCCATATAAAAAACAGATTTGTCACTTTGTATCATTTAATTATTCCTGATAAAATTAATTTTTATGAAAATTTGTCTAATTGGAAATAACTTAACAAATTTAATATTAGCAAACTGTCTTGCTAAGCTTGATTTGGATATAAACATATATAATCAAAATAAGACTAATTTTACTAAGACAAATAGAACTTTGGCTATCTCTAATGATAATTTAAAGTTTTTAAAAAGTTTTTTTAAGAATTTTAATATAAGTTATAAAATTTCAAAGAAAATAAAAATTTACTTAGATAATAACAGTTCTAATCAACTATTGGAATTTACAAATAATTCAAATCAAGTTTTTAATTTATTCAAGTATAAAGATATTTACTCTTTTTTAGAAAAGTCTTGTAAAAAAAACAAAAAAATTTCTTTTTTTAAATTTAGCAATAGTCGCAAAAAAATTGAAGAATTAAACAGAAATTATAATCTAATAATTAATTCTGAAATAAATAATATAATAACTAAAAAATATTTTTATTCAAAAATAACTAAAAATTATAATAGTACTGCATATACATTAAATATTAAACATAAAAAGTTAGATAATGAGGAAGCTTGTCAAATTTTTACTAAATTTGGCCCTTTAGCCTTTTTACCAATATCTGATACTGAGACCTCTATAGTTTTATCATACAAAGGTAATAAAAAATTATCCATTAAAGATTTAAAGGACTTTGTTAATAAATATAATAATAAATATAAAATTAAAAGTTTTACAAGTTATCAATTTAAACCATTAAAGATGAAATTATTAAGAAACTATTATTATAAAAATTTTTTATGTTTTGGAGACGTTTTGCATACGATTCACCCTTTGGCCGGGCAGGGACTTAATATGACTATAAGAGATATTAAAATTCTTTTAGATATAATTAAAAAAAAAATTGTTTTAGGTATAGAATTAAATTCTGATGTTGCTGAAAATTTTGAGAAAAAAACAAAACATTTAAATTTTATTTATAGTTATGGAGTAGATTTTATTTATGAATTTTTTAATTTTGACAATAAATTTGTCAATTTAATATCCAAATCTACTGTAATTAATTTAACAAAAAATAGTTTATTCAAAAGGTATATTAATTATGCTTCTGACAAGGGTTTATATTTTTAACTATTGAACAGTTGTATTGCTAAAACTATCTTTTAAATATGTATCTATAATATTGTTTAGATTAACATGTCTGTCATTTATACTTATACTTTCAAGTAATACTTGTTTTTCTTCTCTAGAAAATGGAGAAGCCATTGCTAGCGAATTTATCATTTTTACATTATCTTGTTTTTCAATGTCATTCCAATCAATGGAATAACCTAGTTTTTCAAATAATTCTCTGAATTTCTTTAAAAGTTCTTCAGAATGAATATTAGTTTTCTTCTGTTCTACAAGATCCTCCAAGTAGTCTTTATAACTAACATCACACTCTCTATACAATTTTGGTGTATTTAATTCTTTGTTTATTTTGAACCTACAAATACCATTTATTAAAATTAAATATCTGCCATCATCAGTTTCGTTAAAACTCGTAATTTTTCCTGTACAACCAGTTTCAAACAAATCAGGTTTTTTTAATTTTCCACTTTTTCTTGGTTGTATCATTCCGATACATCTTTCATTCTTCATGCAATCATCTACCATTTGTAGGTATCTGGGTTCAAAAATATTTAATGGGACAGTTGTTTCTGGAAAAATAATAAAGTTAGATAAAGGAAAAACAGGGATTTTAGATGGTAGTTCTTCTTTTTTCATATGTAATAAGATATTAAGTTTATTTTATAAAGTATAGGTAAAATTATGAATATTGAATTTGGTCGCAATTTAATCAAAAAAAGAGAATTTTCTGAAGCTCTTGATTTTTTTTTAAAGATTAAAGACAACGAAAAAGATAAAGCAAGAGTATATTTCTTTTTAGGATTGATCTATTCAGAGTTAAACAATTACAAAAAAAGTATTGAAAATTATGAAAAATGTTTAGAATTAAAGCCAAATTCAGTCCAAGCTATATTCAATCTTGCCGTTGAAAAACAAAACATTGGAAAAATTCATGAAGCAAAATCACTTTATCTAAAAATATTAGATATAGACAAAAAAAATATCAGAATTTATTTTGCCCTTTATTCCCTTGATCCAAATTTCATAAACACTGACTATTACAAATTTGTAGAAGGCATAGAACAAAATAATAAACTTGATAAATATGAAAAGAGTTTAATCTATTTCTTAAAATCGAAAAAAGCAAAATTAATAAAAAATAAAAAAAAAGAAATAAAATATTTAGAAGAATTTCATAAATATTGTTTTGATCAGAATAAACAAACAAATGAACAATCTCAATTTTATTACACAAATATCATCAATCTTTTATATGATAAAATATCATTTAAAAATTTTAAGAAAACCAATCTTAAAAATCTAAATCCAATTTTTATTATTGGTCTGCCAAGATCTGGCTCGACACTTATAGAGTCTTTGATTACATCTTCAAACCAAAATATTCCAAGTGTTGGTGAAAGCAATTTTTTTAATATTTGTATGTTAAATCAAATTGATAAAAGCTTATTAGTTAAAAAAAAAAGAATTAATAATTTAATAATTGATATTGAAAAATCACATGAATTTATATTGAATAAATATAATAGTCTGGGTGTTTTGAATAATCGGAGATTTATTGATAAATCGTTAGAAAATTTCTTTAATGTCAAATTGATACTTAAAATTTTTCCAAACGCCAAATTTATACATTCTTATAGAAACTATAATGATAGTGTAATTTCGATTTATCAATCATATTTAGACCAACTTTCTTGGACACATAGTATTGAGGATATATTAGACTACGTAAATCAATACATTAAAATAATAAATTATATTAATAAAAATTACAAAAATAATCTTATTAATATTGATTTAAAAAAATTAACAGAGAACCAAGAACTTTTTAGTAAAAAAATTTTTGAATTTTGCAACTTAGAATGGTCAGACAAAATATTGAATTTTTATAAACGTGAAGATTTATTTATAAAAACATTGAGTAGTTCTCAAATAAGAAACAAAATATTTAGATATGATGAAAATAAGTACAAGAGTTACTATTATTTATTAGATAATTACAAAACCAAATATTCTTGGATTAATTAAAAGTCAATTTTTCTCAAATATACTGCTTGCTAAATCAATAGTTAGGATTTAATTTGTTTTAAATATCAAGCGGGCATAGCTCAGTGGTAGAGCGTCTCGTTGCCAACGAGGTAGTCCTTGGTTTTTTATCCTTGCTAATCTTAGTCTTTCTCAACGTCTAGTTAATCTTGACACACTCACGACACACTTTGACACAGAAAAGAAAAATTATGGTGAGTGGAATAAAATATAATTGTAATTAAACTGTTACAAATTTTTCATCTTGTTTTGATAACTTTTCAGAAAATCAAATAGGAATATATAATGATAAAATTAATCTTAGCAGGCCTTCTGGCCTCAACTGCATTTGTTAGCACAGTAAATGCAGACTTTAAAGAAATTGGGAAATTTGGAACACCAGCAAATAACCCTAGTGCAGAAGAAACTTCAGCAGAAATAATTGCAGCAACAGCAGATGGCATGAAACTGGTATATAGCGATAGCCCTGCAAACGCATTAGGCATGATTGATATTACTGATCCAGCAAATCCGAAACCATTAGGCCACATGCATTTAGGTGGTGAACCAACTAGTGTTGCAATCAAAAATGGACAAGCATTTGTAGGTATTAATACTTCTTTAAACTACGTAGAGCCAAGTGGTCACTTATTAATTGTTGATCTTGACTCAGGAAAAGAAGTTACAAAAGTAGAACTAGGTGGACAACCAGACTCGGTTGCAGTTAGTCCAGATGGAACTTTTGTAGCAATAGCTATTGAAAATGAACGTAACGAAGATATCAACGATGAAAAAATTCCACAACTTCCAGGAGGTTTTGTGGCAATCGTTAATTTAGCAGATAACAGTGTTACTAAAGCGGACTTAGTTGGTTTTTCAACTATTGCTCCTAACGATCCAGAGCCTGAGTTTGTTGATATCAATAATTTAGGTGAAATAGTTGTTACTATCCAAGAGAATAACTGGATGGCGGTTATTGATCGAAGTGGAAAAGTAATTTCAGAGTTTGATGCAGGACTAGTAACATTAGAAGGTGTTGACAATAAAAAAGACGGTGAACTAAAGATGGTTGATACCATTGAGAATGTTCGTAGAGAACCAGACGCAGTTAAGTGGATTGACAATGATCATTTTGCAACTGCAAATGAAGGTGACTATAAACATGAAGCACCGGGTCAAGCAAAACGTGGTGGTAGTCGTGGATGGACAATCTTTAATAAAAATGGTTCGGTGGTATACGAGTCAGGTTCGTCATATGAAAGAGCACTCGCTTCAGCAGGTTACTGGCCAGAAAAACGTGCAGAGAAAAAAGGTGTAGAACCAGAGTCAGTTGAAGTAGCAATGTATGGTGATACACGTTATATCTTTGTTGGTGCTGAAAGAGCAAATGCTATCGGTGTTTATAAAGCAAATGATTTAACAAACCCAGAATTAGTTACTATATTACCAACAGGTATTGGACCAGAAGGTTTAGTTGCAATTCCACAACGTAACTTATTTATAAGTGCTAACGAAAAGGACTTAGAGAAATCAGTTACAATTTATAGCTTAGATTAATAACTAAATTTAACTTGTGGGGGCGTTAGCCCCCACCATAAACTTTCATGTAAAGTTTTAAAAAAATCTCGACACACTCACGACACAGTTGGTGATAAATTTTACTAATTTAACTAATACTTGCATTTCTAAAAAGCGCTATCTATAATAGTTTTTTAACAAGCGGGCATAGCTCAGTGGTAGAGCGTCTCGTTGCCAACGAGAAGGTCGTGGGTTCGAGTCCCATTGCCCGCTCCATTAAAATGTTAAATATTTATTCCAAATTTTTCCAAAATTATATTAGTGAAAAAAACATAAGAAATTTTAAACATAGTTTTTTTTATTATTTACTATTTAGATTTTTGCGAAAAAAATTGAATGGTAGCATTAAAGTAAAGATATATAACTTTTACATTTGGGCTAGTAATAGTCCATACAAACAATCGTACTCAATATTAAGGAAATGTGACTTTGAAGATTTAAACGAACTTAATTTAATTAAAAAAATATCAGAAAATAATTCTATATTTTTGTTAGATTGTGGTTCCAATTTTGGATTTTACTCATTATATTCAGCATCGCTATCAAATAATAATTTAATATTGGCTTTTGAGGCATCTTCAAACACATTTAAAGACTTAAAGAAAAATATTAGCTTAAATAATTTTAATAATATAATTCCATTTAACTTAGCTGTTTTAGATAAAGATAATAGTTTTGTTTATTTAAATGAGAGTAAAAAGGATTGGGAGAGTTCAATTTTGCATGATGAGTTTGAATTAATAAATAAGTCTAAAATTGAAACAGCCAAAATTGATACAATATTAGAAAAAAGAAACTTAGAAGATAAAAATGTTATTATAAAGATTGATATTGAGGGAAATGAATTAGAGGCAATTCATGGAGCAACAAAGTGTATCGAAAAGTACTCCCCTTTAATAATTATTGAATTTTCAAAATATATAAAAAAAAATTTAAACAAAGGTTATAAACAATTAGAAAAATTTTTAATTGATTTCAATTATGTTGTTTATGATGCTAGTTATCAAAAAATTAGTATGAACGATGTTTATAATAGACTTGATAAGTTACCAAAAAATATGTATGGAATTGGAAATAATTTTTTAGTAAAAAAAAACTCTAATATAGAAAGTATTTTACAAAATGTCAGATCTAGCAAGTAAAAAATGTGTACCTTGTGAGGGAAACATACCACCTTTTAGTGTAGATGAAATACATAAGTATTTAAAAAGGGTAGATGGATGGGAAGTTGTTGAAGATAAAATTGATGGCTTCCATTTGTTAAAAAATTTTAAATTTGAAAATTTTTTAAAAAGTCAAGACTTTATAAATAAAGTTGGCGAGATTGCAGAAGAAGAGGGCCATCATCCAGATCTTTGGTTTGGTTGGGGTTATGCTAGTATAAAAATATATACTCATGCTATTAAAGGCTTAGCAGAAAGTGATTTTATACTTGCTGCCAAGATAGATAAAATTGTTTAGTGATTAAAATGTCTAGTTTTTGAAAAAACTAATATAGTATTAGTTTTGTTAGCAAACTTGATCACTTCTTTATCATTAATTGATCCATATGGTTGAATAATTGCCGTAACGCCTGCTTGAATTAATGTTTCTATACCATCTACAAATGGAAAAAATGCATCTGAGGCAGCTAACAATTGATCGTTATTTTTTAATTTCTGAAACTTTCTCATTTTATCTATAGCAATTTTGCAACTATCCAATCTACTAGGTTGCCCAGATCCAATCCCAACAGTTTGGTAATCTTTTGTGATTACGACTGCATTAGATTTCACATTTCTACATACATTAAACGCAAAAATAAGTTTACTTAAAGTTTTATTATTAGGTTTTCTTTTTGAAACTACTTTAAAATCATTTTTCGAATATATTATGTTATCAGGATCTTGTACTAAAATAGAATTAAATCTACTAGTAAAATTTAACTTAATATTTTCTTTCAAATTTGAAGAATCAATTAATCTTAAATTTTTTTTCTTTCTCAAAATTGTTAAGGATTTTTTATCAAAACCATTTGCTATTATTACTTCAAAAAAAATTTTTTTTATTTTTTTTGCTAAATTCGAGTTAATTTTAAAATTGCACGACAATATACCTCCATATGCACTTATTGGATCACTCATTAATGCCTCATTAAAACATTTAATTTTGTTAGAATTAATTGACACTCCACAAGGATTCGCGTGTTTGATTATTGCTACACCCAGATTCTTCGGAAAAGACTTTGTAATACTTAAAGCAGCATAAAGATCATTGTAATTGTTGTAGCTGAGTTTTTTTCCATTTAATTGAAAAATTCTTCCTTCATTATCTTGATCATAAATAGCTGCCTTTTGATGAGGATTTTCGCCATACCTTGGAATATCTCTCAACTTTCCAGAGAAAATATTTTTTAAAGGAAATACATTTTTAACTTTTTCATTTATATAACCAAAAATTTTCGACTCATAATAGGCTGTTTCCATAAAAGCATCTGCTGCTAATTTTTCTCTAAAATCTAAAGTAGTTGATCCACTATTTTTTTTAATCTCGTTAACAAATTTTTCATACTGTTTTGAGCTACTTATTACCACAACATCTTTATAGTTTTTAGCCGCCGACCTAATCATTGTAGGTCCTCCTATGTCAATATTTTCTATAATTTCTTCATGTTTGGAATTTCTTTTCAAAGTATTTTCAAATGGATAAAAGTTCACAATAACTAAATCAATATTACTGTAATCATATAACTTCATTTGTTTTTGATGTTTTGAATTATTTCTAACATTAAGAATGCCAGCATGAATTTTAGGATGCAAAGTTTTAACTCTACCATCTAATATTTCATTCACGTTGGTAAACTTTGAAACTTCTATGCACTTATAACCCAATCTTTTAATAGCTTTATATGTTCCACCAGAACTAATAATACTAACTTTAAATTGTTCTAAATATTTTAATATTAACTTTAAATTCGATTTATCTGATAAAGAAATCAAAGCAGTATTAATTTTTATTATATTTTTTCGAATTCCCATTTTATTTCCTGAACATCATTGTTTATATTGCCCGAAATGCATATATTTTGATTTTCATTAGATAAATTTTTATTACCAAAATACACCCCACTTTCTATATTAATAATCTCACAATTTGTCATAAATCTCCATCCAGAGTTTTCTATCTCTATTAATATTATTTTACCATCTAATGTCTTTACTATTTTAACTCCTGGCAAAAAGTGGAATCTTATATCAAATTTTTTTGAAGATACTTCTCTTTTTTTTATTAGTTTATCTTTCCCGAAAAGTTTGTTTTCTGCAACTAGTAGCTCAACTGATCTTTGATGAATAATTCCAAATCTTTTTAAATATCCATCATGAGATGCTTTAATCAAGCAATAATTTTTTTCATTAACAACTTCTTTATCTAAAATATTGAGTCCATTCTCAATTTTTTTATAATTTAAAGATTTTTTTTCAAATGAACAACTTGAGTGATTATCTACTACCAACGTAGACTGAGCTGCTGTAGACTTTGAAATTAAGTTAAATTTATCCTTATAATTTTGAAAATACCCTGAATTAGAAACTAATTTTATACCTTTATAAATAAATTCGAAAGACAAGGCTCCACTTTGGTAATTATTTGAAAATTTTCTAGATGGGGATGGACCAATATCCATTGCCAAAATTGATGCCTTTTTTTTTAATATTGCATAACCTCCAACTTCGCTATCTGTATTTTCAAATTTATATCTATGCATAGAGAGATATTTATTAAATTCTGAAGATGAAATCTGATGGTTTCCATTAAATAACAAACTTTTTTCTATATCACTAAAAATAGAGTAAGATTTTCCAAGGTAAAATATTGCCTCATCCAGGTACTCAGGTATTTCATTTAAAGATTCTTTCAACAATTCTCTTATCAAAACAAAATATTTTAAGTAAAAATTTAACTGTCTAATACTTCTTGTTTTAGGAAAAAAATCTTTATCAAAAGAGGATTGTATTATTTTTTTTAAAAGTAATAGACCAAAATTTAGAAATCTTGTGTTTTTATAAGATAGACCAGTAATAGTTATTGCTGTACAACCTAATAATTTATCGTCAACAGAGATAGATCTTTTTATTTCATTTATTAAATGATTAACTTGTTTATTTATAGATAGATTAAATTTATTTTTATAAGAAATATCACTTTCATCATAGACAATATTGCTGTTAGATATCCATGAAATAATTCTTTTTGATAACACATCTACTTGCCAATTTTTGAAATTATAAGTTTTATTAATATCGATCCATTTTTCCACAATAGATTGAGTAACAAAATTTGAGGATTTTAAGTCGATACTAAATAGCCAAAAAAAGTTGTTCAGTTTATTATGAATTTTGTTTGATACTTCTTTATTCCAAATATTGTCTTTGTCTAAATCTTCTATTTTTATTTTTTTTTTTTCATATTTAATTAGGCAACTCAAAATACTTAAACTTGGTTTGTATTTAATATTACTAATTTCTAATTTTGATATTTTATTATTATAAAATGATGATCTTAAATAAATATTTCTAATATGAGTTGATAATGAGAAAAAAAATTCATTTATAAAATTTAAAGAATTTCTTAAATTCATTATTACATTGATCTAAGCTGACTTATATTATTTTTTATATCACCATCATTTTCTTTAAATATTGTTGTTCCTGAAACTAATATATTAGCCCCTGCTTTTATAATATCTTTTGAATTTGAAAAGTTTACTCCACCATCAACCTCAATATGAAAGTTTAAATTTTTTTCAATCCTAATTTTATTTAATTTCTCTATTTTTTTTATTGTATCAGGAATAAATTTTTGGCCGCCAAAACCAGGATACACACTCATCACCAAAACTAAATCTATTCTATCAAGATGATTTTTTATTAAATCTATTTTTGAATTTGGATTTAGTGAAATTCCAACTTTTTTTTTTAAATTTTTTATCAAATTAATCGATTCGACCAGATTTTGAGTTGCTTCTGGGTGTATTGTTATTATGTCAGAACCTGCATCAGCAAAATTTTTAATATATTTATGCACTGGCGATATCATCAAGTGCACATCAAAAGGTAAACTTGTATATTTTCTTAAAGTTTTAATTACTGGTGGTCCAATAGTGATATTTGGCACAAAGTGTCCATCCATCACATCGACATGAATTAAATCAGCACCACCATTTTCTAATTTCTTAATTTCATTACCAAGTTGGCTAAAATCTGCTGAAAGTATAGAGGGTGAAATTTGTAT
The DNA here is from genome assembly GCA_902576815.1 of uncultured Pelagibacteraceae bacterium. Lineage (GTDB taxonomy): Bacteria > Pseudomonadota > Alphaproteobacteria > Pelagibacterales > Pelagibacteraceae > Pelagibacter. The sequence continues at coordinate 70,884 of CACGWQ010000004.1, forward strand.
TTTTTTCATTAATAATTAAAAACTAGTAGTATCAATTTTTAATTAGATTTGAATTATTATTTACCAAAAACTTTATAAATTTCAGTTGCTATTTCACTTTCCAATGGAAATGACAACATTCCCATTACAGAATAACCCATTAAATAAGGCATTAAGTAAAATCTAAACATGTAAAAGAACCATGCAACATACAAAGGCACTAGAGGTCCAATTATAAAACTTGGAGTTATAAATTTAAAAACTTTTATTATTGGGTTTGTATATTTTACAAAAACCTTCATAAAAAAAAATTCTGAGTCTTCTTTTTGGAATATATTCATTGCAGATCTTCCAATCAAAGTCCACATGATGATACCTAGAATATAATCTATAACTAAAATATATATTGGCATTTACTGAAGAGATGGGGGCGAATATCGCCCCCAAAAAAGGTTAATTTAGTGTTGCTTACCAAGTATAGTCTTACCTGACGGAACACGAACTTCATCTACCATTTGCTGTGTAGCTTTATCTGGCTCTTCGGTCATTAAACTTACTACAACCATCACAACTAAACAGACCGACGCTCCAATTATACCAAAACGTAAATGGTCAATACCTAACCAAGGTGCATTACCCATAAACTTAGGATACACATAAATTAGATAAGCTGTTCCTGATGCAAGACCTGCTATCATACCTGCTATTGCTCCTTGTCTTGTTGCTCTCTTCCACCATACACCAAGTATTAATGGGAAGAACAATCCTGACATTGCAAAGTCAAATGCCCAAGCAACTGCACCAAGGATACTAGTGATCCTCATCGACGCAATGTATGCTCCAGCAGCACCAATAACTATTAGAAGTGCTCTAGCAACTAATAATCTTTTTCTTACATCCGCTTTTGGATCAATGATTTTGTAATAGATATCATGTGATAAAGCGTTTGCGATAGCAAGAATTAGACCATCAGCAGTTGACATTGCAGCAGCCATTCCTCCTGCAGCAACTAGTCCAGAGATTACGTATGGTAATCCAGCAACTTCAGGAGTTGCTAATACAACTACGTCACCTCTCATAAACCATTCATTTAACTGAAGAATACCATCTCCGTTAAAATCTGCTATGAAGGCTTGTTTTACATTAATCCAAGCATTTACCCACTCAATTTGCATAATTTCAGCAATTGGTTTTCCAATAATACCTGTTGGTAAATTTGGATCTATAAGTGAGATTTTGGATAATGTTGCAAGCATTGGCGCTGAAGTATAAAGCAATGCAATAAAGAATAGTGACCATGCCACTGATTTTCTTGCAGCTTTAACACTTGGAGTAGTGAAGTATCTCATTAAAATGTGCGGTAAAGAAGCTGTTCCTACCATCATACATAGTGCTAATGAAATAAACTTCCATGCAGCCATTCCACCTTCTGGCACACCTGCGTGTGATACAGCGATAGATTTTAGACCACCTGGTACACCTGCAGCTTTGACGTCTGCAGCAGCGTTTTTAACTAATCCAAATTGTGACTCAAGTGCACCTAATCTAGCTACTTCCTCACCTAGCATAAAGTGTGGAAAGAAACCAAATCCTGATTTATTACTAATCCAGAATACTGGAATTAAGTAAGCAATAATCAATACTATGTATTGTGCAACCTGTGTCCAAGTTACCGCTCTCATTCCGCCTAGCATTGAACAAAGTAAAATACTTACTAGTCCAACCCAAACTCCTAATTCAAATGGAATACTTAGTGCTCTTGATGCGATTGTTCCTGTTGCGTTAATTTGAGCCGTTACATAAGTGAAAGAAGCCAATGTTAAAACAACTACAGCACAGAATCTTGCAAAGTTTCCGCCGTATCTTGTTCCAATGAAATCTGGCACAGTATAACATCCAAATTTTCTTAAGTATGGTGCTAAAAGTGATGATACTAAAACGTATCCCCCAGTCCATCCGACTAAGAAAGCCATATAAGTATAACCACCAAAGTAAATACCACCAGCCATTGCAACGAATGATGCACCTGACATCCAGTCAGCTGCAGTTGCCATTCCGTTAAATACTGTTGGCACTTGTCTTCCAGCAACATAATAAGCATCAACCTGAACAGTTCTAGATAAATACCCGATTAAGGCATATATACAAACTGTAAAGGCGACAAACAAAATACCAATTGTTTTAGCGGTCATACCTGCTTGCTCCGCTATCGCCATCAATATGATGAATACAATGAAGCCCCCAGTATATGTCCCGTAAATTTTTGGTAGGTTGTCAATAAAATTGCCTTTAAACATTAATCATCCTCCTTTTCGGTAAAACCAAACTCTTCATCGATTTTTTCCTGTCTATTTGCAAACCAAAAAATTAGGACCACAAATGCAATGATGGAACCTTGCGCACACATGTAATACGCTAATGGATATCCCATGAAACTTGAAGTGTTTAGGTCAGAACCAAACATGAAGATCAGATAACCGAAAACAAACCAAATAATTAATGTAATAATCATCAATCCTTTGGTTTTTTCCCAGTGCTTTTCTTTGTTTGACATTATTTTAATCCTCCCTATAGGTTAAAGATATAATTCATACTCATTTAATGTGATAATTAAAGGGTAAAAAATGGCATATATTTATAGTAAAAGTAGTAATATTGGTTCTAAATGGGCATTAAATACAAATTAAAGCTCAAAGACTTGAAATTTGAGTATTTAAAGGAATATTTCATTCCATTCTTAAAATATTTCAAAAAAACAAAAAAAATCGAAAATTATTCCGATTTAAAAGAATTCATTCAAAAAAAATCTGCATGGGTAAGCCAAGTAACTCTTTACGGTTACCTTAAAACTAGGATGGGAGCAAAATATGTCCTAATGTTTGAGGATGAGATATTTTTAGGTTCAATTAATAAAGCTAAATGGAATATTTATTCAACTGCATTACAGGATTTAACTTTTTATACGATCTCATTTTTAAAAAATATAAGAAATCAGCATGATACTGAAAAAGCAAATGAAATTTATTTTGAAATTTTAGATAATGAACTTCAAAAAAATGAAATGCCAAAAGACATACATGAAAACGCAAAAAAAAATTTTCTTGAAAGATATGAAAAAATTAATTGGAATGAATATCACGATTCATTACCATTTAACAGAAGCGCCCTATCATTATATGAATGGTCTCCAATCGCTGAAGAATTAAAATCTTTAGACAAAAAAATAGTTTTGAATTCTATGATCTTAAAATGGGACAATGTTAAAAAAGAATTTATTGAATTAATAAATTTTTAAGTATTTTTTCTATTTTCAACTAAACTTTTTACAACACTAGGATCTGCCAAGGTGGTTGTATCACCTAATTGATCATGTTCATTTGCTGCAATTTTTCTAAGTATTCTTCTCATAATTTTGCCCGATCTAGTCTTTGGAAGTCCAGGTGAAAATTGTATTAAATCTGGTGTTGCTATTGGACCAATTTGTTTTCTAACCCAAAGTTTTAAATCTCTCTCTAAATCTAAAGTCGACTTTTCTCCAACATTTAAAGTTACATAACAATATAAGCCATTACCTTTAATATCATGAGGATATCCAACTACAGCAGCTTCTGCTACTTTTGGATGAGCAACAAATGCACTTTCTATTTCAGCAGTTCCAAGGTTATGTCCTGAAACAATAATTACATCATCAACTCTTCCTGTGATCCAGTAATACCCATCCTTATCTCTTCTGCACCCATCTCCTGTAAAATATTTTCCATCAAATTGAGAGAAGTAAGTATCAATAAATCTTTGGTGGTCTCCATAAACAGTTCGCATTTGACCTGGCCAAGATTGTCCAATACATAAACGACCTTCAGCCTCACCTTTTAAAACTTTACCGTCTTTGTTAACTATCAATGGTTTGATCCCATAGAATGGTTTTGTTGCAGAACCTGGTTTTAGGTTTATAGCTCCTGTTTGTGGACTAATTAATATTCCACCAGTTTCAGTTTGCCACCAGGTATCAACAATCGGACAATTAGAATCCCCAACAGTTTTATAATACCATTCCCAGGCTTCCGGATTTATTGGTTCACCTACTGTTCCTAACAATTTTAGAGATTTTCTTGAAGTTTTTTTAACAGGCTTATCCCCCTCTCTCATTAAAGCTCTTATTGCTGTCGGAGCAGTATAAAAAATGTTAACTTTATACTTATCAACAATTTGCCACCACCTCGAACTGTCAGGATAAGTTGGAATTCCCTCGAACATTATTGTTGTTGCCCCATTTGATAATGGTCCATAAATAATATAACTATGACCAGTTACCCAACCAATATCAGCTGTACACCAATAAATATCTTTAGGTTTATAATTGAATATATATTGATGGGTCATTGATGCATAAACCATATACCCGCCAGTTGTATGCATCACCCCTTTTGGTTTTCCTGTTGATCCTGAAGTATATAAAATAAATAAAGGGTCTTCTGCATTCATTTCTTCTGGCTCACACTTATTTGAAACTTTTTTTGTTAACTCGTGGTACCATACATCTCTTCGTTCATCCCAATTTATTCTATTACCCGTTCTTTTGACCACTATACATTTTTTTACATTTGGACAATTTACTAAAGCTTCGTCTGCAATTGATTTTAAAGGTATAATTTTTCCACCTCTTACTCCTTCATCGGCAGTAATTAAATAATCCGACTCACAATCATTTATTCTTCCAGAAATACTATCGGGAGAAAAGCCTCCAAATATTATTGAATGCACCGCACCTATTCTTGCACAAGCTAACATAGTGTATGCAAGTTCTGGTATCATAGTTAAATAAATTGTAACTCTGTCCCCTTTTTTAACTCCTAATTCTTTAAGTCCATTTGCAGCTTTAGAAACTTCTTTGTGTAATTCTTTATAAGAAATTTTCTTTTGAACTTTTGGATCATCACCAACCCAAATTATAGCAGTCTTATCTTTATTCTTTTTTAAATGTCTATCAATACAATTTGCCGATGCATTAAGAGTACCATCGTAAAACCATTTTATCTTAACATCCGATTTACTATATTTAACATCTTTAATTTTTGTATATGGTTTTATCCAATTAATTCTTCTTCCTTCTTTTTTCCAAAATCCATCATTATCTTTTATAGAAACTTTATATTTTTTTTCATATTGCGATTTATTTACGAGAGCTTTGCTAATCCAGTCTTTCTTTGTTCTATATATAAGTTCTTTTTCTTGCTTTGGAGCTGAAGACTTTGACTTAGTTTTTCTTTTTGTGATTATTTTTTTCTTTCTTTTTTTTTTTGGCATGTATTATAAATTTTCTAGATACTACTCATCTTCAAAATAATTTTCCAGCATTTAGTGTCTATTGGCATGACAGACAGCCTGCTTTGTTTTATTAGTGCAATATCTTTTAAATCTTTATTGTTTTTAATATTTTCAAGAGAAACTGGTGATTTTAGTTTGCTTTTATACTTAACTTTTACTGCCACAAATCGCTTCTCTTTATCTGTTGGGTCAATAAAAGCTGTTTTAATTACTTCAACAATCCCAACGATTTCTTTACCAATATTTGAATGGTAAAAAAAACAAAGATCACCCTTCTCCATTTTTTTTAAATTATTTGCAGCTTGATAATTTCTAACTCCATCCCAGTCAACACCTTTTGGACCAACCTTTAATTGTTGATCTATCGACCAAACATTAGGCTCTGATTTGAGTAACCAATAGCTCATAAGATTAAGATTATAATACACATATATATACAAAGTTTAATTATTTATTTATTTTAGTTTGTCAAACCCCAAATTATCAAACAATTCAAACTACAATTTTAAATATTTCTGATATTAATATTTATAAAATTGCTAATGAAAAAAAATAAAAAAGGAATTTTATTTGTTATAGGATCTTATTATCCTGAAATTACTGGTGGAGGATTACAGACATATCGTTTAGTTAAAGTTCTAAAAAAAAAATTTAAATGTTTTATTCTAACAACAACAAAAAACAAAAAAATATTAAACCAAAAAAATATTTATAGAATTAACTATAGCAATAATAAATTTTTAAAATTTTTTTTAGTTTTCGAAATTTTCATCTATTTATTTAAAATAAAAAATAAAATAGATGTTATTTATTTGAGAGGTTTTACAACGAAAATTTTTATAATTATATTATTAGGAAAAATCTTTGGCAAAAAAATTATATATTCAGCAACCCGATATAGAGAAGACGATATAAAAACTTTAAAATCACGCTTTCCAATCTTAATTATGATACTTAAACTTTGCGATAAAAATATATATATGAGCAATATTTTGAAACAAAATATAAGTAAAAAAATTAATAATTACTATTTGCCCAACTTTGTTGATAGATTAAGTTCAAAAAAAAAAAAAATAAATAAAATTCCAATTATAATTGCAGTTGGTTTTTTTTCAAAAATAAAGAATACAAAATTGACTTATTTAGTTTGGAAGAATTTATTTTTGAAAGGGTATAAATCAAAAATTATTTTTGTAGGTAAATATAATTCAGATTATTATCTTCAAGATAATGAAATTTATAGTTATATAATTAAAGACGCAAAAAAAAATTGCATTCAAGAATATTTGGAAATCAAGGGACAAGTTAAAAATATTAATAAATATTATCAAATATCTGATATTTTTGTTTTACCGTCTCAAACTGAAGGATTTGGTGGTTCAATAATTGAGGCGATGAGTTTTAAAAATGCTTCAATCGTCACAAATCTAAAGAAGATACATGATATTTATATTAATAATTATAATTGCTTAAAAATTAAAAAAAATTCATTTCAGGATTATTATTTAAAATTGAAAAAATTGATAACAAATAAAGAGTTAAGAATAAAATTGTCAATTAACGGATATAATTTTGTAAAATCAAATTATTATATTAATTCAAAACAAAACAAGAGATTTATATATAACTTGTTTGATCCAAAATATTTTTAGGCTAATAAATTAATCTAAAGTTACCCCCGGACCTTTTAAAAACTTAGCATTTTCATCAAGAGGTAGTCTTGGGCTTGTTGCCAACTCTAAATTATCAAATTGCTTATTTTTAAATTTCTCTAATCCAACCATTGCAATCATAGCCGCATTATCCCCACATAACTTTAGGTCAGGAAATATTGATTTAAAATTATTCTCTTCACTTACCTTCTTCAATTTATTTCTAATTCCACTATTTGCAGCAACACCACCGGCGACAACAAAATTATATTTATTGGTAGTATTTATTTTCTTAAATCTTTTAAATGCCTCTTTAGTTTTTACATATAATATTTCCTCTATCGTTTTCTGAAATGAAGCAGCAAGATCAAATTTTTCTTGTTCATTTTTTATCTCTCTTGATGTTCTCAAAATAGCAGTTTTAAGTCCTGCAAATGATAAGTTGCAACCACCTTTATTTAGAATAGGTTTAGGAAGTTTAAATTTATTAGGATTACCTCTTTTTGCAAATTCCTCTAGTTTAGGACCACCAGGAAATTCTATCCCTAAAATCTTTGCTGTTTTATCATAAGCTTCTCCTAAAGCATCATCAATAGTTGTACCTAATCTTTCGTACTCTCCTAACCCGTTTACAATTAAATACTGAGAATGACCTCCAGATATTAGCAAAAGTAAATATGGATATCTTAATTTTGTATGTAATTTTGGACTAAGCGCATGTCCTTCCAAGTGATTAATACCAATGAAAGGAACTTTTAAAGCAGATGCCATTCCCTTTGCAAAATTTAAACCAACGCTAAGACATATTATTAAGCCAGGACCAGATGTACATGCTATCCCAGAAATTTCATTAATCTTCACATTACTTTCCAAAATAGCTTTATTTGCAATTAAATTTATCTTTTCTAAATGTGATCTAGCAGCGAGCTCAGGTACAACTCCACCAAATTCTTTATGAATATCAAATTGACTAGATATTACATTTGATAATATTTTCGGTATATCATCATCGCTATCTTGAACTAATGCTACAGCAGTTTCATCACAACTTGTCTCTATTCCTAGAATTATTGATTTTTTGGTCATAAATTTATTTTTTTATAATTATTACAATTATTCTATAAGATTGTAATAAAAATAAGTTTTATGAAAAAAAATACTTTAATAATTGGAACACGAAGTAGCAAGTTAGCATTAATTTATGCGGAAAAAGTAAAAAAAGAATTAGGTAAAATATTTCCAAATGAAATAAAACTAAAAAAAATATTAACAACTGGTGACCAAAAACAAGACCAAAGGTTATCAGATATAGGTGGCAAAGGATTATTTGCAGAACAAATTGAAAAAGAATTACTTAATAATAACATTGATGTCGCCGTGCATGCATTAAAAGACATGCCAACAATTGAAACAAAAAGCCTTTTTACAAATAATTTTTTAAAAAGAAACTCACCAAAGGAAATACTAATAAGTAGAAACAATACTAAATTTGACGATCTAGCTACTGGCTCTGTAATTGGTACTTCTTCCTTTAGAAGAGAATTTCAATTAAAAAAAAAGAGATCTGATTTAAAATATAAGTTAATCAGAGGAAATGTAGATACTAGAATTCAAAAATTAGAAAATGGTGAGTTTGATGCAATACTACTTTCTAAAGCTGGTATAGACTCATTAAAAATACAAGAAAAAATTACCCAAGAATTTAGTGTTGAGGAGCTTATACCTTGTGCTGGGCAGGGAATTATCGCAATACAGTGTAAAAAAGATGATAGTGATATTATAGATATGCTAGAAAAAATTAATGATGTTGATACTCGAATTGTAGCAAATGCTGAAAGAGAAGTTTTAAAAGTTCTAGAGGGAGATTGTGAAACTGCAATAGGTGTATTTGCGAAAATAATTGGTGAAAAAGTGGACTTAGCAACTGAGCTCTTTTCTGTAGATGGAAAGCAGAGATATTTTATTAGAGAAATAGTAAAAAAAGATAAAATAGAAACTGCTAGTAGAATGATTGGAGAAAAGCTTAAATTACAATCAAAAGGTTCTTATAAAAATTAAAATGCATATTTTATTAACCAGACCATTAGACGATTGTAAAGAATTAATTTTAAAATTTACTTCGATGAAACATAAAGTTTCACATTTACCTTTGTTGCAAATAAAAAAAATAGAAACACATGAAATAGATTTTAGCCAATTCAAAGGTGTTATTTTCACGAGCGCCAATTCTTTAAAAAATTTAAATATTTCAAAAATAGATAAGAAAATAATTTGTTTTTGTGTTGGTCTTGCAACAGAGAGAAAGGCAAAAGAAGTAGGATTTCAAAATATTTTCTGCGCTGAAGGTAACGTAAATAATCTTAAAGAATTAATTTTACAAAACTTTGACCCAAAGATTGGACCAATGGCCTACATTAGTGGAGAAATTATTTCTTATAATCTTGATCAAGACTTAATTTTAGAAAACTATGTTATCAAGAGAATTATAAATTATACTGCAATACCCAATGAAAATTTAAGTGACGATTTTTTAAAAGATATTAAATCTTCTGTGCCAGAAATTGTTTACATATATTCTGAAAATAGTGCGAAGACATTTTTTACATTAATAAAAAAATATAATTTAGATAATATTTGGATGGAAACTAACCTAATGTGTATGGGCGAAAAAGCATCATCAGCATTGAATGACATAAAATGGAAAAAAATTTTTCTTTTTAACCCTGGTGAAGAGGAGTTTTTGCTATATAAAATTTAAAAATGGACGTTTTAAATAAACTAAATGAGTTATTTTTATCTGTTTGGAAGCAGGGGATCCTTGGGGTAGATTTCTTTCAGATAATAGTAGGTCTTGGAATATTTGTATTATTTTTAATATTTAGAGGTCTAATCAGCAAACTTGTAATAAAAAAATTGGAATTAATTTCAAAAAGAACAACTAATAAATTAGATGATACGTTTGTAAAATCCATGGAAGGTCCTGCCAGGTTTCTTCCAATTGTGCTCGGTGTCTTTTTTGCTAGTTACTATATGTCATTTGATAATGAGACTAGGGGTTTCATAGATAACGTTAACAGAACTCTAATAACAATTTTAATATTTTGGATAATTCATCAAATAATTGAACCAATATCATATATTTTAAGTGGATTAGATAAAGTTCTTACAAAAGAATTAATAGGCTGGATTATAAAGTCTCTTAAAATTTTAATTTTTATTTTAGGCGCAGCAGCTGTTCTTGAGTTATGGGGAATTAAAATTGGACCAATAATTGCAGGGTTAGGTTTATTTGGAGTAGCAGTAGCATTAGGCGCTCAGGATTTATTTAAAAATTTAATCTCCGGAATTTTAGTTTTAGTTGAAAAAAGATTTAGAATTGGTGATTGGATTAAAGTTGAGGGAGTTATCGAAGGGGTTGTTGAGAACATTGGCTTCAGATCAACTGTTATAAGAAAATTTGATAAATCACTAGCAATTATTCCTAATTTTCAATTTGCAGAAAATGCAGTGATTAATAACACAAGAAAAACTAACTGGGCTATTAGTTGGATAATAACTCTTCAATATGACACTACAATTGATCAATTGAAAACAATAAGAGATGAGATTGAACATCATATAAATAAAGGTGACGATTACGACCAATCTGTAGGAGTTGCTGTAAGAATAGATAAGTTTTCAGATAGTTCGATTGATATGTATGTTAGATGTTTTACAAAAACAAATAGTTGGACTAATTATTTACAAGTAAAAGAAAATTTGGCACTTGAAATAAAAAAAATTGTTGAAGGTAAGGGAGCTGCTTTTGCATTTCCAAGTCAGTCTATTTATGTTGAAAAAAAATGATTGCTATATTTTATTTAGCTCTTCAAATTTTAAAACTTTATTCATATGTTGTAATTGCCAATGTCGTTACAAGTTGGTTGGTCGCTTTTAATGTACTAAATACAAGCAATCGGTTTGTATATTTAATATTAGATTTCACTTATAAAATGACAGAGCCGATTTTAATGAGAATAAGAAGATTTTTACCTAACCTTGGTGCTTTTGATATTTCTCCTATCGTGCTTCTTTTGTTGATATGGTTCATAGAAATGTGTATGAAACTCTACATTGCACCACTAATATTTTAATTAATGATTTTAATTGATGGAAAAAAAGCTGCTGCTGATTTAAGAGAAGAGCTCAAAAAAGAAGTCTTATTTTTAAAGGATAAGCACAATAAAGTACCAGGTTTAACAGTCATATTGATTGGTGATTTAGCACCTAGTCAAATTTATGTTAGAAATAAAGAGAAATCTGCCAATGAAGTAGGTCTTAAATCAGAGGTGATTAGATACCCTGACAGTGTTGAAGAAAGTGAAGTTTTAAAAAAAATCGATGAACTTAATAATGATGATTCTGTTTCAGGAATTTTAGTTCAGCTACCACTTCCAAAGCATATAGATAAACAAAAAGTTATAGAGGCAATTTTGCCAGAGAAAGATGTAGATGGATTTCATCCAATGAATGTTGGCAATCTATCTTCAGGTTATGAAAGTTCTATTCCATGCACTCCTCTAGGTTGTTATTTATTAATAAAAAAAATTGAACCAAACCTTAATGGAAAAAAAGCCGTAATTGTTGGAAGATCAAACTTAAATGGTAAGCCAATGACACAGTTGCTGTTAAAAGAAAATTGCACGGTTACAATTACTCATTCGAAAACAAATGATCTTAAGGATGAATGTTTAAAAGGTGACATTATAGTTGCTGCAGTCGGAATCCCTGAGCTTGTAAAGGGTGATTGGGTGAAAAAAGATGCAATTGTGATTGATGTTGGAATTAATAAAACTGAAAATGGCCTAGTTGGCGATGTTGCATTTGATGAAGTATCAAAAGTTGCAAAAGCTTTAACTCCAGTTCCAGGTGGAGTTGGACCTATGACTATTGCATGTTTGCTTAAAAATACAATCGAGTGCTTTAAAAGAGCGAATAAATAAAATATACTATTGATTTCTTATTAATGGATAAACTTTAGGACTTAAGTATTTAAGATTAGTTAGCATAATTAAAATCAAGGTCACAATTCCTATAGAGGCACCAAGGTAAATTAAAACTTCAAAATCAAATTGCCAAACTAATTCAAAAATATTCTCCATAATAAATTTTGATCCTATTACTGCAAAAAAAATTGCAATTAATATTACCGACGTAAAAATAATTATAAATTCTATCAAAGACGAAAATATAATTTCTTTTTTTGAAAAACCTAAAATTTTAAATACAAGATTTTGGTACTCTTTTACTTTTCCTTGGACCATTATAGCACTTGAGATAACAATCAATCCAATTATAATTGTTACACCAGAAATTAGGGTTACAGCTATGAAAACTTTATTCAAAACTGATGTTACTTTGTTTAAGTAATCAGCAATTTTTATCATAGACAAACTCGGTAATACTTCTAACATTTTGATTTCATCAAAATTATCTGGATTTTTAAACTTAGCAGTTGCTAAATATTCATGAGGAATTTTTTTTGCAAATTGTGGATTAAATAACATGGCAAAATTAATACTCAGATCACGATAATCAACTTCTCTAAAATTAACTATTTCTCCATCAATTTCTCTGCCATAAATGTTTAAAGTAAAAATATCTCCCAACTCAATATTAAAATCTTTAGCCACTTTTGCATCAAGTGATATCTGTAGTTGGCTAGGTTTAGATAAATCCCACCATTCTCCTTTTAAAATTGGGTTGTCTTTAGGTATATTCTCAACCCAAGAAGATCTTCTTTCACTTCCAATTACCCAATAACTATCATTATCTGGTTTAATATATCTATTTGGATTGACACCATTAATTTTTACTATTCCGGAAGAAACCATAGGCACTATTTCAATATTCGCATCAGGGTTCATTTTGTAAACACCTTGTTCAAATTTTTTCTTTTCACCTTTTTGAATTCCAACAAAAAAATAATCAGGTGCAATATCTGGAATAGATCTTGCAATTTCTCTTTTAAAATTTGTTCCAACTAAAGCTAAAGTTAATAATAAAGTTACACCTAAGCCTAAAGACATAATTGTGATAGGAGTGATACTTTTTGTTTGAGTTATATTTTTTATCGATACTTTTAAAGAGATATTTGCAATAAAATTAAACTTTTTCAGTAAATAAATTATAACTTTCGAAAGTAAAAAAAATACAATTAGACATACAAAAAAAGCCAGAAAATAACCCAAACTATAAGAAGGCCTTTCAGATCCTAGTGTAAACAATAAAACTAAAAATGATAACAAGATAAAACTAAAAATAACTGACTTTTTTGAGTAATAAAATTGTAGGTTTTGGAATACATTTCTAAATAGGTTTGATGCTTTAACTTGATCAATTGAACTTATTGTTGGAATAGAAAAAATTATAAGAACTAACAAACCAACAATAAATATTTTTATAAAATTAATTAAAGAGAATTTTGGATAAACATTTAATCCCAACCCATCAGATAAATATTTATCTGCAATTGGTACAATTAAAAAACTTGAGCCATAAGAAATTACAGTAATAATAAATAATAATATTAATAATTGAAGATAATAAAGTGTTTTTATATTCCCTGAATAAAATCCTACAGCTTTTCTTACAGCTATAGACATATTATTCTGGTTTATAAATGACAATAATGTATTAGCGATACCTATTCCAGCAATTAACATTGCACTAATTGAAACTAAAGAGAGAAACTGTGAAAAATTATTAATTATCCTTTTTAAGCCACTAGCTGAATTTTCTGGAAATCTAAGTTTTACTTTTTGGTCATCTTTAAAAATATCTTTGATCTTACTTTCTATTTTTTCTGGATCATCACTTGGTTTAAACTTTACTTTATATTCATAATTTAAAAAACTACCTATTCCATTTAGTTTTAGTATCTCCAAAGTTTGTTTTCCTGCTAATGCCCAATCTCCAAAAGCTACAAACCCACTGACATCAGGTACAGATTTTATAATTCCAACAACTATGAAACTTTGATCTTGTACCTTAACTTTGTCGTTTATTTTTATCTTTAAAGTTTTTGATAAACTTTCATTAATCAAAATTGTCTTGGGTTCATTTTGCATTCTTTCATAAGCATCTTCCGGCTCATAAACAACTTCACCGTATAACGGGTATTTTTTATCAACTGTTTTAATTCTTGTAAATAATGATTTATTTTTTTTTCTGCCTGTCGTAGAAAGCATTGTACTGAACTCTATCATTTGTGAGACAGTTGAAAATTCCTTTACTTCATTGACTAAATTAAGATCCCCCTGATTACGGTTGTAATCGATTTCGAGATCTCCACCCAAAAGAGTTTTTGCATTATCATTAAGCTCTTTTTTTAAACTATCTTCGATTGTAAAGATAGCACTCAAAATAAAAAGACTGATAAACAGCGTTACAATAATGCTTGAAATTTTTTTATAATTTCTGCTTAAATCCCTTAAAGCATATTTAAATATTAAACTTAACTCCGAAGGATTATTTAATTTTTCCATCTTTGATTTTAATTTTTCGTTTTGCTTTTTCTGCTAATTTTGGATCATGTGTGACCATTATTAAAGAAGACCCTTCTTCTTTAACGTATTTAAATAAAATTTCAGAGATCATTATTGAGTTATCGGTATCTAGGTTACCAGTTGGTTCATCAGCTAAAATCAAATCTGGCTTCATTGCAATAGCTCTTGCAATCGCCACACGTTGTTGCTCTCCGCCAGATAATTGACTTGGAAGATTATTGAATCTATGTTTTAGACCAAATCGATCTAATAAACTTTTTGCTTCTTTCTCAGGATTTTTAAATTCATTAAGTTCAAGTGTTAAAGATACATTTTCAACAGCTGTATAATTTGGAATTAAATAGAAAGATTGAAATATAATTCCTATATTTTGCTTTCTAATTTCAGATACTTCGTCCTCATTAAGATTTGTTATTTCTCTGTCTTGAAATATAATTTTCCCTGAGGTTGGACGTTCTAGACCACCAATTAACATAATCAAGCTTGTTTTCCCTGACCCACTTTCTCCAACCACAGACACAGTTTCTTTTTTTTTTATAGTTAAATCAATATTTTTTAAAACATTGATATTGTCCTTTCCAGTTTGGTATTTGAGATTTATTTTTTTTAATTTAAGAAGTGTGTTCATGAATAAAAGTTTATTTATAAAAATATTGTTATTCTTTCTAGTGCACATAAATGCAAGTGCAATAGAAAAGGTATTATTATTTGGAGATAGTTTGATGGCTGGTTATGGATTATCAAAAGAATACCACCTATCGTCGGTTTTAGAAAATAATTTTAAAAAGGATGGATTAGATATTAAAGTTCTTAACGGTAGTGTGTCAGGAAGTACTTCCTCAGGCGGAGCAAACCGAGCAGAGTGGACATTATCGGAGCCTGGCATAGATTTTATAATATTGGGACTAGGTGCAAATGATATGCTTAGGGGAATTAATCCCTCTGAAACAAAAAAAAATCTAGAGAAAATCATTTTAATTGCAAAGAAAAAAAATATTAAAATAATTTTAGCTGGAATGATAGCTCCCACAACGCACGGACTAAATTATAAAAAAAAATTTGATAAAATTTACCCAGATTTATCAATTGAATATAATTTACAACTTATACCTTTTTTGTTGAAAGGTGTTGCAATGAAACCAAAGTTTAATTTAAGCGATGGTATACATCCAAACAAAGAAGGTACAAAAATAATTAGTCATACAATAAAAAAAATTATTTTAAAGAATTTATAATAATGAAAAAAAAATATCATCATTTAAATAATGGAAAATTTCAAAATCCTGAAGGATCAAAAGCAATAGATATAAATTTCAATTGGTCATTCAAAATTTTTAATCAAGAGAAAAAAAAACTGGATATGAATTTTCCAGATAGCAACATTGTTAAAAAAGAAAAAGTATTATCCGAT
>CACGWQ010000005.1 GCA_902576815.1 uncultured Pelagibacteraceae bacterium
CCATAGACTTAAAAGTTTTTGGCAGCATGTTTGTGATCATCTTGTCATCGATGCTTCTTGTAAACATTTCTGCAATTGGAAAAATATAAGTAATTATTAAAAATAATAATAAAGGTACAACTAATAAAAATGCTTTAATTTTGTTTTTTCTCTCAGCTTTTCTTAAGCTTATTTCGAGTGGTATTCCATCAGTAGTTAATATTTGATTTGTTTCGCTGCTCATAAAAAAATAGGGCGGTTAGTTATATAACCGCCCTAAATATATTATATATATTCAGTGTTTAAAACTGAAATTATAGGCCTGCTTTCATAGCTTCCCACTTTTCACCAATCTCTGTTCCATTGTCAGCCCAGAAGAAAGGGTCTACTAAAAAGTAACGTTTCGTATTAGCAGGAGCAGTTGGCATTTGAGGCATCATTTCAGTTTTACCATCTTTGTACCAAGGCTCGTTTGCTTTGATAATTTCCAAAGAAGATAATCTGTATGGTGCATAAGCAATATATTTTGCACTACCAGCTAACATTTCTGTGTTTGTCATCATAGCTAAAGCTTTTTTAGCATTTGCTTCATCCGGTCCACCTTTTACAAGTGCGAAATATTCATAGTCAAGACCCTGTCCATCCCATACTTGTTTGATTGGAGCACCTTCACCAATTTCAGCATTAAAGAATCTTCCATTCCAACCTGTTGCCATTACAACTTCACCAGCAACTAATAATTCTGGTGGTTGAGCACCAGCAGACCAGAATACACATCCACCGTTTGGATCTGTGCACAATGCTTTGATTTTGTCCATAGCTCTGTCAATACCACCATCGGCTTCAAGTTTTCTGTAGATTAATTCTCCACCTTTACCCATTTTTACTCCATCTGCGGCTAAGGCTATCTCAAGATTTGTCAAAGCGCTTTTGTATATTGCTCTTTTTCCAGGAAATTTTTTTGTATTAAAAAAGTCCTTAATAGTTTTTGGAACTTTTTTTCCAGGAAATGCTCTTGTATCGTATGCATAATTCCAAGAATATAAAATATTTCCTACTGCACATTTACTTGGCATTGGAGCAAAGAAATCTTCACTTGCAGGAGTTCCATCTGGAGCTGCTGGGAAGTCTTTGTCAAAATCGAATTCGACAAAAATTCCTTCGTCACATCCGTTGATAGTATCAAATGCGAATACATCGATAATATCCCAAGTAATTGCACCTGCTTCTTTTTGAGCTTTAATCTCAGATAATCCACCTGAATAGTCTACCCAGTTGATATCAACACCAAGAGCTTTTGCAGTTGGATCACCATACCCTAGCTTTTGAGACTCTGTATAAGCTCCACCCCAAGATGCTACTGTAACCGCAAATGCAGATGAAGTTATTGAAAGAGCAAAAGAAAGAGCAAGTAATAATTTACTTAATTTTTTCATTTATCCTCCGTTTAAACGTTTAATATAAATTAATTTATATAAGCGAAGTACAACAAAAACGATATTCAGAGTCAACAGGCCATTTTGTTATAGGAATACTGGGATATTTAAGAAATCATTTAGGATCTAGAGCTCTAGCGTCTTGACTGTTCCATCCTACTTTAATCTCATTACCTAATTTTAAATCTAACTCGTTTGAACTATTTGGAACTTTTAAAATAAATTCTTTATTACCTAAAAGATCTAATCTTACTCTAGTGTGATCACCATGGTAAATAACTTCTTCGATTTTTCCCGTTTGATTATTATCCATTTTATCTTTTGGATTTATCAATGCCCTCTCAGGTCTTATTGAAACTGTAGTTTTATCACCTTTGGAAGTTACTGAAACTGGATTAGCTAAAATTTCTCCATTTTGTAGTTTAACTTTACAAACATCTTTTGAAATTTCTGTCACTTCTCCTCCAAATGTATTATTTTCACCTATAAACTCTGCAACGAAAGAATTAACTGGTTCTTCGTACAATTTATCAGGACTTGATAATTGTTGAACTTTACCATCATTAAAAACTGCGATCCTATTTGACATTGTTAATGCTTCTCCTTGATCGTGTGTAACGTAAACTACAGTAACACCAATATTTTCATGAATATGTTTAATTTCGTACTGCATACTTTCTCTTAAGTTTTTATCTAAAGCTCCAAGAGGTTCATCCATTAGAACTACTGCTGGATCAAATACTAGAGCTCTTGCAACAGCTACCCTTTGTTGCTGACCACCAGATAATTGCGCTGGCATTCTACTTTCAAATCCTGATAAAGAAACCATTGATAAAGCTTTATCTACTTTTTTATCAATCTCATCTTTTTGAACTTTTCTAACTCTTAAAGGAAATGCTAAATTTTCATAAACTGTCATATGAGGAAACAATGCATAATTTTGAAAAACCATTCCAATTCCTCTTTTGTGCGGTGGAATATTTGAAATAGGATTAGAATCTAAATAGATTTCACCATTGGTTGGTGTTTCAAATCCAGCCAACATCATCAGACAAGTTGTTTTTCCTGAACCAGATGGACCAAGCATAGTAATGAACTCGCCCTCTGAGATATTAAGATTTAAATCTTTTACTACTAAGACTTTACCATCGTAACTTTTGTCAACTTTATCGAACTTAACGAATTCTGTATTTTTAGACATCTAGTGTTTAAAACATTTAAGAAGTTAATTATCAATAGCTAATAGTTCTTAATATGTAGCTCTTTTGGAAATTTACAGAATAATTCACAACCTTTGTCGGTAACTCGGATTGCTTCAGATGCTTCTACTCCCCAATCACCAAACTGCATTACTGCAATCATATGAAAACAAACATTTGGTTCAAGTACTGTCATATCGCCTTTATAAATATTTAAAGTATGCTCTCCCCAATCTGGTGGATATCCAATACCTATTGAGTAACCTGTTCTTGATTTCTTCTCGATACCATATTTATCTAAAATTTTCCAAAAGGCTTGGGCAACATCATTTGCTGTGTTTCCGGGTTTTGTAGCATTAATTCCAGCTTGTAAAGCTTCTATAGTTTTATTCATTGTATCTATTTTTAATTGATCAGGTTTACCTAATAAAATTGTTCGAGCCATAGGTGCGTGATATCTTTTATAAACACCTGAAAGTTCAATTATAGTTGCTTCACCTTCAATAAATTTATCTTGGGTTGCTGTTAAATGTGAAGCAGATGTACCTTTTCCAGTTGGAAGAAGCGTTGCGATACTAGAATATTCACCTCCAAATTCTTCTGTACCATAAAATAAAGACTTTTGAATTTCTCCAACAGCATCGCATTGTCTTGTACCAGGTTTAATTACTTCCATTGCAGTTTGCATTCCTTTTTGAGAAATTAAAGCAGCAGACTTCATATAATTTATCTCTGCATTAGATTTAATTAATCTAGCCCAATTAACTAGTCGATCAGAATCGATAATGTTTGCATTTGGTAACCCCTGTTTAATCTTTTCATAACAAAAAGCTGTAAAATAATGAGCATCCATTTCAACTCCAATAGACAGTTTATCCCATTTTTTTTCTTTAATTACTTTGGTCAAGTAATCATAGGGATGTTTTGGCCAAGTATGAATATAACTCTCATCATAAACAATAATATTGTCTTTATTTAAATAGGTCTTTATGTACGCCCCACCTGCATCCTGATCTCTAACAAAGCAAATTGGCTCTTTTGAATCAACGTGCACTAATACACATTGTGCATAATAAAAAGACCAAGCATCGTAGCCTGTAAGATAATTCATATTATTTGTGTCGTGAGAAATGATTAAATCAATTTTTTTCTCTCTCATCAGAGATTGAACTTTTAATAGTCTTTGTTTGTATTCTTCTTTTGAAAAGGACATTAATTAATCAAACAGTCTTCCAAATCCTTTTACAGATTTATTTTCACCTATGTTTTCTAAAGATTCCCAGATTAAAGCCTGATTGCTTGAAAGAACTGGTATTCCAAGTTTATCTTCTAATTTTTGTATTAGAGGAAGAACTGGTAAAGCGGTGCAAGATACAAATAAAGCATCTGCCTCACTTACATCTAAATTTATTAGCACATCAAACAGATAATTTTGATCTACTTTACCAATCTCCATGTCAGAATGAATATCAAAGTATGAATTTGAGGTGATTTCAAAACCAGATAATTTAAAATAATCAACAACATCATTGTTAACTTTTTTACTATAAGGTGTGAATATAGAAAGTTTTTTAATATTTAATTTTTTCAATGCTTTCAAAGCTGCTGTACTTGGTGTTGAAAGTTTTGCCTCAGGTTTTGCTGCTTGTATTTTATTTTTAATATTATCGTACCCTGCTGCAATAGTTCCTGATGTACAAGCATATACAACACAGTCTAATTTTTGCTCTGGCAAGATATCTCTTGTTACTTGAGTAATATTCTCTGACATTTTGATCAAATTCTCTTTGGTTAAGGGATTATAACATTCTATTCTATTTACAAAAAAATCTATTTTTTTATCTTTAATTACACTTATAAAATCTTTTTCAATCACTAGATCGGTTGCTAAAGCGATAAGTCCAATACGTGGATTTTGGTTATTTTCAAACTTTGGTTCTATTTTTTGTGATTTCATAAATACAATATACCACCACATATTGATTAATCATTAAAATTTAAAAACTGTATCTAATTTCTTGAATGGTTATAGTAAATAAACGTATAATAAGAAAAATTAATTTTGAAATATAAATGCTCGATAAAAAAAAATTTTATATCAATGGCAAATGGGTTGAGCCAGTAAACAAGAATGAATGTGAAGTTATCAATCCATCAACAGAGGAAGTTTGTGCAATTATAAGTCTAGGAAGTTCTGATGATACAAATGCTGCAGTCAAAGCAGCAAAATCTACATTTGAGACTTGGAAAGAAACTTCAAAAGAAGAAAGGTTAAATTTATTAGAAAAATTATTAAAAATTTATAATTCTAGATGGGATGATATGACTGATGCTATAACTACAGAGCTTGGTTGTCCTAAAGATTGGTGTTCAGCTAATCAAACATCTTCTGGCGCAGGTCATATCGAAGACTTTATAAAAAGATTAAAAGAATTCGAATTCGAACCAGGTTTTGATAAAGGATCTACTAATCATATTTTATATGAGCCAATTGGAGTTTGCGGATTAATTACACCTTGGAATTGGCCTATAAATCAAATTGCTTTAAAAGTGATTCCAGCTTTTGCAACTGGGTGTACAATGGTACTTAAACCATCTGAAATTGCACCATTGTCAGGAATGCTATTTGCAGAGATGATAGATGAGGCTGGATTTCCAGCTGGAGTATTTAATTTGGTAAATGGTGATGGGCCTGGTGTTGGAAATGACCTGTCAGGACATCCTGATGTTGATATGGTCTCATTTACAGGATCTACTAGAGCTGGAAAATTAATTACAAAGAATGCTGCTGAAACTATAAAAAGAGTTTGTCTTGAACTTGGTGGTAAAGGTGGAAATATTGTTTTTGCTGATGCATATCCTGATGCAGTCAGAGATGGTATTAGAAACGTAATGAGTAATTCAGGTCAATCCTGTGATGCCCCAACTAGAATGCTTGTTGAAAAATCAATTTATAAAAGAGCTGTTGAAGAAGCTGCAGATGAAGCAAATAAAATTAAAGTTGATCTTGCTTCAAAAGCTGGTGACCATATTGGGCCTGTAATTTCAAAAACTCAATTTGATAAAATTCAAAGTTTAATAAATAGTGGAATTGAAGAAGGTGCTACTTTAGTAGCAGGTGGTCCTGACAAACCTGAAGATCTAAAGAAAGGTTATTTTATTAAACCAACAGTATTCACTGATGTTAATAATAATATGAGAATTGCTAAAGAGGAAATATTTGGACCAGTATTGTCGATTATTCCTTTTGAAAATGAAGAGGAAGCTATCCAAATTACAAATGATACAGAATATGGATTAGGAAACTATTTACAAACAGAGGATAATGAAAAGGCAAAAAGAGTCTCAAAAAAATTAAGGTCCGGAATTGTGTATGTAAATCATAAAGCAGCTGACTCTGGGACTCCTTTTGGTGGGTATAGACAATCTGGAAATGGACGTGAAGGTGGAACCTGGGGATTGCATGAATATCTAGAGGTAAAAACTATTACTGAATGGAAAAATTAAAATGCTTGGTTATGTAATGGTAGGAACCAATAACTTAGAAAAAGCAATAATTTTTTATGATGAAGTCTTAAAAGTTTTAAATCTAGAAAGAAATTATAAAGATGAAGTTTGCGCTGGTTACACAGAAAAAAATGGCGATGGAACTATAGAGTTTTATGTGACCAAACCTGTCAATATGAAAGAGGCAACTAATGGAAATGGAACGCAAGTTTCATTTATTACATCATCTAGAGATATAGTTGATAAGTTTCATGAGATTGGACTTAAGGCAGGTGGAAAAAGTGAAGGAGCTGGAGGTGAAAGACCAGAAGGTTCTGGAGTTTACTATTCTTATATTCGAGATCTTGATAATAATAAAATTTGTGCATTCACAAACGATTAATGTCTTACAATTTAATTCAAGAAAAAATCAATGAAGGAAAAATTATTTTACTTGATGGAGGTATAGGTGCTGAGCTTGAAAAAAAAGGAGCTAAAATGGATCAAAACCTCTGGTGTGGAAAATGTTCGGTAGATAGCCCAGAATTTCTAAAAGAAGTCCATGAAAATTATATTGATGCAGGTGCTGATGTTATTACAACAAATACTTATGCTACAACTCCAATTTCTCTTAGAAAACACGGATATGAAGACTCAATTGAATTATTTAATAAACAAGCAGTTCAAATTGCAAAACAAGCAATTAATAATTCAAAAAAGAACATCTGTTTAGCAGGAAGTGTTTCGAGTTATGGAAGTTTTCTTAAACTTGGAACAAAGAACATGAAGCCATGTTTTAATGAACATATTAAAATTTTATCAAATGAGGGTGTTGATTTAATAATTTTAGAAGCAATGACATCTCAAGCAGAAATCGTGGAGACTATGCTTGAGTGTTCTTCAAATATAAAGTTACCTGTTTGGCTTTCTATCTCCTGTGTAATAGATCAGAATACAAAAAATATTACACTTGGTTATGATGATGTGAAGAACAAAACTGAAATTTACGAGGATTTAGAAGTATCGTTGAAAAATTTTAGTAAATTACATAAGGGGCCAATTTTAATTGCTCACTCAGATATTAAAACAACGAGTGTAGCTTTAGATACTGCATTAAAAAATTATAATGGAGTTATTGGTGCTTACCCTAATAAAGGCTATTACGAAAAACCAAATTGGAAGTTTGTAGATAATTTTTCACCCAATGATTATTTGGAGGTTGCAAAAAAATGGGTTAGCAAAGGTGTAAAAATTGTTGGTGGTTGTTGTGGTATAGGAGTTGAAGAGATAAAAGCTGTTTCAATTTTGAAGTAATAATATATTGTAAAATTATGAAAACTTTTATTGGTGGTATTGGTTGTTTTTGGGACGAAACTAAATACGATGGTATAAAAGGAATATTATCTACAGAATGTGGTTACTGCGGAGGTGATGATCCTAATGTTACTTACAAAGCAGTTTGTGGTGGGGATACAGGTCACATAGAAGTAGTTAAAGTTCAATATGATGAAAATATTTTAAGCTATGAAGATATGGTCAGATTATTTTTTAAACTCCATGACTCAACTCAAAAAAATAGACAAGGAACTTATGTAGGAATTCAATATCGGTCTGAGATATTTTATAATAATGATAATGAAAAAAATACAGCAGAGAAAATTTTAAAAGAAATGAATGAGAAATTAGATGGAAAAGTTACTACAAAGATTTCCAAAGAAAAAAACTATTGTAAAGCAGAAGGCTATCATCAAAATTACGAGAAAAATAAATCTCTTAAGTTTGGATAAAAAATACTAATTTGAAAAAAATTATTTCAGAAAAAAATCCAGAATTAGTTACAAGAAAAGATAATAAAGCTCAATGGAATCTCCCAAATAAAAGGAGGTTGGGTTTTAGAAATTTATATAAAATTAATAGATATGGAATATACCTTAGATCAGATTTTGTTTTAAAATTAAAAAAAAAAATTAATAAGAAAATTGGTAAATTATCTTCTGTAAAAAAGGTAACTAAAAATAAAGCTTTTTGCTCTTTAATAGTTGGTAAAGATCAGGATATTTTATTCGAGCAGTATGCAAAGGACTTTTCTACAAATCAGCCACAAACAATTATGTCAATTACAAAAATGTTTATACATTTATTTGTGGGAGAGCTGATAGACAGAAAACTAATAAACTTAAATAAGAAAATTTCATTTTACTTGCCAAAAATTGGCAGTGGTTATGCAAATGCAAAAGTAAAAGACGTTTTAGACATGAACATTGTAAATCTATATAGCGAAGATTATACAAAAGCTTATTCGTCTTCATTTTTACATGAGCCTGTGGGAGGATGGAGATTGCCTATTAAAGGTAAAAACATTCAAAGCCAGGAACAATATTTAAATTCAATTAAATCTTTAAAAAGCAGAGATTTAAAAAATTATACCGATCTGGCGCATTATAAATCAGCTAATACCGATGTTATTGGGTTAATTGTAGAAAAAGTAAGTAAAAAAAGTTTAAGACAATGGTTGTTGGAAACAGTTGAAGCAACAGGATTTGAAGAAGGATTGTATATAGGAACAGATAGATTTGGAACACCGTGGATGTCTGGAGGTGGAAGTTTAATTACAAGAGATTTTTTAAGAATGGGTTTACTTTTTTCTAGGTTTGGAAAAGGTATAAATGGAAAAAATATTGGTTCTAAAACTTTTTTGAGTAAAACTATTAATAGTGAGGGACCCAAATACATTCAATTATCTAAAGATAAATTTGTCTGTTATGTTAATTCTTTGATGAAATGTGGTAACTGGATTGGTCACTCTGGGTATGGGGGCCAATTTTTAGGAATAAATTTGAAAACAAAAGTTGTTGCTGCTTTTTTTTCAGTCTTAGAGACTAAATCCGCAACAAATGAAAAATATAAAAAAGATATGGTAAATATGATAGACCAAATAATTAGTAAAGATTACTAAATTAAGAAAATTTAGTTATTAATGATTTTAAATGTTTATCTGTGACGCCACAACACCCCCCAATAATTTTTACCTGATCGTCTATTAACTCAGAACACTTATCAACAAATTCAATTTCATTTTCAGTTATTAATGCCTGCATAGTACTAGTGTCAAATTTATGAATCTCTGGATAGAACATAATTGGCCCATTCCAATTTGATTTTAAAACTTTCATTCCCTCTTTTGTATCAATAAACCAACTATGCATTATGCCATAAACATCTCCACCGATAGATTTGAGTGAATTAATTATTTCAGCAAAATTAATAATTTTATCTTCAGGAAGGAATTTTGGCTCATCAGGATATTTTAAAGGGTCATATATAATAGATCTCTCTTTTTCTGCTCTAAAATTTCTACCTACTACGGTTTCATCAAATTTACTTATGCAGCAACTTAATCCAACCCAGACAGGCAAACCTGTTTCTAAAGCGGAATTTAACAAAATTTTAGCGTGATCAATATCTAAAAGCATTTCAAGAATAAGCACTTCGACTCCCTCTTCTTTTAATACCTTCGCTTGTTCTTTATAATTTTTTTCTTCTTTTGCAAATGATGGTACAAATTTTGTGTCAGGTCTAAATTCATTTTCAGCCAAAGCTAAATATGTTGACATACTTCCAGCAATTTTAATTTTTTTTCCAGAATTTTTGACTGCTTGTCTTGCTAACTTAACTGTATCAATGTTAATTTTTATAGTCTGATCTCCTAAATTTGAAGGCTCAAGACAATGTCTTGCAGTTCCAAAAGTATTGGTTGTTATCATATCACATCCAGCCTTTATATGACTTTCGTGTACTTTGATTACTATTTCTGGTGAGAAAACATTTGCTAAACCAGAAAAAGCTGGTCCCATTTTTCCACCAAGTCTCTGAATTTCTGAACCTGTTCCACCATCTAAGAAGACTTTTTTTTTTGATTTCAATAATTCATTAATATCCATTATGCTAATTTCTTCTCTGACTTTGGAACATATACAACTTCAATTACACCACCAAGAATTATTAGAATACTACCTATTGTTTCTCTCCAACCAAAAGGTTCATTTGTTAAAATACTAGCACTAACAACACCAACAATTATTTCAGCTAAAAATAAAATAGATGATAAGCCGGCTCCTAGTTTGCTTGGAGCCCAAAAGATTATTACTCCTGTAGGAATAAAATAAAATATCGAAATAAGTAATAAAAAAGTGGACATTGACATGATAACCTCCACTGATGGAACTGGTCCTAAATAATCTACTAAGAATAACCCAATAGGTATACTGGCTAAACCTCCATAAAAAAAGAATGTGAATATAATTGGAAAGACTCCATCTGTTTTAATTATTTCCATTCTAATTAAACCAGCACCAAATAGTGCACCTCCAGCAAGAGCCAACCAATCCCCTGCATTTTGAGGTAATGGAATTATATTTTCTTGACTGAATACAATCCATAAACCTCCTAGTGCCAAACCTAATGTGATTACTCTCTTCCAACCAAATTTCTTTTTTAAAAATATAATTTCAAATATTGTTGTCCAAACAGGTATCATGTAAAACATGATTAATGCTTTAACTACATCAGTAAGAAGAAAGCTAAGAGCATAACAAACAAATCCACTTCCAACAAAAAAACCAGTGAGAGGAAATTCCAATCCAATAGACTTTCCTTTTATAACTCTCCAAATTGCGACTGGTGATAATATTAATATTCCAACCGCCATTTGGGATATTGTTCCCCAGCCACCAGTCAAACCTCCATCTTCTAATATTCTTTGAGGTAACCAATAAATTCCCCATGAACCAGCAGCAATAGCTAATGCAAATGAAATTTTAAAATGATGAGGGTGTCTGGTCATTATTATTCCGATAATTCTGGTTTAAATTTTGAAAAGTTAAAAATTTCTTCATAAGATTTGGCAAAGTTAATTAGTTTATTATCTTCTTTAACATTTGCTATAATCTGCATTCCCATTGGTAGCCCTTTATTATTAAAACCAACTGGAATAGATATAGTTGGCAAACCAAGCAAACTTGATAATGTATAGACTTCCATATATCTATGATAAGTATCAATTTTATTGTTATTGATAAATTCTGGATTGTTTAGGTTCTTTTCAAAAGGAAATAGTTGAGCCGATGGTAATGCTAAAAAATCGTAATGTTTAAATAGGTTTTGTATTTTATCCATATATTTATTTCTTATTTCTATTGCTTTTAAAACATCGTTTGTTTTGATGCTTTTCCCTTTTTCATATTCCCAATATGCTTGGGAAGGTAATTCATTTAAATTTTTTAAATTATATAACAAAAAGTTTTCATACAAAAATTTGGCTCTTAATATTATCCAAGAATACCACAATTCTTCTGAATTAATTTCAGTTTTTAAATCTTCAATATTTAAATTATTTGACTGTAATTTTTTTAAAATATTTTCACATAAGTCTATAATTCCATCTTCATACTTATATTGTTCGTTTAGATCAATGCACCATCCAATTTTTAAATCTGAAAGTTTTTTAATATTTATAACTTCAAGATCGAAAGATAATTTATCCTTTACATTCTTCCCTTTTATATAGTTAAATAAAAATTCCATGTCATTAGGAGTCCTAGCAAAACATCCAGTTGTAGATATTAAAGGAAAATCTTTTAAATTTTTAATTTCAAATCTATCTTCTGCAATCGCACCTGGTGTTGGTCTTAATCCATAAATATTTGCAAATGCTGCTGGGTTTCTACAAGATCCCATCATATCTGTGCCATCTGCAAAAGGAATTAAATTTGCCGCAACAGCTGCTGCTGCACCACCAGAAGACCCTCCCGCTGACTTACTATGGTCATAAACATTTGAAGTTGCTCCATAAACTCTGTTAGTAGTATGACAACCAACAGCAAATTCAGAGAGATTTGTTTTACCAATTAAAATTGTGTTTTTTCTATAATTATCTACTAATAAAGAGTCCTGTTTTGGGATATTTTTTAATAACTCTTTATATCCATAACAAGTTACCTCATTTTTAATATCAAATAATTCTTTAACAGCAATTGGAAGTCCATAAATATCATCTTTGTCATTATCACTATTAAAATTTTCATCTTTTAATTTTGCTTCTTCAGTAATTTTTGTTTCATCTATATGTGAAATAATAGCATTTAATTTTGGGTTGAATTTTTTTATTCTATCTAAATAGAAATTTATTACCTCTGCAATTTTAATTTCCCTATCTTTAATTTTTGAAATTATTTGATGGACAGAAAAATTCTCAAGCACTTAATTAAACCTATCTTGCTTGTCTAATACTCTCTAAAACTAAAGTCTTGACCTCGTCTAATGATGCCTTTTTAGGATTTTGTCCATAAGCTTGATCTAGCATTGATTTCTTTGCTATTCTCTCCTGGCAATCTTCTGGTACTCCCAATTCATTTAATCCTTTAGGGATTTTTAATTTATCTAGAATTATATTTAAGTTGTCTTGAAAACTTTCAATTGAATGATTTTCAAACTGCATAGCCTCTGACATTCTTTTAACTTTTTCTTCTAATCCAGGCAAATTATATTTCATGACTGCAGGAAGTATAATTGCATTAGTCAATCCATGATGAGTATTATATTCAGCTCCAACCATATGTGAAATTGCATGAACTAAACCTAGGCCTTTTAAGAAAGCTATTCCGCCCAAATAAGATCCTATGATCATTCCTCCTCTAGCTAAAAGATTATCGGGTTCTTCCACAGCTGAATAAAGTGATTTTGAAATTAAATTTAAACTTTCTAATGCAGAACCATCACAAAGTGGATGAAACATAGGAACACTATAACCTTCAATTGCATGTATCATTGCATCTATACCTGTCCAAGCAGTAAGATTTGCTGGTAATTTTAAAGTTAGCTCTGGATCTACTAAAGCTAAACATGGTCGGGCATCTGGATGCCATAAACAAAACTTCATTCCTTTTTCAAGATGAGTAACCATAGCTGTAACTTCTGTTTCAGCACCAGTTCCTGCTGTAGTTGGAATAGTAATTATTTTTGGAAAAGGATTTTCCATAGTTAATTTTGGTGGCTCTTTTTCAAATTCAAAATCCCATAACGGTACTCCGCTATTAACTGTAAGAGAAATTGCTTTGCCTCCATCCATTGCACTTCCACCGCCTATTGCAATTATTGCATCATGATTGCCTTCACGAAATTTTTTACATCCAGAATCTATTTCATCATCTCTAGGATTTGGCGATATATTTGAATAAATATCTGATTTAATTTTTGAATCATTAAGCAAATTTTGTAAGTCACTTATAAATGATAAATTTACACTACCACTATCAGTAACGATTAATGCGTTATTTATTTTAAAATTTTTACAAAAATTTCCAATTTCTTTAAATCTTCCAGGACCATAAGCTGTAAAAGTTGGAAATGTCCAATCCTGATTATTTAATAAAAATTCTTCATTGAGCTTAAAATTTTGCATAATATTTTAAAAACTTATACTAATTTCAATATTATTAAATGAAAATTTCATCCGAAAAAACAGATCTAAAAAAAACATATTTAGCAATTGCTACAATGCTCTTAGCAATTTTGTGTATAGATCTTTACATGGTTATTATTAAATTTTTAGGTGATGAATACTCAATAATTCAATTAACTTTATTTAGAAATGTAGCAGCAATTATACCTTTGCTATTATTGATCTTATTCACAAATGAATTTTCAACAATATTTAAAAACATAGGAAATAAGTTTTTGATATTGAGTTGCTTGAGAGGAATATGTTTTCTTTCTATGAATGTATTTATTTTTATTTCGGTAGTAAATCTGGAGTTTGCAACTGCAATGACGCTAACCTTTTCGTCACCTTTCTTCATAGTAATACTATCAATAATTTTATTGAGTGAAAAAATTGGTATTTATAGATGGTCAGCAGTTATAATCGGTTTTGTTGGTGTAGTTATGATAATGAAACCAACAAGTGAAATTTTTAGTTTATACTCAATCTTTCCAATTTTAACCGCTATAGCATGGGCTTTCACAGTCATAATTTTAAAATTCATTCAAGGCAATCATTCAACTGCTAAAATTCAATTATACACGTTAATATTTAATGTCATTGGTGGTTTAATATTATTTTTTGTTACTACAGGACATGTTGAAATTAAGAATTTTAAAGATTTTATTTTGATGACAATGACTGGGGTTTTGGGTGGTACAGCAGCAATATTATTTATTTACTCTTACCGTTTAATTTCAGCAAGTAAAATTGCTTCATTTGAGTATCTTGGTATACCATCATCTTTTATTCTTGGTTGGATTTTCTTTAATGAAGCTCCATGGGGACAGCTATTTCCTGGAGTGATAGTAATTATTTTTGCTGGTATGATTATTATATGGAGAGATAATGTTAAAAAGAAATCAATAGAGGGTAATAAGCAAATTTATTGATTTGATCTCATTGATTTCATGACTATTACTCTATCTATTTCACCTAATAGCTTTCCACTTTCGTTACAAACTACTGGATAAGTTTTATCATTATCAATTAGCCTATCTATTAAATTTTCAATTTTAGAATTATCTAAAATATTATCTTTTCCATTCTCAAATAAATTTTTTGTTTCATTGCAGCATTCTGTTCTCATGACTTTGCCTGCACTTAATACTTTATATTTAGGAACATCTTCGCAAAAATCTTTAACATATTGATCTTTTGGATTAGATACAATTTCTTCAGGTGTGCCAACTTGAGAAACTTCTCCATCTTTCATAATTGCTATGTGATCTCCCATTTTAATTGCCTCTAAAAAATCGTGAGTTATAAATACCATAGTTTTTTGGAGCTTCTCTTGGATCTTTAAAAGCTCATCTTGCATTTCTCTTCTAATCAAAGGATCCAAAGCTGAAAAAGGTTCATCAAAAATTAATATTTCAGGATCCACAGCTAACGCTCTTGCAAGTCCTACCCTTTGCTGCATACCTCCAGATAATTCTCTTGGATAATTATTATGCCAACCATCTAAGCCAACCATTTTTAAAACTTCCATTGACTTATCTGTTCTTATATCTTTTTTTGTTCCCCTTACTTCTAATCCATAACCAATATTTTCTAGGACTGTTCTATGAGGAAATAAACCAAAATGTTGGAAAACCATGCTCATTTTATTTCTTCTTAATTCTAATAATTCACTTGCGCTCATTTTTGTAACTTCAACATCATCCATTTTCACCATGCCAGCTGTTGGTTCAATCAATCTCGAAATACATCTAACTAGTGTTGATTTTCCACTACCAGATAATCCCATTACAACAAATGTTTCACCTTTTTGAATTGAGAAACTGACATCTTTAACAGCAACAACATGCCCAGTCTTTTCTTGAACTTCCTTAATACTTAAATTTTTATCAAGGTTTTTAATAATTCTTTTTTCGTCGGGTCCAAATAACTTCCATATATTTGTACAAGTGATTTTTTGTTCTAAGGCCATTTTTAATAAATAATATTACCCCAAAAATAGACAATATTTTACTTTAAATGTAAAATTATTTATTTTAACTTGCTAACATGGCTACTAGAACTGATTTAATAGATAAATCAAATCAATCAAAAAACATAATAACTTATGTAATTATTGGAGTTGTTTTTTTGGTAGCTCTGTGGCTATCGACTCAAAATGAAGGGCCTTCAAAATTTCCTAAAGAAGTCACTGATAAATTTACATTTACAGCTTGGGTGAATGATGGAGAAGATTATTTAAAAAAAAATTACAGATGGGTAACTAAACTTATAGCAAGCTATATAAAAGAAACTTATTATTTTTTAGAAGACTTTTTACTAGAGTCTCCTTGGATTTTGATAGCTGCAATAATTGTTATACCCTGCATAATTGCAGGTGGTTTGCGATTAGGAATTTATTCTTCCTTTGTAGTTTATTTTTGGGGAGCAACAGGAATGTGGGAACCATCCTTGCAAACAGTGGCATTAATGGGTTTATCAGTTTTATTATGTGTGTTTTTTGGATTTATACTGGGTGTCTTGTGTTCACAAAGTAATAGATTTGAAAATTTTATGAAGCCAGTCTTAGATACTATGCAGGTAATGCCAGCATTTGTGTATTTGTTCCCAGCATTATTTTTTTTTGGGATAGGGGGTGCACCAGCAATATTAGCTACAATGATATATGCAATGCCTCCAATAATAAGATTGACAAACACTGGTATAAGACAAGTGCCAGCTCAAACTATTGAGTCTGCAACTTCCTTTGGTTCAAGTAAACTTCAATTGTTATTTAAAATTAAAATTCCATTATCTTTACCAAGTATAATGATGGGTATTAACCAGGTAATAATGATGGCATTAGCGTTAGTGGTTCTTGCATGTTTTATAGGTGCTGAAGGTATTGGTGGTCAAGTTTGGCAAGCAATAAGAAGATTGGATGTTGGTTGGGCAATGGAAGGTGGGTTATGCATTTTATTTATGGCGATAATGTTTGATAGATTTAGTTTAGCGTTTAGTAAAAATAAAGAAAGGCTTCCTTCAGATGTACAAAGATTTTACTTGCTTCCTCAAAGTTGGGAAAAATACCAAATCGCAAAAATTTTAGAAATGCCACTAAGTTTTGGAAATAAGATTTTAAAAAGTATATGTCAAACAGTTACATCTGCTATAGCAGTAGTATTTAGAATCTTAATTTCGGTTTTTAATAAATCTACAGCGGAAAACATTGGTGAATTTATTAGTAAAAGATTTTATGTTATTCCTTATTTTCTAGTTTTATTTCTAATTGCATTTATAGATCATTACTTTTTAGAAATTGGAACATTTCCAAAAGAATGGAAATTATCGATAAGACAACCAATTACTAATGCAGTGGAAAGCCTGACTGTAAATCCAGGATTTATTTCTTTTGCAAAAGGTTTAAGAGCTTTTGTTTATTTAAATTTGTTAAGACCTTTAGATGTTTTTCTAACCCAAATACCTTGGTGGTATACATTGGCAGTATTTGCAGCTTTGGGTTATATAACTGTTGGAATAAGATTTGCAATAATTACTGCAGTCCTTCTTCTATTTATTGGTGCATGTGGAATATGGACTCAATCAATGATAACTTTATCGTCAGTACTTGTGTCAGTTGTGCTATGTTTTGTTATAGGAGTTCCTCTTGGAATAATTGCATCTTACAATGAAAGATTTAGAAATATTCAAAACGTTGTGTTAGATGCAATGCAAACACTTCCTTATTTCTGTTATTTAATTCCTGTTCTAATGTTTTTTGGAGGTGGAACAGTTTCAGCTGTTCTTGCAACTGTAATATATTCAATTCCACCAATAATTAGATTAACATCACTAGGTTTAACACAGGTTTCTGGTACTTACTCTGAAGTATCAAGATCATTTGGTGGAACACTTATTCAAACATTAAATAAAGTCAAATTCCCATTAGCTGTTCCAAGTTTAGTTATTGGATTTAATCAGACTGTAATTATGGCTTTTGCTATGCAAATAGTTACACCGCTTATTGGTGGTAAGGGCTTGGGTTTAGAGGTATTTAATGGTCTAGCAAGGTCCGATACTGGTAGAGGTCTAGCGGCAGGGATTGGAATTGTACTGTTAGCTATAATCATCGATAGAATTACACTTGCATATACAAAGAAACAAAGAGAAGCCTTGGGTTTATAAACCAATAAAATAGTGGTGATTTGCAAGGTTTACAGACAGTTATAATTTGTTCTAAAATAGGACTTTAATTAATTAAAAAGAGAGGAAGTAAATGAAGTTATCAAAGAAAATATCAACACTTATTCTTTCTGTAGTGTTGCTAATTGGATCTTTTGGTCATGCCAATGCTGCCAAAAGACTTCATGCGGCTATAGCAGATTGGACTGGTGGGATAATTACATGTGAAGTTGCAGTTGCAATCCTTGAAAGAGAAATGGGATATAAAGTTAAACAAACAGTATTCCCATCTGGAACTGGATTATGGGAAGCTATTGCTGCTGGAGAACTAGATTTTGCATGTGAAAGTTGGCCAAGTTATGCTGAAGCTGATTCTGTAATGTTAAAAGAAGACCTAATATACGAAGGTAAAGTCGTTGGAACATACAACGGTGATGGAAGTGTAGATCTTTTAGGAACATCTGGAATAATTGGTTTATCTGATTATTGGATACCTAGATATGCAGCAGAGGAACTTGGCATAAAAACTTGGAAAGATTTAAACAAACATAAAGCAAAATTTGCAACTATTGAAAGTGGTAAGAGAGGTAGACTAATTGGATGTCCGGTTGCAGGTTGGAACTGTCATGACCAAAAAAGACTTGATCTCTTAGGAATAGACTTCCAAGCTGACGAACTTGGAACAGAAGCTGCTGCTATCGCAGAAGCAAAAGCTGCTTACATGCGAAAAGAACCATTCCTACTTTATCTATGGTCTCCGCATTGGTTCTTTGGAGAGTTTGATATGGTTGGAGTGCAACTACCTGAACATAAAGTTTGTGATCCAGATACGTTCACAGAAGCAGGAAACTGGAAAGATTGTGGAACAAAAGGATGGCCAGCAACTGGTTGGGCTAAAGATTACACGATGAACTACGGTAACCCAGCTACTTTTGCTAGTGCAGAACATGCTGATGCTAAGAAGTTCTTTGAAAAAATGTCTTTACAAAATATTGACCAAGCTAAAATGTTAGTTGAAGTTGATATTAAGAAAAGAGATGTAAAAGAAGTTGTTAATGAGTGGTTAGACAATAATCCAGATAAATGGAAAAGTTGGCTTCCATAATAACTTTAAAATAAATTAGATAAAAAGGGCTTTGATTTTCAAAGCCCTTTTTTTTTATTTCTTAAGATAATTTAATCTACCCACAATTTCATCTCTATCCATGTAATAACCTTGTAGGTGTCTGTGTCCAGAATTTGGATCAAATTCAGTTCTTCCATGAAGCACTCTTCTATTATTGAATGTATATATATCTCCTGGTCTTAGCCTAAATTTTATTTGAAATTTGTCATCGTGTAAAAGTTTCCCAAATTTATGATGAGATTTATAAACTTTATCCATTTGTTCTGGGTGACAATCTAATGCATCCATGGTTGCAGTACTAAATCTAACATCATTATAATCACCATCTTTTGTTAGACTAATTGCAGTGCCATAAAAGCTTCTGTGAGCTTCTTGAGTGTAATCTTTGTCTCTAAACTTTAAAGGAATTTTTGTTAGCGTATCAAAAGTATCTCTGTCGTTATTCTTTAAATATTCTGCAACAGCGAATGCATCTACTGCTGATGAGTCACCTCCTTTTGCAGAATTAACTAAACAATGCAAAAATTGATACCCTGGAGGATTTTCAAACCATGGTAAATCCATATGATTTTGAAGTGCATGAGCTGTATAAGCTGAGTTATTCGGTTTTGGTATATTTATAACTTCAAAAGGTGTTTTAAAAAATGTCTCTCTTGTGTGGCTAATTCTATTTAAAACAGGAAACGCAGAATTTTTTTCTACTGGAGCATTATAAACTATGGCTATTCCTTTATAATGAAGAAGTTCTAACCATTTTATTAATCCCTGTTCAGAAGATATTATTTCATTATGATCTATGTATATACTATCAATATTTTTTTCTAAACTGCCATCCCACAATTGATAAGGTGATTTGTATTCTTCGTTATTTTTTATTGTGTAGCAATTTTCTCTAAGCCAATTAATATCATAATGGCTTACATGATTTCCCTCACTCCACTCTATTTCTAATTCACCATCATTATTAAGATTATATTTTTTTGGGTTTATATTTTCTGACACATCTAAAATATTAAACATTCGATGCCTAGAATCTTTATCGTGTGCTGTTGGACAATTATCTCTCAGCCACATATAATTAAATTTACTTTCTTTCCCGTCATCCCAAATTACTTGGAGATAAGTCCCATTTTTTGAGATTTTTGAAATTGAGTGCATAAATAATGATTATATAAAATAATTCACATTTCAATTCAATTAATAGTTGACTTAATATTTTTTGAGAGATTTATTAGCGTTAAGTTATTTGTTAAGATAACAACTAAGTTTGTTCGAATGTCTAAAATTGAAATAAATAATGTATTTAAAATATTTGGTCCAAAACCATCCAGTGTTTTGCAGATGGTCAAAGATGGTTTAAGTAAGGAAGAAATTTTAGAAAAAACAGGTCACACAGTTGGACTAGACAATGTAACTCTAAAAATTAATGAAGGTGAAACATTTGTTTGTATGGGTTTATCGGGTTCAGGTAAATCAACTCTCATAAGACATTTAAATAGATTAATAGATCCAACTGATGGTGAAATCCTAATTGAAGGAACTAATGTAATGAGCCTTAAAAAAGAAGAGCTAATTGATTTTAGACGACATAAAATGAGTATGGTTTTTCAAAGGTTCGGTTTGTTTCCTCACAAAACAGTATTGCAAAATGTTGGGTATGGACTTGAAATGCAAGGTGTAGAGCTTGAAAAGAGAAACAATGTATCTATGGAAAAAATAGAATCTGTTGGATTAACAGGTTTTGAAAATCAATTTCCAAATCAGTTATCTGGAGGTATGCAACAACGAGTTGGACTAGCAAGAGCATTGGCAACTGATACAGATATAATGTTAATGGATGAAGCTTTTTCAGCTTTAGATCCTTTAATTAGAAGTGATATGCAAAAACAGTTACTAGCTCTTCAATCGGAACTAAAAAAAACTATTGTATTTATTACTCATGACTTAGATGAGTCATTAAAGCTTGGTGATCATATTGGAATTCTTAATGCTGGCAAGCTTGTTCAAGTTGGAACCCCTGTAGATATTATTATGAATCCAGCTGATGATTATGTTGAAGCTTTTGTAAAGGATGTAAATAGAGCAAAAGTGATTAAAGCTAAAATTATAATGAAATCAATAAATGAAACAACTAATGAAGAAAAAAATAATCTTATTAAAATACATGAAGACCAGTTTATTGAGGAGTTTTTGCCACAAGTTGTTTGTAATAATGCCAATTGCGAGGTGGTTGATAAACAAGGAAATGTTAAAGGATATATCACTAATAAAGAGCTACAACACTCTTTGAGTAAATCTTAAAATTATGAGTATAGATTTAAAAAACAAAAGAATAATTATATCTGCTGGAGGTTCAGGGATAGGCTGGAGTTCGGCAAAAATATTTTTAGAGAAAGGTGCAACAGTATATCTTTGTGATATCAATGCCACTTTTCTTAACAAATGCAAAAAGCATAAACTAAATAATAAAAAATTATTTGTTTTTCAATGTGATGCCTCAGACGAGAACCAGGTAAAGAATTTTTTTACCAAAGTATTAAAAAAAACAAAAAAAATTGATGCTCTTATTAATAATGTTGGAATTGCCGGGCCAACTGGAACACTCGAAAAATTAAAAAGTAAAGATTGGGAAAATACTTTAAAGGTGAATGTTATAAGCCATTTTTATTTTTCAAAGTATTCAATTCCAATGCTTAAAAAAAATAAAAGCGGAGCAATAATAAATTTATCATCAACCGCAGGTATATTTGGATTTCCATTAAGATCTCCTTACTGTGCAAGTAAGTGGGCAGTTGTTGGTATAACCAAAACATTGGCAATGGAACTAGGAAAATTTAAAATTAGAGTAAATGCTATTTGTCCAGGAACAATTAAAGGAGATAGAATGGGAAGAGTCATAAGAGATAAATCTAAATTTTTAAATGTTTCAAAAAAATTAATAGAAAAAGAATTTGTTTCAATGACGTCAATGAATACTTGGGTATACGAAGACGACATTGGGAAAATTTGTAGCTTTCTAATTTCTAATGATGCTCCAAGAATATCTGGGCAAGTAATTGCCGTAGATGGCAATACTTTAAGAATGCACTAACAACTAAACTTTAATATTTTTTTCATTTATTTCCATAAATGGGAAATGAGA
This sequence comes from uncultured Pelagibacteraceae bacterium, assembly GCA_902576815.1. Taxonomy (GTDB): domain Bacteria; phylum Pseudomonadota; class Alphaproteobacteria; order Pelagibacterales; family Pelagibacteraceae; genus Pelagibacter. The sequence continues at coordinate 22,028 of CACGWQ010000005.1, forward strand.
CTCTTTATAATGTATATTTTCTGCTTTTTTTAAAAAACTGATATCATCCAGTAAACCTGCATATAAATAGTATTTCTTGTACTTTTCCACATAAGTCAAAATTGGTGCTGCGCACTTTCCACAAAAATGTTTTTTTATTTTATTACCACTGCCTCCTTCGTGTTCATAAATTTTCAATTTTGATTTATCTATATCTATTGCTCCGTCTCTAAGCAGTATTATTGTCATCATTCCCCCTATTTTTTTTCTACAATCAATGCAATGACAATTGAAAACTAAAGGAACTTCATCAAGCTTAACGTTAAAAGTTATATTTCCACAGATACATCCGCCAGTTTTATTTATAAAAATTTTTTCTTTCATCAATTTCTAATTTTATTCTCATATTTTTTTCTAATTTTTAAGACATCAACTAAATATTGATCCCTAATATTTGAAAGCATATTAATTGATTTACCTTTGGCTTGTTTTTTTGTGCCTGATATAAGTTTATCAGATAATTTATTTGTTAATTTTGGAGCTTTTAATTTTGTCCAAGGTAATTTTAATGCTGGACCAAATTGTTTTAACATATGTTTCATTCCTTTATTACCTCCTGCAAGATGAAATGTTAAAAAAGTACCCATTAATGAGTATCTAAGACCTGGTCCATCTTCTATTGCACGATCTAATTCTTGAGTTGTTGCATAATTTTCGTTAATTATATGCAAACCTTCTCTCCACAATGCTTCTTGGAGTCTATCTGATAGATAACCTGGTAATTCTTTTTTAAGCATAATTGGCTTCATTGAGATTGATTTGTAATATTTATTTGCATCTAAAAGAAACTTTTTTGTGGTTTTTTTTCCAGGAACTATTTCAACTGCTGGCAACAAATATGCTGGGTTAAATGGATGTCCAATTAAGCCTCTTTGTGGATTTTTACTCTTAGAAAAAATTTTAGAGGGTAAAAGTCCTGAAGAGCTTGAGGAAATAATTACATTTGATTTAACATATTTTGAGATTTTTTTTATCAAATCAGTTTTAACTTTATAATTTTCTAATACACTTTCTTGAACAAAATCGACATTTGCAAGAGCTTTTTCAAGAGAATTAAAAAATTTTAAATTTTTAATTAAAATCTTTTTTCCAAAAAGTTTTTTTATACTCTTTGAAGTTCTTCTTATCTCTTTTAAAACATAACTTTTAAGATTTTTATTTTGATCATATGCATGAACGATTTTATTGTGTGCTAAATTTCTTATTATCCATCCAGTCCCTATGACACCAGTTCCAACAATTCCCACAGTTTTAATTTTTGACATTACTTGTGTTTTACAAGTTTTAATTTTTCTCTTGTTTCTGAAGGTGACATAATTTCTACACCAAGATCTGTAACTATTCTCATAGCTTTCTCAACTAATTGAGGATTTGTTGCCAATTTACCTTTAGATAAATATAAATTATCCTCTAATCCAACTCTTGGGTTACCTCCCATTACTACAGTTTGAGCAACATATGGCATTTCATTTTTAGATATTGCAAAACCTGACCATATACCTTCTTTGGGCATTATATCTTTCATTGCTTGCATAGCTAAAGGTGTTGCGGGCGCTCCCCACGGAATTCCTAAACACATTTGAAAAAGAGGTGGATCACTTAACAATCCCTCTTTATATAATTGAGCTCCAAACCACATATTTCCCAAATCAAAAGCTTCTATTTCAGGTTTAACTTTTATTTCCTTAAGCTTTTTTGCGGCTTTTCTTAAATCGTTAGGTGTATTAACTGTGATAACAGAACTGTCTCCAAAATTTAATGTACCGCAATCAAGTGTACATATTTCTGGAAGAAATTGTTCAGCATTCGCAATTCTCTCCATTACATTTGCCATGTCTGTCATCGGACCAAATTCTAAAGGGTTCTTGCCTTGACCTATATCTAAATCACCACCCATTCCTGTTGTAAGATTAAGAATCACATCAGTTTCAGATGATCTTACTCTATCAACTACTTCTTTATAAAGCTCGAGTCTTCTACTTGGAGTTCCATCTTTCTCTCTAACATGAATATGAGCAATAGCAGCACCGGCTTTCGCAGACTCTATTGCTGCTTTTGCAATTTGTTCTGGAGTTTTGGGCAAATCAGGATGTTTGCTTGCTGTATCACCAGATCCTGTAACTGCGCATGAGATGAAGACTTTATTGTTCATTTTTATTTATAGAAAAATATAATATCATATCATTAATAATTATAGGAAATAAAATTAAATGGACTTAAATAAACTAAGAGTAAGACGTAGTTTTATATTTACCCCAGGTCTTCAACCAGAAATGTTTCCAAAAGCCTTAGCTTCAGGTGCTGATATGGTTTGTATTGAATTAGAAGATGGAATAGCCATGAAAGATAAAGATGAAGCAAGAAAAAATACTATTGATGCATTAAAGTCACTAGAAGTAAAAAATGATGTTGAATTAGTTGTTAGATTAAATTGTCAAAGAACCAAACATGGACTTCTAGACTTAGAAGCTATTGCTTCAAATAAACTAAAAGTTAAAGCTATCATGTTACCTAAAGTTAGAACGCCTGACGAAATTACATTTATTGATGACATGCTTACTGATTGTGGTTTAGATACTGATCTTCATGTTATAATGGAAACTAATCAAGCTCTTGAAAGTATTTATGATATTGCACATTCTAGCGATAGAATAGTTGCTCTATATTTCGGGGGAGAAGATATGGCAGCAGAATTGAGAGTGGAAAACAAATTAGAGAATTTAGTTTATGCAAGATCAAGATTAGTTCATGCTGGTGCAAGTAAAGGAGTTGATGTTATTGATGTTCCGTATTTAAATCTTGAAAATATGGAAGGAATGAAAAAAGAAGCGCAGTTTGTTAAAAACTTAGGTTTTACTGGAAAAGGATCTATTCATCCAAAACAAATAAGTATTTTAAATGAAATTTTTACTCCATCAGAAGAAGAGATAAGTAAAGCTAAAAGAATTATGGATCAATTTAAAAAAGCTGATACAGGTTTGGTTGTAATTGATGGCAAATTAATAGAAAGACCAGTTTTACGAGAGATGCAAAGAAAATTGTTAGTAGCAAATAAAATAAATAAAAGCTGATAAAATGTCATTTCATTTGGCTTCGAGAAAAATAATTAAAGATTGGACAGATTATAATGAGCATATGAACATGGCTTATTATGTTTTAATTTTTGATGAAGCTTGGGAGACGATGCTTAATAAATTTGAAATGGGTGGAGCTAAAGCACAAATTAATAAAAGAAGCACAATGGTGGTTGAAACAAGAACAACTTATAACAACGAAGTTAAAGAGAATGAAGAAGTAGATGTTTATTGCACTTTTTTTGATCATGATAAAAAAAGATTACATTTAAAATGTGAAATGATTGAAAAAAAAACAAAAAAACTTGCAGCAACAACAGAAAGTCTCTCTCTTTATATTGATCTAGATAAACGAAAAGTTACAGAATTTGAAGAAGATAAAATAAAAATTATGGATGATTTTATTAATGAGAATAAAAATAATTTTAAAACTGATGATCTTGTACTTACAGGTAAATTAAAAAAATAAATGCAAATTGTAGAAGAAATTATTTATAATTTTGAAAGTAATAAATCTTTATATGTAGGTGAAAATATAACGATAGCAGATCACATGATTCAATCTGCAATGCTTGCAGAAAAGGCAAAATGTGACGATGATCTAATATGTTCTTGCTTACTTCATGATTATGGACATTTTGTTATCGATGACCCAGATAAATTAGTAGAAAATAATAAAGATGGTGAACATGAAGTAATTGGATATAAATTTCTAAAAAAATATTTTAGCAATAAAGTTGTAAACCCAATTAAATATCATGTTTTAGCCAAGCGATATTTAGCAAGAGACAAAAGGTATTATAACAAATTGTCTAAAGCATCGAAGATTAGTCTAAAACTTCAAGGAGGAGTTTTAAATGAGAAAGAGTGTGAAGATTTTGAAAACAAAGATTATTTCAAAAGTTCCATACTTCTCAGAAAATTTGATGAAGCATCAAAAAAAGTTGGTATTAAAATGAAAAATATTAATCAATACAAAGAATTATTAAAATTAAAATTAAAATGAATTTTGATTATATAATAATCGGTGCTGGTACAGCAGGTTGTGTTCTTGCAAATAGACTAAGCGAAAATGGTAAATTTAAAGTTGCTTTATTTGAAGCGGGTGGATCTAGTGATATTTGGAAGGTTAATATGCCTTTGGCAATTTTGTATGCTATGCATGATCCAAAATATAATTATAAATATTATTCGGAACCAGAACCTAATTTAAATAATAGAAGATTATTTTGCCCAAGAGGAAAAATGATAGGCGGTTGTTCTGCGCATAATGGGATGGTTTACGTTCGAGGAAACAAAAAAGATTATGAAAGATGGGCTTCATTTGGTCTAAAATCATGGTCTTATGAAAATGTTTTACCATTTTTTAAAAAAATTGAGACATGGTCTGAAGGAGAGAATAAATTCAGAGGTGGGAAAGGAATTTTACCAGTAAATCAATCCAAAAACAAAAATCCATTGTTTAGTGCTTTTATTAATGCTTCTGTCGAAGCAGGATATAAAAAAAATGATGACATGAACGGGGAAGATCAAGAGGGATTTGGAATGTATGACATTACAATTCATAAAGGACAAAGAGCTAGCGCTTCTAAATATTATCTAGAACCAGCAAAAAAAAGAAAAAATTTAAAAGTCTTTACAAATTCGTTTGCTGAAAGAATTATTTTTGAAGGAAAGAAAGCAGTCGGAATAGAAGTAAATATAAAAAATAAAGTCACAAAAGTTTATGCAAATAAAGAAGTTGTGTTGAGTGGAGGTTCAATCAATTCACCACAACTATTGTTGTTATCAGGTGTTGGACCTGAAAAAGATTTAAAAGATAAAGGGATTAACGTTATCCACTCTTTAGAAGGAGTGGGTCAAAATTTACAAGATCACTTAGAAACCTACATTCAGCAAGAATGCAAAACTAAAGATACTCTCTATTCTTATGTTAACAAAATAAATATGTTTAAAATTGGTATTCAATGGTTTCTTTCAAAAAGTGGCCCATGTTCTACTTCATTTTTAGAAGCAGGTGGTTTTTGCAAATCTTCAGAAGACAAAAGCTATCCGAATATTCAATTTCATTTTTTTCCAGCATTTGTAATCGATCATGGATTAGTTGACCCTGACAGACATGGTTATCAATTACACGCGAGTTTGAATCAACCTAAAAGTAGAGGACATATTAAATTAAATAGTTCAAATCCATACGATTACCCAAAAATTCAATTTAATTATTTAGAAGATGAATATGACTTAAAAGAAACAATTAAATGTGTTCGTGTAGCTAGAAAGATTTTAGGTCAAGACTCAATGAAGCCTTATGCTGGAAAAGAGATTGGTCCAGGTGAAAGAGCAACTGATGATGAGCAAATTACGGAGTATATTAGATCAAAAGCCGAGACAGCTTATCATCCATCCTGCACATTAAAAATGGGTGTGGACAAAATGGCGGTAGTTGACGAAAAATTGAAAGTTCACGGTTTAGAAAATTTAAGAGTTGCAGATGCCTCGGTTATGCCAGAGATTACAAGTGGTAATTTAAATGCACCAACTTTAATGATAGGCGAAAGAGCGGCTGATTTTATCCTTAATTAGTCTCAAGATATTTTTTATATCTATCTAAACTTTCTTTAGGCCAAGCAATTTTAGGATCATACATTTCATCATAGCAAATATCTTTGTTTACAATATTTATCCATGGATCTTTACTTTTAACAAATATGTGTGCTTGAGGTGGAAAAAGCTCTGGATTAGATAAAGTATTTGTTCTGATACTTATCCTTTTAACAGCGAATTCATAGTCAGAATAAATGTAAACACCACACTTTTTACAAAAGTAAACCTTGCAGCTTTTTCCACTACCTGCAATTAACTTCTTTTCTATAAGCTCACCTTTGATATCTAATGAACTTTCAAAAATACTTGTATTAATAACGAAAGATGATCCGGTTATTTTCTTACAATCTTTACAATGACAAGCATGTGTAAATAAAGGCTTAGATTTAATAGTATATTCAATTTCTCCACAAATACAGCTACCAAAAATTGGTTTAAAATCTTCCATAAATACTTTTTAGAGTATCTTATTAATTATGAAGGTTAAAGTTTTTTTGATATATGTGCGATATGCAAACAAATGACAATACAAAAGGTATTCTGTTTATTATTACTGGAATGGCTTTTTTCTCCATTCAAGACTCTTTAATTAAGTTTATTTTTGAAGACATTGCATTATTTGAGCTATATTTAGGGCGGACATTAATACAAGCAACTATCCTCATTTCTTATTTTTTAATAGCAAAAAAAAAAATTTCTCTTAAAACGCATTACCCTTTTTTAACATTAGTAAGAGTTATTTGTTTCTTTTTTGGGTTTGCTTTTTTTTATATATCACTAACATTTATGTCTCTTGCAATGGTTAGTGCTTTATTTTTCTCATGTCCATTCTTCATGTCTATTTTCGCTAAATTTTTCTTAAAAGAACAAATTGGAATTAGAAGATGGAGTGCAATTGTTATTGGTTTTATTGGAGTATTGATTGTATTAAATCCAACTCTTGAAGAGTTTAATTTTTTTAAATTAGCACCTGTTGGATGCGCTTTGTGCTACGCATGTTCTATGACAATAACAAAATACACTTCTGAAAAAGATAATATATATACTCAAATGACATTGCTTTATATTTTCGCAACATTAACGAGTATTATAATTTATATAATTTCTGGAGATGGAAAATTTAGCAATTTTTCAGATCCAACTATGCAATTTATATTCAGAGAATGGTTTACTAACCCTACAGATTCGTGGCCTTATGTTTTTGTTATGGGAATTGTTGCATCAATTTCGTTTTTTTGTGTCTTTACAGCATATAGTGTTGCGTCACCTTCTGTAGTTTCAATTTTTGAATACTCATATATTGTTTTTGCTTCTTTTGCGGGGTATGTATTGTTTGATACTATTCCTGAAACAAGAACATTTATAGGAGCAGCAATAATAATTTTGGCAGGAGTATATATTTATTTTAGGGAAAATGTTAAAAAACAGTTTATTGCTACTAATACTCCTAATAGATAAATAAAACAAAACTATATGACAAATAGAAATTGTTGTTTTACATATATAAAAATATTATTTATTTTTTGTTTATCAATCACTTATAGTCAAGCAACAGTATTTAAAAATTATGAAGAGGCAAAGAAATGTTTTGATGATTATGAGAGCTTTGATCAATACAAAATTAAGCTAAAATCATGTTTTGATAATAAAAATATAACTTTTGAAGATGAATCAATTAATCTTATAAAAAATAAGTCTGGAATAATACAACAAATAATTAAATTAGATTTACCTTTAGAAAAAAAAAATATATTTAAAGAAAGCCCTTTTTTTAATTTAAAAAGATTTTTAAATCCAAATTATAAAAAAGAAAAAAAATTAGAAGAAAGTTTATTTGATAAACCAACAGTCTTTTCAGAAGATTATTTAAATAAGAAGTTTTCTCTAGATGAGAAAGATTTTTCCAATCTCAATAGACATATTAAAGCAAAGCCAAAAGATATCTATGCTTTAACTGAAGATATAAACTACCTAACATATAAAAAAAATTATATTTCTGAATTTAAAAGAAATGAAATTCTTTTAAATATTTACAACTCGTTTGATCCAAATTCACTTAATAAAATAATTTCTGAAAGAAAAGCAAAAAAAGAAGAATTCTCAACTCCATCAATTGGTGGACTTGCGGCAATTACTGCATTAGCTGCTGCAGGAGGTAGTGGTGGAGGAGGTGGTTCTTCAACTCCACCAACATTATCCTATACAGTTTCAAGTAAGAATATTTCAGAATGCAGTACTGGTTTAACTATAACTGCTAATTTAACAAAAGCTCATTCGTCTAATGTTGTTATAACCTATTCAACTAGTGGTACAGCAACAAATGGTGTAGATTATAATCTTACATCTTCTACAACCACTATTGTATCCGGTGGTACAACTGCACAAATAACACTTGCTCCAGTTAACGATACAACTAACGAGACATCAGAAACAATTATTATATCAGCTTCAGCTACTGGTGGATTAGAAACAACTGGTAACACAGAGACTACAATAACAATTCACGATTATGTTCTTGCTTGTAACTCTACAGCTTATACAGAAGACACTTCTCAGCAAAATACTATTACAAACAGAACTGCTTGGACAAATGTAGATGGAGATGTCACAGGTGGTCATCCATTTGAATTATTAAATATTCACAAAGCTCACTCGTTCAAAGATGGTAGTGGTCAATATCTTACGGGAGAAGGGGAAACTGTACATGTTGCTGACTTTGGTTGTGATGAAAATCACGAACAATTTAATAATAAAACTGTAACCATGATTGACAATGATGCAACTTTTAATCCTAGTCACACAGAATTAAATCACTGCATCCATGTCGCTGGAATTGCTGTTGGAGATATTAATGCATCTAGACAAGGAGTTGCGCCAGATGCAGATGTAGCTTTTTCACATGTAGGTACTTCAGGTACTAATATGGCTGGCGATTTAGACTCAGCAAGAGCCTTATCTGCAGTTTCTTCAAATAATAGTTGGGGATTTTGTGCTCAAAAAATTGGTGGGGTTTGTGTGGATACTTTTGAAGCAACTACTTTACAAAATTTAATGACGGCAAATAGCACAACCCATGCTGAACAACTTGCAGCAAGCACAAGTCTTTTTACAAGTTCAACTGATGTTGATACTTATATAGCTGCATTAGATAATTTTCAAAATAATGGTATTATAGTTTTCTCTGCTGGAAATGTTGTTGAAGATGATGCAGATGCTATGGCAGCTCTTCCATTTTTTTATGACGGTGTAAAAGAAACGACAGATTTATCTGATGCATGGATAACAATAATTTATGCAGATTATACTGGCTCTTCATTAAACAGCGCTAGCACATCAGACTTTACTAGAAAAGGAAATGCGTGCGGAAATAGCAAAGAATATTGTTTAACAGTCGACGATTTCAAAATTAGCTCTGGTTCTCATGTAACTGCCGGAGGGTCTAGTGAGTATGATAATATTCAAGGTTCTTCAATGGGAAGTCCAATGATAAGTGGAGGTATTGCATTGCTTGCTCAAGCTTTTCCAAATCATACCCCTGAGCAATTAGCAGATAGATTATTAGCATCAGCAAATAATGATTGGTTTACACCAACAGGCAATACAACGTTTACAACACATGGAGCATCAGTGAAACACGGATACCATAATGAATGGGGACATGGTGTACCTGATTTTTATGCAGCATTATCACCTATAACAACTAGCAGAAATCCGCTTTCTTTTGGAGGGGGTGGAGGTTCTGGTGGCGGTGGAAGTGGATCTGCAGATCCAATTCCTTTTGCAAATATGATGAAATATCCTATTAAAAGTTCACGTATTACTACATCAAATTCAATAGGTGATGCTATTTACAGTTCATTAAAAGATAAAAAAGTTTATGCCTACGATGCATTAAATGGTGGATTTATTTTTAATGTTTCCGATTTTATCAGCGATGGGAATAATCCTCAGATTATTGATTTAACAATTAACGACGAATTAAATAATCTTAGAAATTATAAAAAAATTGAAAATGATTTTGATTCCCAAAACTTTGAGGGTGAATTTATTAATCTTAAAGATAAATTTGATAGAGGAGTGAGTATAACGTTAGATCAAAATAATATAGCCGATCAGAATTATAACAGATTTAAAAACAAATTTTATAAAAATCCGTTCACAACAGTAAATAAAGGTTTAGGTTTTAATAGTAAGTTTTATTTAATGGGCAATGATATCGTAATTGGATATAATAATTCTAATTTAAACCCTCTTACAAATGTAAATAAAGATATAATTTTACCTGTAGAAAACCTTTCTATGTCAATTGATTTAAAGAATGATCAGAATAATCTTTACTCTTTAATAAGTGGTTTTATGAAGGAAAAAAATTCATTTCTATTATCTAAGTCAGAAGGTGCTTTTGGATTGGGAGATAATGGTAGTATATCAAACTATTATGGTATTAATTTATTAAAAAATACAAATAGTTTTGGATCTTTTTTCTTAAACTCAATGATGAGTCATACTATGATAAATAATGACACTAACAAGATGGTAATTGACTCTTCGGGTATAATTTCATCAAATTTTGAAATAGGTTTTAAATTTAATAATTTGTTTAATAATGATCAATTAAAATTATCTCTATCACAGCCAAATAGAGTAGAAAAAGGCAATATGAAATTTAGACTAATGGGTCTTGCAAATAAAAACGGTGAAGTGCCATATGATGACCATACAATAAGTCTTAGTCCCTCTGGGAGGCAAAAGGATATGATATTAAGTTATTATAAAAACTTTGATGATGCTTTGAAAATTGGCTTTAAATCTATTTTTACAGATGATCATAGTCATGTTAAAAGTAGCTCTATTGACGCAAATTTTTTTATAACAGCTACATTAAATTTTTAAAATATTGCTAAGTAGCAAGATTTTTTAGGAAAATGTTGACAATTTTCTCATTGAAATAATAATTTAATAGGATTTAATTTTAATTATATAAATTGTTAACAATTAAAGGGAAAATATGAAAAAATTATTAATAGGTATATTCGTGTTTATCTTAAGCTTTACTTCAAAAGCTTTTTCAGATGGACATGGAATTAAAATGGGTATTATTTTAGGATTTACTGGTCCAATTGAAACTCTAACACCTGCAATGGCAGCTTCTGCTGAACTAGCCTTTAAAGAAGCTTCGGATTCTGGTTCATTACTTGGTGGAAAAAAAATATCTGTAGAAAGAGCTGACTCAACTTGTGTTGACTCTGCTGCTGCTACAACTGCTGCTGAAGGCCTAGTTTCAGGTGGTGTTGTTGCTATTATGGGTGCTGATTGTTCTGGTGTTACAGGTGCAATAGCAACTAATGTTGCCGTACCAAATGGTGTTGTTATGATTTCACCATCAGCTACATCTCCAGGATTAACTGATCTTAATGATAATGGTTATTTCTTTAGAACTGCTCCATCAGATGCTAGAGGAGGACAAGTCTTAGCAGATATTACAAAGGACAGAAAAGTTAAATCATTAGCTGTAACTCATACTAACAATGACTACGGAAAAGGTTTAGCAGATGTTTATGTAGCTGCAGTTAAAGCTCATGGAATTAAAGTAACAGCTGTTACAGCACACGAAGAAGGTAAAGGTGACTATGGTGCAGAAGTAGCGACACTTGCAGCAGCAGGTGGAGATGCTCTTGCCGTTTTAGGTTACTTAGATCAAGCTGGTGGTAGTATAATTCAAGGATCATTAGACTCTGGATCATTTGATACTTTTGTTCTTTCGGATGGAATGATTGGTGACTCTCTTACTGACAGATTTGGAAAAGATTTAAATAAATCATTTGGATCTTTACCGGGATCAATGGGTAAAGGTGCTGGTATATTTAAAAAAGTTGCTAGTGCTGGTGGTATTGACTCATCAGGTCCTTACACAGGTGAAAGTTATGATGCAGCAGCCTTAATCACACTTGCAATGCAAGCTGGTGGAAAAGCTGACAGAATGACTGTTCAAAAAAATGTAATGTCAGTAGCCAATGCTCCTGGAACAAAAATTTATCCAGGTGAGTTAAAGAAAGCACTTGATTTATTAGCTAAAGGTAAAGCGGTAAACTATGAAGGTGCTACAGCTGTTGAATTTACAAATGTTGGTGAAGCTTTTGGATCTTTTATTGAAAAAGAAATAAAAGGTGGAAAGTTTAAAGACAAAAAGCAAAGATAATTATAAATTAAAACCCCAGTTTCTTAACTGGGGTTTTAAAATAAATATTTGTCAGATAAATAAAATATTAATCCTAAAACAATACCTAATAAAATATAATACATTATTGTTTAATAATTTTTTCCGGAATAATTCCTTGTGGTCTATAACGCATTATTAAAAGTAAACCAATTCCAATAACTAAGAATCTGAAATATGGGGCACTTTCAATTAAGTGAACTCTCACTGCATTAGTTTCTGGCAGATGGGATGTAAACAAATTAATTAAAAATAATGCAATTGGAGCAGCTTCGACCCATAAAAACCAAACTACAAATCCCCCCAATATTGCTCCAAAATTATTTCCTGTTCCACCTACTATAACCATAACCCAAATTACAAAAGTATATCTCATAGGTCTATAGCTACCTGGTGTAAACAAACCGTCATTTGTAACCATCATAGCTCCAGCTAAGCCAACAATTGCAGATCCCAAAATAAAAATAAGTAGATGCTCTTTAACAATATTTTTACCCATTGCACTTGCCGCCTCTTCATTATCTCTTATAGCTCTCATTTTTCTTCCCCAAGGTGAATAAAGAGCTTTCTGAGTCACAATTAATAAGAAAATAACAACAGTAAGAAATAAACCTGTAAAACATAATTTTACATAAACCGATGAAGCATCAATAACCATTTGATTTAGAGCTTCTTGCTTATCAGAGATTGAATTAATTAAATTTAATTTTGATGAATTAAATTTTGTAACTAAATTTATAAACCATTCTGAAGTTTGTAGATCTATTTCGTATGGTGCTGGTCTTTTTAATCCTATTACATTTTTTACACCTCTTGCCAACCATTCCTCATGTTTAATAATTGAAACGATAATTTCTGCTATTAATAATGTTGCAATAGCTAAATAATCTGCACGAAGACCTAATGCGATCTTTCCTATGACAAATGCTAAACCGCCAGCCAAAAGCGCACCGAAAATCCAGGAAAATAAAACGGGTAATCCCATGCCACCAAGAAATCCTGTCTTTGCTGGATCAACTGACTCTATAGCTTCTATTCCTGGTGCAGCAGTTACTCTTAGTAAAATTATTCCACCCAAGATTACAGAGGCTACTGAGTAATTTCTTAATTTAGACTTATCAAATCTATTAAGTATAAATTTAACTACAAAGATAATTGCAACAATTATCCATATACAAGCTAAAATATTTAAACCTCCAACTTGCCAAGCTTTTTTGACTGGTTCAACCGAAACTAAGACTACAGCTAATCCTCCTAATGCTGTATATCCCATTATCCCAAAATTAATTAATCCAGCATAACCCCATTGTATATTTGCCCCAATTGTCATAACTGCAGAAATTAAACAATAATTTAAAATAGTTAATGCTATAGACCAAGATTGAAATATCCCAACCAAAATTATTAAAAATATCATGATTGAATATGCGGCGATGACATTTTTATAATTTCTCATATTACTTTTCCTTTAAAGATACCTGACGGCCTTATTAATAAAACAATTACTAAAATTGAGAATGAAACTGCAAACTTGTAATCTGTCGATAATAACTGGAGTAAAGAGTCTGGCTCAAGATGTTCAGGTAATAGATATGAAATAAATCTTTTGTATGCGTAAGTTACAAATATTTCTGCAAAAGCTATAACATATCCACCTAGGAAGGCTCCAAATGGATTTCCGATTCCTCCAACAATTGCTGCGGCGAATATTGGAAGCATATTATTAAAATAAACAAAAGGTCTATAACTTTTATCTAAACCGTATAATACTCCACCAATAGTAGCTAAAATTCCTGCGATGACCCATGTTATCAAAACAACTCTCTTAGGATCTATACCAGACAATAATGCTAAATCTTCATTGTCTGAATAAGCTCTCATACTTGTTCCAGTTTTAGTTCTATTTAAAAACCAAAACATTATTGAAACAACAATTAAAGTTACGATTATTGTTATTGCTTGTGTTGATTTTAAAGTTATACCTTCTGCAAGACCAGTCATTTCTTTAAATTCTGTTGCTTTAATTATAAATTTTTCACCATCTAAAAATCTTCTGTCAGATGGTCCAATGATTATTCTAATTAAGGCTTGAGTGACAAACATTACCCCTACGCTAACCATTGCAAACTGAACAGGAGGACTCTTTTTTATCCTGTAATAACTGAAAACAAATTTGTCTATGATTAACATATATAAAATCATCATTAGGATGGCGAAAGGAATTGTTAAAAGTGCTGTTGGTAAAACACCTAATCCAAAACCTAAGGACTGAAAATAATATGTTAGAATAACTGCAAACATTGTTCCAAAAGACATCATGTCTCCGGTTGCAAAATTAGCAAATCTTAAAACTGCGTAAATTAAAGTAACAAAAATAGCACCTAAAGCTAATTGTGAACCATAAGCTAAGGCTGGTATCACCGTGAAATTAAAAAGTACAATTATTGCATTTAAGAAATCCATTATGCTCCCAAAAATGATCTACGAACCTCAGGATCCTCAAGTAAATCATTACCGGATCCCTCAAATTTATTTTGACCTGTTACCAATACATAGCCTCGGTCTGAAATACTTAATGCTTGTTTTGCGTTTTGCTCAACCATAATAACAGCAACATTTGTTTTTTTAACTTTTATTATATGTTCAAACAATTCATCCATTACAATTGGAGAAACTCCAGCTGTGGGCTCATCTAACATAAGAACTGATGGATCACTCATTAAAGCTCTTCCAAGCGCGACTTGCTGACGTTGTCCACCAGATAATTGTCCGACGACTTGAGATTTTTTTTCACTCAAGATCGGAAATAAACTATAAATACTCTCAATTTTATTTTCTAAATTCCCTTCTGTCAAAAAGCCACCGATCTCTAAATTTTCTCTAACAGTTAATTCTGCAAATACATTTCTTGTTTGTGGAACAAATGAAATACCCTTTTTTACTCGATCTTGAGGATTAATTTTTGAAATATCTTCACCATTCAAAATTACAGAGCCTGATTTTAATTTTAATAATCCGAGCATCGCTTTCATGGCTGTTGATTTGCCAGCACCATTTGGACCTAGAATAGCTACTATCTCCCCCCTATTTGCAGTTATGGAACATGAGCTAATAATATCAGGGCCATCTCCATAACCTGCAGTCATTTTAGCTCCTTCAAAGTATGCCATTAATTTTCTTTTTTTGTTAGGTTTGACTTTCCAAGATAGCTCTCTATTACTGCTTCGTTTTTTTTCACTTCATCAGATGTTCCTTCAAATAAAACTGAACCATCTGCCATTACTATTACTGGATCACACATTCTGCTTATAAAATCCATATCATGCTCTATCATACAAAAAGTGTAATTTTTTTCTTTATTCAATTTTAATATTGCAGTTCCCAGATCTTTTAAAAGTGTTCGATTAACTCCTGCTCCTACTTCATCAAGTAAAACCAATTTTGCATCAACCATCATAGTTCTGCCTAATTCTAATAATTTTTTTTGACCTCCTGAAAGATTTCCTGCCCTTTCATTTGCTAAATGTGTTAAATTAAGAAAATCTACAACCTCATAGGCTTTTTCTCTAATAATTTTTTCCTCTTTTTTAACTAGTCCTGGTTTGATAAGTGCATTTAATAAATTTTCTCCGCTTTGATTTGATGGCACCATCATTAAGTTTTCTAAAACTGTTAAGTTTGAAAATTCATGTGCAATCTGAAAGGTTCTTAATAATCCTCTGCCAAACAACTTATGCGATGGTACATCAGTAATATTTTCATCATTAAATATTACCTCTCCATCATTAGATTTTAAATTTCCAGCTATTAAATTAAATAATGTAGTTTTTCCTGAACCGTTTGGGCCAATTATTCCAGTTATTGAACCCGATCTAATATTTAATGAGCAATTTGATACTGCTGCTAGTCCTCCAAATAATTTTGTAAGATTATTTACCTGTAAGATATTGTCAGACATTTACTTACTTTTTTTTAATCTATTCAAGACGCTATTTGCTGTTTTATTGAGAGATTTATAAAATCCTAGTTTTCTTAATTCTTTTACAGCTTGTTCATTTAAACCTTTTGGGGTTTGTGAATTTTTAACAAGTACTTTTAAATCTTTATTTGAATTAATTTTTGCATCTTCAGATAAAGCAATAAATAACGAGGTAATATACTTTTGAGAGTCACTCCTATTAATTCCTTTTTTTACTAACCATTCACTCAGAGTTTGTAGTAATTCATAAAATGGTGCCATCATTGATGAAGTTGACCAAAAATTTAGTGATAAGTTTTCATTTTTTATTTCAACAGATGTGCCAAGTTTATTAAAAAAATTTCTAACTTGTTTATCTGGTGGAAAAATTGGTACCGGTCCTTTTCTAAGAGAAATTGGAGGCAAAGGAATTGCTCTAATAATCTTGGTTTTAACTTTAATATATTTTTTTAATTCAGTCATTTTTATAGTTGATATAAAACTTATTATCGTTTGACCTTTTTTAAATTTTAGTTTTGGAAGAATAATTTTTCCAATCGTTGGTGTTACTGCTAAAAAAACCCAATTTGATTGATTTATAATATCCTGATTATCAGCAGATATTTTTATCTTTTTACTTTTTCTTTTAAGTTCACTTGAAATTTTTGAATTTCTCTTTGAAACAATTATTTTATTAATTTTTAATTTTGATCCCAGTATTCCATTGATTACTGATTTTGAGATATGTCCTGTACCAATAAATCCGATTTTCATGATAAACTAAGTGATTATTATCACTAAAATTAATTAATTAGTAAAAAAAGAACCTCTTATTCTTAGTAATTCTCTTGATAATTTTTTATTTTCTACAAATGGTTTTCTACCATGAAGCCAGAAATAGTTATTTGCAACTACTGAAAAGCCAACTGGTAAAGGCATTACAATCTTTTTTTGACTTCCCTCTAAAGAGTCTGACAATTTTTGTAGAAATAGTCCTTGTTCCATATTTTTGGGCTCAGGAAATTGATCTATGTAAGAAATTTGTGGTTTTCCATTTTCGTCTTCTGAAAAAACGGGATGTTCCACCTTGTAATCAACATTTTTACTTTTTGGGGAACCCCATATAAAGTTTTGTTTTCCAACTTTATCATTAGTTAAGCTATCTAAATGTTCCCAATCATCAAGGTGTAACATTGCAGTTTCACCTCCTTGAACATTTTCTTCCTCCATTTTTAACATTAACAACCAATCAGTTTTTTCTTTGACGTAAGTTCCATCAGTATGAAGATCCATATTAGTATATGCTTTTCTAAGATATGAGTCGCTATTGTCCTCATGTTTAACATGAAATCTTGCATAATATTTTCCAGCCATTGAATCAAAATTTGGATTACCAAGTAAGTGTGTTACAGCTGTTGATAGTTTAATAAGAAAATTATTATCAATTTTTTTAGATTTATTTTTAGGCCCTATAATAAAACAACCAGTATCTCTATCTCTTAAAACAGAGTTTATAAATTTTCCTAGCTTCCCCCCTGTTGAATCATCTAAAGATTTTGCAAGTGTAAATCTAGTAAAAGGTTTATATTCAAGAGCTGTAATATCAAATTTTTTAAAAGGAAATATTAGTTTATCTATTATTTCATCTTCAATTTTAATATTTATTATTCTTTTGGAATAATCACTAAATGAAATATCAAACCCTTGAATAGTATCTAAGCTATCCATTATAATTATTTGTTACAAACTCCAATTGAATTTGGTCCACATGTTTCACCATTGGTCCATGTAGCTCCAATTAAATTTGCTCCATCAAAATTAGCGTTAGTCATATTTGATGAGGTAAAATTGGCTTCCATTAAATTTGCGTTTTGAAAATTTGCTTCAATTAATGTTGAGCCCATAAAATCAACTCTTGTCATATTTGCTCCTGTAAAATTAGCTTTTTCAAAATTTCCACCAACTAGAGTTGACTCATATAAGTTAGCTCTTACAAATGTTGACTCTGGAAAAGTTCCAAATGACAAATTTGATGTCATCATAATACTTTTATCAAAATTTACTTGTATAAAACTTGCAAATGATAAATTTGAGTTAGGCAAATAACTTCCTTGCAAATCTTGTCCATCTGAAAATCTACAGTTAGTATAATCAACACCATCGGTTAAAGGATCATCACATGCTGCTTGTGACATGCCTGGTATTAAAACCAAGAACAACAATAAAATAATTTTTTTCATTTATATCGCAAAGCTACTTAATAAAAACATAATGATAGCAGAGAATAAAGTTGGGTAAACTAAATTATTTCTAGTTAATTTAAAAATTATTATTGCTAAAAGCACAACGATAAATCTAGACAAATAATTACTGTCAGAAAGTGCACCAGCTGGAAATATTATCATTCTAGAAATTAAAGCAGCCAATGTCGAATAGGCTAAATAATTAAACCACCTATATATTTTAGTATTTTCATCTATTATTTCAGATGTAAAAGCTCCTAAAAACCTTGAAATATAAGTAGCTAAAGATGTAATAACTATTATTAAAACAATATTAGCCGACATTTTTCTCTCCAATTACAAAAGCAACAGTTCCAGCTAAAAACCCGCCAATCAAAACACACCAATCAGGACTAATAAAATAAAATAAAGGTCCTAGGATAGCTCCTAAAATTATTGAAACATTTAATTGTATAGACTTCATCACTCCTATCATTGTGCAAGTAAAATAAATTGGATTAATTATAGCTAATCCAATCATCATTTCTCTATTTAAAAAATCAGCAGAGTAATAACCTAGGATAGTTGAAAAAATTGCTATCAACCAAGTTGCAGTTCCAATTCCTATCCAAAAATCGACTCTATATTTTTTTTCAATATCTTTATAATTATTTTTAAGAATTAACCACGAAGATACCGCAACAAAATGACATGAAAGATAATACTTCCATCTTGGTTGACTTTGGTGCTTTAACAATGGCATTAAAGATACAGTCATCGGATACAATCTTGCATTAACTAACCAAACTGCAAAAAATAAATTTAGTAACGAAACGCCAATCAAAATTGATTCTGCCATCACAAGTGAGCCAGGTAATGCATAAGTTAAAAAGGTAGAAAAAATACTTTCTTGAATTGTAAAACCTAAATTTTTTAATAAAGCTCCAATTGCTAAAAAACTTAAACCAAGAGCAATTGCAGGGCTATCGAATTCTTTTGCACAAAGAATTCCTTTAAAAAAAAATTTTGAATTAATCATCCGCCTAGGAATAGACGTCCAACATCATCATTTTTAAGTAAATCATCACCTCTTCCTGCTATTGCCGTTTGTCCAGATACTAATACATATCCAATATCAGAAAACTCTAAACCTTTTTTGGCATTTTGCTCAACTAGAATAATTGTTTTCTTTTCATTTTTTTGTAAATCTCCCAAAATTTCAAATACCATATCAATATATCTTGGTTCCAATCCAATAGAAGGCTCATCAACTAATAGAACAGAAGGTTTCATTACTAAAGCTCTTGATATTTCTAATAATCTTCTTTCACCACCTGATAAAACTTTTGCTGGTTGATTTCTTCTATTTCTTAATCTTTCATATTTATCTAAAATCTTTTCCGCTTCTTGATATGACTCTTCTGTTTTATCTTTAATAAAACCACCCATTAATAAATTTTCCTCTACAGTCATATCTGGAAAAACTGAGTTATCTTGCAGAATATAAGCTATACCAACTGACTTCAATTTTTCAGCTGGAGTTAAATTAGTAATTTCTTTTCCATCGATTTCTATTTTACCTGAGAAAATATTTGTAAACCCATATATTGAATGAAGTATTGTTGATTTACCAGCTCCATTAGGACCAATTAAGCATAATGATTGTGCTTTACTTACAAACAAATCAAAATTATGTAAAATTTCCATTTTACCATATCCGGCATTTAAATTTTTTATAGTTAAATGAATATCTTCAGAGGATAAGTTTTTTAAATCTTCTGCACCAGGTGCTTTTCCTAAAACTTCATATTGATTAGACATTATTGAGCTCCCAAATATGCATCTACTACTCTTTTGTCATTTTTAATCTCTTCTGGAGTGCCATTTGCAAGCATTTTGCCATGAGCAAGACAAAATATGTCTTCAGCTAATTGCATAATTACTCTCATATTGTGCTCAATAACCAGCAATGTTATTCCAAAATCTTGATTAACTTTTATTAGTCTATCAATAATTCCATTAATTAAAGTAGGATTTATACCTGCTGTTGGTTCATCTAATAATAGCATTTCTGGTTCATTCATTAATGCCATTGCAAGTTCTAATAACTTTTGTTGTCCAAAAGATAAGTCTCCTGCTCTAAGTTTTCTTTTTTGATACAAGCCAACAAAATTAAGTAAATTTTCTGCTTTTTCTGTAAGCTCTTTTGGAATTTTTGAGAATATTTTAAACAAACTTTCATCACTACCTTTGTGACTGATAAGCATATTATCTACACAATTTAATTTTCCATAAATTCTAGTTTGCTGAAATGTTCTTAATAATCCCAGTTTTGCAATTACTGGTACTGGAAATTCTGATACTTCTTTTCCATTAAACTTAATTGAACCATTGTCTATTGGATAAGTGCCGACAATTGAATTAAATAAAGTAGTTTTTCCTGATCCATTAGGTCCTATAAGACCAACTATCTTTCCTTTTTCAACCGACATTGAAATATCTACATTAGCTTTTACACCTCCGAATGATTTACTTACGTTGTTTACTTCTAAAATACTCATTTTAATTCTATCTGTGCTTTTCGATCAGCTTCATCGACAACTTCACCAAATCTTTCTGGATATTTTTCTCTTAACCATCCCATTAATCCCTCTGGGAAATAAATTACTATCACTACGATTAAAACTCCTAAAGCAACATACTGCCAACCAAGGAAGAATGTCCAAAAACCCTCTTTAAAAAAGTGAAATAAAGTTGCACCGATAATTGGTCCCCATAAAGTTCCTTTGCCTCCTAGGATTGCCATTAAAACCATAAATACACCCATTTCTCTTCCATCAAATGCAACATCAGTTGAGTCTATATAACCAACTAGACCTCCCATTATTCCACCAGCAAGACCACAAAAGAAAGCTGAAATCATCCATCCAGTTATTTTGTATTTCATAGTCTCAATTCCCATTGCTTCAGCTTTATCTTCATTATCTCTGATTGCATTCAGAATTAATCTAAACCTTGTTGTGTAAATTGCTCGTACAGCAATGAAAGTAAGTACGAGTGCTCCAAAACTTAAAAAATAAAAAAACTCACCTCTTGCCTCAAGACCTCCTATGTTTGGAAAAGGAGGGGTAGTAAAGCCCTGTCCAGCGCCGATAATTTCAATACCTCCAGAAATTTCACCTGCTGCAACTCCTAAACCCAATGTACAAATTGCAAAATAATGACCTCTTAATCCTAAAATTGCATAACCAATTAATCCTGCAACTATTGTAGGAACTACCGCAGCAACTACAAGACCCGCTGCCATGCCTTGGAAAAATTGCGAAGGTGTATGAACGAAAGTTTTTTCACCACCACTTTCAGTCCACTCAGCCAATGGAAAGAACATACCAACTTGAACAGATGCACAAAGATACATTCCCAAACCATAAAAAAGAATATTTCCAAATGTATTGTAGCCCATTTCTCCACCTTGGATATTCCATGTAGTTGCAAGGACAATTAATACACACAGAATTGATAATTGAACCTTAAAAGCTGGAAAAATAAATGGTGCAACTAAACCGAATACTAAAATTCCAATATACAAGATCCAACTATTTTTGTTCATACAAACTCTCTATTTTATCTCTAAAATCTTTATCAACTGTAAAATAATGTCCATTTTCTTCATGAAGACTAGATCCTGTTGAATGATATTGATCTAAATGTTTTTTAAATTTGACAATATCCACTTCTATCAATTTGCCATTATCATCCTTAATTTTAGCTTTTTTCACTTTAAATACTCTCTCTTTCTTGAGAGTTTAAATCTTCTGTAAACTAAAATTAAAACTAATAATAAAAATACTGAACCAATTCTAAATTCTGTTCCAAGAATGTAATCTGCAAATTCTTCAAATATTCCTAATCCCATACCTGACATAGCTACTCCAGGTAAATTTCCTAATCCTGCAACAATTACAATCATAAATGATCTTATAGTGTATGGTAATCCCATATAAGGATGAATTGTAAAAGTTATTGAAATTAAAGCTCCAGCTACACCGCATAATGCAGCATTTATTCCAAATGTTGCTGCATAAACTTTTTCTGTATCAACGCCTAAAATCTTTGCTGCTCTTGCATTTTGAGCTGTTGCTCTTATTGCACGTCCTAATTTTGATCTTTTCATATAAACTACTAAACAAATTGCAAAGACAATACTTATAAAAGCAGAAAATATTTTAGAGTTTGGTAAAACAACATTATTATCAAATAGCATTGTAGTTCCATAACCAGAATTAGCTAAAACAACGTCTGCTCCAAATGCGAAGTTCATTAATTGCATGAAAAGAATACTAATTCCAAATGTTGCTAATATTGAAATAAAGAGATCTCTGTCTACAACTTTATTTATAACTAACTTATAAATTGCAATTCCAACAAAATACATAATTATAGGAGAAACAATTACTCCCCAGGCTGGATGAATGCCGTAGAGATACATAAAGTATGCAATGTATCCTCCTAAGATTACAAGGTCTCCCTGTGCAATGTTTATTATATTCATGACACCCCATTGCAGTGCCATTCCATAAGCGATTAATGCAAAAAGTATTCCAAGTAAAAGTCCATCAAGACATGCTTGAATGGTTATCATTGGATATTGGAAGACTAAAAAATCCATAGTTTAATTTTGATATCTATAAAAAAAAGCCCCCTATTTCTAGGAGGCTTAATTATTTTTTTTTATCTTTCAGACCACTTTGGTACTGGGTGTATTAACTCAGCTGAAGCCCATTTTAATGGAGCAACAACTTTATTTTCACACTTACCAGCATCATCACACATTACTTGGAAAAGTACCATTGGTTTGTCAACATTTTGACCACCAGGTGCAAATTTAATATTTCCATAGAATGTTTGCATGTTAGTTGCAGCAAGAGCATCTCTTACTTTTTTCTGATCAAAAGTATTTGCTCTTTCAAAAGCATCTTTAAATACTAACAATGCAGCTGAAGACTCTGCAGATTGATATGGTGGATCATAGCCAAATTCTTTTTCAAAATCTGCCGCATATGTCATACCATCTTTAAAGAAATCATCTTTGTAAGTTAATGTTTTGTGCCATTGAGAAGCGCATAATGCATATTGAGAATTTTTACCGTGTTGCTTTGATAATTTTGCAGCATCACAGTGTGTCATTGCCAACATTGGAACATCAACTTTCATTTCTGAAATTTGTCTTATTGCTGTCAAAGCTCCTTTTGTATGACCTGAAACAACCAATACATCTGGCTTCATTTGTTTTACCTTAACTAAAGTAGCAGCCATATCATTAAGCTCTTTTGGAAGTTTATCGTCGATTATAATTTCAGATCCAGTTTCTTTAGCAGCATCTAAAATACCTAATCTTACGTCTTGCGAAAATGCATCTTGCTCAAAAGCTTGTGCAATTCTTACACCTTTACCACCATTTAATTCAACAGCTGTTCTTATTGCTACATCAAGATACAAGTTTGCTGGTGCTAATACCGCAAATAGATATTTGTAACCTTTCGTAAACAAAGATCTAGAAGCACCGTTAGCCTCAACCATTGGTACACCATATTTTTCTGTTACTGGTGCGATCGCTTTTGTCAAACCTGAACTGTAAGGCCCAAGCATGAACTCTACTTTATCTTGTGAGATTAATCTTTCTGCTAGCTGAGCTGCTCTTTTTGGGTTTGACTCATCATCGTAATAAATAATATCAAACTTATAAGTTTTTCCTCCAACTTTTACTCCACCCATGCTGTTAATTCTGTCAACAGCCATGTTATAGCCGTTTTGAGTATGAACACCATTAGATGAATATTTTCCTGTTAAAGAAATTGCAGCACCTAAAATAATCTTATCTCCAACAACTTTTGCAAATGATACAACAGAAGTTGAAAATAATAATGCTATTGCAGAAACAAATGTAATTAAAATGTTTTTTATTTTCATTTATTCCCCTTTTATTAATTAATAAGTTTAAAATTAATAACAAAATTTATTTAATTGCAAGTGGGAGTAGTAACGCAATATAACTTAGTATTTTTGAGTAAATGCAATAATTATTGCGATTAAAATTATTACACAAGCAGAAATTGTATTTATGATTTTAGGATTAGCTTTAATCCAAACAATTAACTTGTTAGCTAAGACTGCATATCCAACCAAAGATAGAAAATCTAATACTACGTAAGTTGTAATTAAAATAATAAACTGAATAATATAATTAGAATTAAAATCAATAAATTGTGGAAATATAAATGGAAAAAACATCCACGCCTTAGGACTTGTTCCCGCAACTAAAAAACCATCTTTATAAAATGAAAAGAATTTTTTGTCAGAAATTTCTTTGGTATTTATATCTTTAGGTTTAGATTTATAAATATCATATGCAAGATAAGTTAAATATGCGATACCTAGCCATTTTAAAGTATTTAATATTGTTGGATTATCAGACAAAAAAGATCCAATAACAAAAATTACCAATGTTGCTTGAATTATGTTTGCAGTTACATCTCCTAACGCAGTCCAAACACATTTTTGAACACCATAATTCATAGAATAAGAAATAATTACAATTCTAGGTGTTCCAGGAGTTATGAACATAAAAATGATGATCTGCAAAAAAAGGATAAAATCTAAAGGAAGCATTTTAAGGATAGTCCTAAAAAACCGGGAGCTAAAGATGGCTAGATAGGACTATCTAAAAGTGATAATATCATAGCCTTAGGTATTTGCATTAAAATAATTTTAGCAATTTATTGAATTTTGATGAAAAAAAGTCACAGACCCAGAACAAGAGTTAAAAATCCAGAACCACCATCTAATAGTCCAGAATGGGTTATATGGGCTGCATGGGCAGATAGAATTACTTTCGAGGAAATTGAACAAAAGACTGGAAAGTCTGAAAGTGAAGTAATAAAGATAATGCGAAGATCTCTAAAACCATCCTCATTTAGACTTTGGAGAAAACGTGTAAATTCTCAAAGTATAAAACATAGAAAAAAATTTGAGTATTCAAGAAAATTAATAAAAGCAAAGATAAATAAAAATGATTTCATGCTATAGTAATTTTTCAATATAAGCATATATAAGTCGTATGAAAATAATTACTGTATACTCTGGACCGATGTGTAATTTTTGTGATGCCGCAAAAAGATTACTATCGAGAAATAAATTGGAATATCAAGAGATAGATATATCTAAAGGACCAAACATTAGAGAGGAAATGATTGAAAAATCGAACGGTCGAAGAACAATTCCTCAAATATTTTTTAATGAAGAGCACATCGGTGGATATCAAGAACTTCGTGAATTAGAAAAATCTGGAAATCTTTTTTCTTCTTTAGAATAATTTTTTTTATTCGATTGTTGCAGTAAAGACCGGCTCCTCAGCCCAAATATTACAAACTGTTCCGACAACATCATTTGCTGATAAGGCTTCAGCAGTACCAAACTTCATGGTAACTTTTGGTGGTTTTGTCGTAACTGTATATGGTTTAGTTAGTGCATATATTAAAACTGTTGAGTCATCATCAGAATCTAAATCAGATTTTTGTGCAGCACAATATGTACAATCACTTCCAGCTGTAGCGGTTCCAACTAAGCCTCCACAAGTAGAATTTACACACGTAATAACTTGATTATCACCATGATTCATTAAGTATACTCTTGTTTCAGCTGAAGCTGATCCGGTTCCTTCATCAAAAGCTCTCTTGTGAGTATATTTTCTTGCAGACTCTGATGTTCCATATTGACTATCAGCATTTGCAACTGTTCTACAAACATCTCCATTATTAGTCTTTAACATTTCACCAGCTTCATCAGAAGTTTTTACTGTAAATTTTCTATCTATTGTAACTTGCATGTGCGTGTAGGTAGCTCCTAATGGTAATAAGGCAGGATCTCCATATGCACCAGCAACTGCACCAGCTCCTACAGATGCAACATCTACTTCTTTATCGCCAGTACCAATAACAACTTTACCGTTACACGTAGTGCCCGAACCTTTTCCTGTACATAATGCAACCTGTTTCATTGTAACTTTATATACTGCAGCTTTTCCTACTGCTGCATAAACATTCGATGAGATTGATAAAAGTAAAATAAAGAAGGATATAAATTTAATATATTTCATATTAATCAACTCTAACAATATTTGCAGAACCGCTAAATTCAACAAAGACTTTATTATTCAATAGTCGCTGTAAAAACTGGCTCTTCAGCCCATATATTGCAGACGGTTCCTCCTACATCAAAAGCAGACAGTGCTTCGGCAGTTCCAAATTTCATAGTTACTTTTGGTGGTTTTATAGTTACTGTGTATGGATTAGTAAGTGCATATATTAAAATGGTTGAGTCGTCATCAGAATCTAAATCTGATTTCATTGCAGCACAATAAGTGCAATCACTTCCAGATGTATCAGTTCCACCAGTTGATCCACAATCAGTAGCAGCACAGAGTGTAACATTATTTGCGCCTTGGTTCATTAAATAAACCCTCATTTCAGCTGAAGCTGATCCGGTTCCTTCATCAAAAGCTCTCTTGTGAGTATATTTTCTTGCAGACTCTGATGTTCCATATTGCGCATCTGCACTTGCAACTGTTCTACAAACATCTCCATTATTAGTCTTTAACATTTCACCAGCTTCATCAGAAGTTTTTACTGTAAATTTTCTATCTATTGTAACTTGCATATGAGTGTATGTTGTACCTAATGGAAGCAAAGCAGCATTTCCATATGCACCAGCAACTGCACCAGCTCCTACAGATGCAACATCTACTTCTTTATCGCCAGTACCAATAACAACTTTACCGTTACACGTAGTGCCCGAACCTTTTCCTGTACATAATGCAACCTGTTTCATTGTAACTTTATATACTGCAGCTTTTCCTACTGCTGCATAAACATTCGATGAGATTGATAAAAGTAAAATAAAGAAGGATATAAATTTAATATATTTCATATTAATCAGCTCTAACAATATTTGCAGAACCGCTAAATTCAACAAAGACTTTATTATTTCTTTTTACTTTTGTAAGTAATTCATTTGACATATCTTTTTCACTAAACCAAGGTGTGTTCGCTATTCCATCTTGTGCTGTTGGTCCTTCTTTTGGAGGATGGAAGAACATTAATTTTGCATACCACTCATCATCTAATCCAGCTCTGTCCTTATCATCGTAAGCTACCTCAAAATTAACATTTGGAGATAGTAATAACTCAGACCCTATAACAGTTCCCTCAACGTCACTTCGATCTCTGCCATCCCATGAATATGTATCTATAAATCCTTTTGCCCAATGTAAGTATGGAATTTGAGAAGCTAATCTTAGGTCATATCCATCTAGGACTTTTTCATCGGTTCCATCATCTAAACCTATGTAGTAATTTGTTGTAAATTCGAGCATCGCATTTTTTGCTTCTCCTCCAATACTAGCTCTTTTGTTTCCATTATCATCAGCATCTAAAAACAAATTTACACCTGTGAATGAAAGTTTATCATCACTTAAATATCGTTTACCAAAACCAACATTTCCTACTAATCTTTCATCATTATTTTTTTCGGTATTAAACAAAGAGAATTGTGTAAAATAATTTCCATCTTCGCTTCTTTCTAATTCTCTAACTCCTAAAATGCTGAAGTCCGGTTTATAATTTTCTCTTACATCTATGCTAACCTCGGTTGTGCCTTCACCTGGAACTAAGTTAGAAATATAACTACTAGCGGTTTCTGCAATTTTTTTTGTAAGATCTTCAGCTTGGCTACTAGAGCAAAGAATGAGAATGGATAAGAATAAAATTATTTTTTTCATTAAAAGTTAATTTATTAAATTATAAAATGAATACAAACTAAATTTATCCTATATTTAATATTAATTAACAAATTTGAACTCATTATTGCTTGAAAACTGCTTCCGATAAATAATTTATTTCTACCAACATTTACAAGGTGCATTTCCTCACCCACATTAGTCTTTATTTAGGCTTAAATACTAGACAAGCTCCATTGTTGCAGTATCTTTTTCCTATAGGATCTGGGCCGTCATCAAAAATATGACCATGATGTCCTCCACATTTCTTACAATGGTACTCAGTTCTAGCATAACCAATATAGTGGTCAGTTTTAGTTTCAAAAACATCTGGAAGAGATTTATAAAAAGATGGCCATCCTGATCCACTTTCATATTTTGTTGATGATTTAAATAATTCAGTATCACAGTTAGCGCAGTGATATGTGCCCTCTCTTTTTTCATTGTTTAATTCACTTGAACCAGGACTCTCGGTTGCCTCATTGAATAAAATATTTTCTTGTTCTGGAGTTAAATTTGAATTTTTTTTCATTATAAAAATTTAGCACATGTTTTATGTAAACTAGAATGTAATTCTACTAGTTTGTTAAAATCTTTGTTGTATCCACCTCCTAATACTCCACATATAGGAATTTTATTTGAGAAGAAATTATCAATAACTAACTCATCTCTTTCAAATATACCATTATCAGAAATTTTTAGTTTACCCAACCTGTCATTATAGTGAATATCAACTCCAGCGATATAGAAAACAAAATCAAACTCTACTTCATTTAAATATTTTAGATTATTTTTTAAAATATCAATATATTCTCTATCTTCTAAATTTTCCTCTAATTCAATATCAAGATCACTTACTGATTTTTTTGCCGGATAATTAATTTTCGAATGCATACTGAATGTAAAGACTTGATTATTATTTTTAAATATTTCTGAGTTGCCATTACCTTGGTGAACATCTAAATCAATAATTAAAATTTTATTTGCTAATCCTCTTGAAGTTAAATATTTGGCTGCTACCGCAACATCATTAAAAACACAAAATCCAGCTCCTTCATTAGACGTTGCATGATGACTACCTCCTGCAGTATTACATGCTATGCCATAACT
Organism: uncultured Pelagibacteraceae bacterium; assembly: GCA_902576815.1. Lineage (GTDB taxonomy): Bacteria > Pseudomonadota > Alphaproteobacteria > Pelagibacterales > Pelagibacteraceae > Pelagibacter. The sequence goes on from CACGWQ010000005.1 coordinate 51,084, forward strand.
TAAAGCTAGCTTTGTAGCAAGCACTGTGCCTCCAGTTGCAATAAAAGACCTTCTAACTACGCTGTCAACTAAAGGAAAACCAATTTTTCTAATCTCGTTTTTATCTAAAGTTTTATTTTTTATTTTATTTATATAATCTTCTGTATGTGCCTCTTTTAAAGTTTCTACTGAGCATGGCTCTGGAACATAGAAATTTTTAACTATTTTATTTTTAATTAACGCTTTAGCTAATTCTCCAAATTTTTTTATAGGAAATTTATTGTCATCATTTAATTGAGCTTCATAATCTTTATGATTAACGACAGGTAATTCCATAAAAAACTAGTAGGGACTATATTTCCCAAGGATTATTCTTGTTATTGTTGAGATTATATTTACTAATCGCTTTTTCTAGTGTTTGTAATGGGATTTTATTATCTTCATAAAGTGTATACAAAGAACTGACGACTATATGTTTGCTATCTACCTCAAAAAAATCTCTTAAATTTTTTCGTGTATCACTTCTTCCAAATCCATCTGTACCCATGGCTAAAAACTTATTATTTATGTGGCTAGAGATTAATTGTGAATATGCTCTTACATAATCTGACGTAGCAATTATAGGGTCGTCATTAGAAATTAGCTGCTGCAAATAATTTTGTTTTTTATTTGCAGGAGACAATGTGTTTTGTCTTAAAACTGATTTAGCATTTTTTTCTAACTCTGAATAGCTTGTTATGCTGTACAATCTTGAACCAATTCCATATTCATTTTTAAGTATATTAGAAGCTTCAATACATTCTCTAAAAATTGGTCCAGATCCTAATAGATTAATGTTTATTTTTTCATTTGATTGATCTTTGAAAAGGTAGCCACCTTTTATTATTCCATCTTTATTTTTTATATCAATTTTAGGATGTGAGTATTTTTCGTTATTTACAGTAATATAATAAAATTCATCTTTGCATTCTGTCATCATTCTTTTCATTCCTTCATCAAATATAAAAGCTAGTTCACTTGCAAAACAAGGATCGTAAGATTTTAAATTTGGAAAAGTTGAAGCAATTATATGACTTTGTCCATCTTGGTGCTGCAATCCTTCTCCAGCTAACGTAGTTCGACCAGCTGTTGCACCAATTAAAAATCCTCTTGGCATTTGATCGGCAGCGGCCCAAATCAAATCTCCTATTCTTTGAAAACCAAACATAGAATAAAAAATATAAAAAGGCATCATTGGAAAATTATGATTACTATAAGAAGTTGCTGCAGCTAACCATGAAGAAATTGCACCGGCTTCATTAATTCCTTCCTCTAATAATTGTCCTGTTTTTGATTCTTGATATTTCAAAATGGAAGTCGCATCTTCAGGTTCATATAACTGACCTTCTGGTGAATATATTCCAATTTGCGAAAATAAATTAGCCATTCCAAAAGTCCTAGCTTCATCAGCGACTATTGGAACGACTCTTTTTCCAAACTCTTTATCTCTCATTATGTTTCCTAAAGATCTTACCAGTCCAGTCGTCGTTGAATATTCTCTGTCACTTTCTTCGAATAAAAAGTTTGAATGTTTTTCAATTTTTGGAGTTAATAATTCAACTTCTTTAAAGCTTCTTTTAGGTAAAGATCCTCCTAAAGCTTCCCTTCTTTTTTTTAAATATTTTATTTCCTCAGAATTTTCATCTGGTTTATAAAACTCCATATTTTCTAGTTTGTTATCTGGAATATCTAATTGAAAACGATCTCTAAACTCTTTTAATGCATCAAGATTTAATTCCTTTTGTTGGTGGTTAGTCATTTTTGACTCGCCAGCTTTACCCATTCCATACCCTTTTTTTGTTTTAGCTAAAATGACTGTAGGTTTACCCTTAGTTTTAACAGCAGCATTAAAGGCAGCATAAAGTTTTTTAAAATCATGACCACCTCTTTTTAATTTATCAATTTCATCTTTACTAAGTGAAGAAACCAATTTTAAGACTTCTGGATCTTCTGCAAAAAAGTTTTTAAGGTTATACTCACCATCTCTTGCCCCTAAAGTTTGGTATTTTCCATCTACAGTTTTAGCAAAACGTTTTAATAACAAGTGATCTTTATCTTGTTGAAAAATTTTATCCCATTCAGATCCCCATAGAACTTTAATTACATTCCATCCATTAGCTTTAAAGATTGTCTCCAGTTCTTGAATTATTTGTCCATTACCTCTTACGGGTCCATCTAATCTTTGAAGATTACAATTTATAATAAAAGTTAAATTATCTAGCTTTTCTCTTGATGCGATAGATAATCCAGCCAAACTTTCGGGTTCATCCATTTCACCATCTCCAAATAAACCCCAAACTCTTTTATTTGTTTTTAATAAGTTTCTATTTTCTAAATATTTCATGAAACGAGCTTGGTAAATTGCATTAACTAAACCTATTCCCATCGATGATGTGGTAAATGTCCAATAATCTCTCATCAAATATGGGTGACAGTATGAAGACAGTCCTTGTTCATTTAATTCTTGTCTATAATGTTCTAGATGATTTTTTGTTAATCTTCCCTCTAAAAAAGATCTTGCATATATTCCAGTTGTACACTGGGATTGATAAAAAATTAAATCTGCTTCATCGCCACCTTTAAAAAAATGATTAAATCCCGTTTCAAATACTTCAGCAAAAGATGCATAACTTGCTATGTGCCCTCCAAGTCCACCATAATTTTTATTTGCTTTCATAACCATAGTTAAAGCATTCCATCTTAAAATTGCTGTTATTTTTTCTTCAATCGCTAAATCTCCAGGATAAATTCCTTGATCATATTGAGAGATGGTATTTCTATAAGGTGAATAAGGGACTGGTGAATATAAAACTCTTAAATCTTTTGCTCTTTTTTCAAGTTTTTCTAAAATTAGTTTGGCACCCTCTCTACCATGATTTTCAACAACTGCATCTAGAGAATCTAACCAATCATTTAATTCTTGATTGTCTAATTTTTGGTTTTGGTTAGCTTTGAATTCTTTGCTCATTTAAATAATTATACACAAAAAATTAAAATTTAGATCCGTAAAAATTGTCTTAATTTAATTTACTCAATGACCCTTTTTGGTTTACCAGATACAAAACTATCAAGATTCTCTATCATTTGATTATAGAAAGTTAGATAATTTTCGGCAGTTACGTAACCAATGTGAGGAAGCAAAAGAGCGTTTTGTACAAATCTGAGTTTGTGACTTTCCGGTAAAGGTTCTTTTTCATAAACATCCAAACCTGCTCCAGCAATAATATTTGTTGATAATGCTATAATTAAATCATCTTCATTAACTATTTCGCCTCTTGATGTATTTACTAAATATGAGGTTTTTTTCATTTTCTCAAATTCTTTAATAGTAATACAATCTCTATATCTATCTCCTCCTTGAACATGAATTGACAGAAAATCTGAATTTTGGATTAAGTCATCCTTGCTGCACGGCAAAACATCAAGTTCTTTGCATTTATCTAAGTTTAAATTTTCACTCCAAGCCATAATTTGCATACCAAAAGCTTTACCAATTTTAGCAACTTGAGAGCCTACCCTACCTAATCCAAGTAAACCTAATATCTTACCTTTAAGCTCTACTCCAATAGTACTTTGCCAGTAGCCTTGGTACATATTATCTATTTCTGTTTTAAAATTTCTAGCAAGTCCTAAAATTAGTGCCCAAGTTAACTCAGGTGTTGGGTTACTATTGATTTCAGTACCAGTGACTACAACTTTATTTTTTTTAGCTGCATCTAAATTTATCGATTTATTTCTCATTCCACTAGTGGCAATTAATTTCAATTTTTTTAGACTCTCTATAAGTTTTTTTGTTATTTTTGTTCTTTCTCTCATTATAAAAAGTACTTCAAATTCTTTTAATTTTTCAATTGCATCATCCTCATTTTCAAATGGCTCATTAAATACTTGAAATTCATATTTTGAAGATAATTTTTTTAAATCAATAAAATCTTTTGCAATATTTTGGTAATCGTCGAGTATAGCTACTTTAAGCATTTTTTTTGTTTGAAAGTAATATCCCTGAAATAATAAATATTCCACCGATATAATGGTAAAATAGTAATACTTCATCAAATATTATCATTGCAAGAATTGCTGCAAGAATAGGCATTAAATGTAAATATATTCCTGCCCTATTTGCGCCTATTAAAGCAACACCCTTTATCCAGAAAAAAAAAGAAAGGATTCCAGGCAGCAAAACAACATAAGATAAAACAAGAATGAAATTCATATTAATTATAATTCGATTGCCAATGTAAATATAATCTATTGCATACAATGGAATGAGAAACATTACTCCAAGACCAATAACAACTTGAAGTAAAGTTATCGGAGATAATCCATAATTTTTTTTTTTTAAAAGTGCTGAATAAAGTGACCAGGATATCATTGCAAATAGTGCAAATAAATCTCCTTTTTCAAAAGCTAAATTTTTAAAGACTTCAAAGTCTGCTTTTGAAATTATAAATAATACACCTAACAAAGAAAATATAACTCCTAAAACTTGAAAGGTATTTGTTTTTTCTATTTTTAAAATTATAGAAAATAAAATGATCATAACTGGAACAGTCGAGATCATAAGTACACCTGTAATAACTTGTGTAGTTTTTAAAGAATAAAAAAGTGCAGAATTAAAAATACTTACTGCGGTAATTCCTAAAAAGCACAACAAATAAAAATTTTTAAATATAATTTTTTTTTTTTGTAAAATTTCTTTGTATGTAAACGGGAGTAAAATAATGAAAGCTAAAGACCATCTTAAAATATTTAAAGAAATTGGAGGTATATTATTTAGGCCTGCAATTTTACCAACTATGAAATTTCCAGACCAAAACAAAGTCGCCAAAAATAATAATATCGATGCAATTAAAATATTACTTTTATTATCCATTATAAAATAAAGGATACTATAAAAGAAAGTTTTTAACTAAACCTATTTGAACTATAAGGTTGCAGATCAAGGTTGGTTTTTTCTCCTGCTATCATATTAGATATAATTTTTCCAGAAATTGCTCCCAATGTCCAACCAAGATGATGATGGCCAAAAGAGTAAAATACATTTTGATAATTTTTTGATGGTCCTAATACAGGAAGGAAATCTGGCAATGTTGGTCTAAAACCTAACCACTCATCTTTGTGATCTGGTAAGCCGTCTAACATGTCTTTTGCATTCAAAATTAAATTTTTTATCCTAGATTTAGAAGGAGAATTTTCTAATCCTCCAAACTCTACAGTTCCTACAACTCTTAAACCTTGTTCCATAGGAGTCATACCAAAACCTCTGTTAGCGTATACTATAGGTCTAGAAATTAAATGATCATAATCTTTAAAATGAACATGATACCCTCTTTCTGTATCTAGAGGAATTTTTTCATGCAGTTTATCTGTTAATCTCTTGGAGAATGCTCCACATGCTATGACCAATTTATCAAAAATAAATCTTTGAGTTTCTGTTCGAAGAACAGGTCTATCTTCATCAAAATCAATATTATTAATATTTAATTTTAAAAATTTACCACCTTTGTTTACAAAATTTTCAAATAATTTGATTAAAATTTTTCGTGGGTTCCTTGCATGTCTTGCATAATCATAGAAAACTCCACTATGGTAAAACGGCTTAAGATTGGGTTCTAGATCATGAATTTCTTTTTTATTTACCAATTGTTGTTTCACACCTAATTGATCTCTAATTTTAATTTCTAATTCTCTGCTCTTGATGTTTTTATCTGTCCAAACATAGAGTATTCCATTATTCTCAACTAAATCTTCTAAATCTATTTCATCAAATAATTCATCAAAAGCTGGTAATGAATGATCTAATATTTGATGCATATTTTTTGCTGTATGCATCATTTTTTGTTCTGTACAGTTTAATACGAATTTTGCAAACCAAGGAATCATTTTAGGTACATAGTTCCATTTTAAAGCTAGTGGACCTCTTGAGCTAATTAGCATCGAAGGTACATCTGCTATTACATCTGGTCTATTTAGCGGAACTGAAGCGTATGGGGAAAAATGTCCAGCATTACCATAAGATGCTGCGCTACCCGGTTCCTCTCTGTCAAAGAGAGTTACTTGAAAACCTTTTTTTTGTAGAAACAAAGCATTACAAACCCCTTGTATTCCAGCACCTATAATACCGACTTTCTTATTTTTTTCATTCACATCACAAATATATTTTTTCAAAATCTATAATACAGATGCTATTTGACCGCGGGTTTATTTAACTTAATTATTTATTTACCTATAGATATCAATGTTAAGTCATCACTTAAATTTTTATTACCAGCTTTGTTAATAACTGCATTGGAAATATCTGATAATTGTTTGGTAGAATCTTTGTTATAATACTCTTCAATAATTGCTAATGAACCATCTATTCCAATTTCCTCGCCTGAACTGTTAAGACTTTCAGACAAACCATCGGTAAATGCGAAAAATCTATTGTTTTCTAATTTAATTTTGTGAGTTTTAAATACAGATTTATCTTTCTGCAATATTACTCCCATTGGAGGAGAATTGCTTTCGAATTGTTCATACTCACCAGATTTCCTACGAATAATTGCAGGTTGGTGACCGCCATTTACCCATCTTATTTCATCTGACCTAATATTATACTCTCCCAATATACTTGTGACAAACATTCCACTAGTTTTTGTTAAAAACAAATCGTTGTTCATATGAAACATCATTTCGTCTGGGTCTACTTTGTCTCTAGACATTATTTCAAATAATGTGGATGCTTTTGCCATAACCATTCCAGCGTGTATACCTTTGCCAGCTACATCAGCAATTATAAAGTAAACACTATCATTATGGGGGTAAAAACTAAAAAAATCTCCTGATACTTCTCTTGCAGCAATATTTATTCCATGAACTGGATAATTTTCTAAATTTCTCTTTGGTAAAAAATTTTCTTGAACTTTTACAGCAAGTTTTACCTCATTTGAGATTCTATCTCTCCATTTTTGTTTTTCACTTTCACTTATCTCAAGCTTGCTCATCAATTTGTTATAATAAAGACCAATAACTCCACCAGCTGTAAAAGGGTCTTGTGGTCCTCTTATAGTTAAATCACCTGACTCTGATTGTTTATCTAAAATTGATATCAAATCGTGTTCTACAGAAGTTGCATTATGTTCAGCAATATTAAGTCCTAGCTCTTCATGAAGTGGGGTTACTCTTAAAGGATAAAAATAATTTAAAAATTTTAATAAAATGTAAGAACCAAAAAATGAGAATGCTCCAATTGAAACTACTCCAATGAATTGGGCTTTTATCTGCTCCAATCTTGTTAATCCTGTTCCAAGTATTTCAAGATCACTGAAAAGACCAACGGCTAAAGTACCCCATATTCCAGCAGCTAAATGAACAGGAACAGCACCAACAACATCATCAATTTCTAATTTATTTAATAATTCATTTACAAAAATTGCTATTATAGATCCAATTACTCCAACAAAGATAGATGTAATAGATGTCATTGAATTACATCCTGCTGTGATTGCTACTAATCCTGCTAGTGGACCGAGTATAACATAATATGGATCTGGTTTTTTAAATAATGCAAATGATATTCCAAGGCCAGTTAACAATCCAAATGCAGCTGCAAGAAAAGTGTTAATTAATATTAATGGAACAGCTTCATTCATTGCACCATTACTTCCTCCATTAAAACCAAACCATCCAAACCATAAAATCAAAGTTCCAAGAACTGCTAGAGGAAAACTGGATCCAGTAAATTTTCCTTTGTTCGCATCAGAGTATTTTCCTATTCTAGATCCAAGTATTAATACTGCTGACAAGGCTATCCAACCACCAACTGAGTGAACAATCGTGCTACCTGCAAAATCTACAAAACCAATATCAGTTAACCAACCATTTGTTTTCACTTGGCCTGTTACGGCCAATAATTGTCTTGTTGCATCAATATTATTTAAGTAACTTGAAGACCATGCCCAATGTCCAACAATCGGATAAATAATGCCTGTTGCTATAATAGTTATTATTAAATAACCATTAAACTTCATTCTTTCAGCTACTGCACCTGAAACTATTGTTGCAGCTGTCGCAACAAACATCGCTTGAAAAACAAAATACGTCATATACTCAGCTCTTTCAGTTTTAAAAAGAAATAAATCTGTTCCAAATAAACCATTAAAGCTTTTTCCAAACATAAGACCAAAACCAAACATCCAAAAAACTACGACTGCAACACCAAAATCAGCTGCATTTTTTAAAGCAACATTTATGCTATTTTTGTGCCTAGACAAACCAGTTTCCATACACATAAACCCTGCCTGCATTATAAAAACTAGTATTGCACAATTTATAACCCAAAGTGTATCAACAAACGATATTATAGAATCCAAATTAATACTCTCCATTATTGTACTCTTAAGTTATTATTAATTTATTATACATCAAAGAAGTTTGATGTTCAAAATAGGTTAGTTGTTCTTTTTTCTCCAAATGAAGTAAAAAATATAAGGAATTGTAGCTGGAATAATTCCAAACCAAAACCATTCATCCCATCTAAAAGATTTATCTATCATTGGACTTCTTAATCCATTCCACCATGTTAAATATCCAATAAACAGAATCCATGCTAAACTTGCAGTAATAAATATTTTAGTTTTTTTTGAACTATTATCAATTTTTAAAATAATTTCTTTTAGTTTTTCGAAGAACATTAGACTTAACTTTCGCAGTCTTCAGCAGATGTTTTTTTTGGTTTGTTAGAAATATTATCAAACTTTATTTCGCATTTTTCTTTAGTATCGCTATTAAAGACTACAGTTGATTCTGCAATGATTTCATAATTAATTGTATTTTTTTTTTGAACACAAAAAACAAAATCTATATTATCTGGAACTGGTACATTTAGAGCATCTGAACCAGATATTTTAGTGGTATTAGATGAATTTGGAGTACAACCGTCATCTTGAGTATAGTAATTTCCTTTATCTGAGTAATATTCTGTTTGAGCTAAAGCCATCTGCTGAATAATATTTTCAGCAGATTTAACTTTTGAACTAGTTACATAACCTGAATAAGCAACTACCCCAACAGCTGCCAATATTCCTATTATTCCGACAACAACTAGTAACTCAATTAATGTAAAACCAGCATTTAGTTTTTTCAAACTGTATGAACTCACTAAGTAAGATTACAATCTTAAGAAGTTGGAACAGTAACTGTTAGCATATTGGAATCGTCGCCATCCTTTTGATATGTGCAAGATGTAATTTTAATTCCACTAGACGCTTCAATCCAATTCTTTCCTCTATTAGTTGAACTACACTCAGTTGGTGCTGCAGAATTAGTGATTGCTTGAGTTGTGGTATCCCATGGATTTTTAAAGTCGTCCGATTTTCCAAGAGACTCAGCAATAGCAGTTACGATTTTCGCATCTGTTCTTCCAGAGCAAGTAAGCTTATCATCCATTGCTTTTGACTCACCTATGTTACATTTTTGAAGTTCGTTCTGTACCCATTTTTTTACTGAGTTATGATTTGATTTTACTGCACCTTTTTTTGCAGACTCTGTGTAACCACTGTAGGCAACTACACCTACTGAAGCTAAAATTCCGATAATTGCTACAACAACAAGTAGCTCAATAAGAGTAAATCCTTTGTTTTTTTTCTTATTCATTGAATATCCTTTATTGTTAATGCGGATAATATATATATATTAAATTTGAATTCAATAGAGATATATTGCATTAAGTTAATTTAAAATAGTACAAAATATCTTGATTTTATCATAATTTTAATAAATATAATTGTATGTCCTACAAGGTTACAGAAGAAAATAACATATCTACAGTATATTTGGATGGTGAAATAGATATGGACAAAACTGAAGCTGCTAAAGAAGTCATAATGCCTTTAATTGAAGCAAAAAAGGAAGTGCATTTAAACTTAAAAGATGTGCAATACATGGATTCGTCAGGCATTTCCGTTTTAATTGAAAGCCATCAAAAAGCAGAGGAGTTAGGAACTAAAGTAACCTTAAAAGAAGTAAGTAAATCGGTTCTAAAGGTTATTATGATGGCTAAACTTGAAATGGTTTTAAATCTTGATTGAAATGAATATAAAAGAAGAGCAAGATTTCTTAGTAAATAGCAAAAGTTTGAAAGATGTAAGAGACTTTGCAAGAAACATAATTGACAAATCTCCAATTTTACAAAATCAAAAAGATGAGCTTGTGCTTGCTATTGCGGAAGCTGCTCAAAATATTGTCAAACATGCTTATAAAGATATGGCAACTACAAACGATAGAATGCAAATTAAAATATCTTTTGAGGATAACGAATTAGAGATTGGGTTTTTTGATAAAGGAAAACCTGTAAACCCTGAGAATATAAAACATAGAAAGCTTGATGACGTTAAACCTGGAGGTTTAGGAACTTTTTTTATAAAACAAATAATGGATGAAGTTGTATTTAAAGAGTCTCCTGGTTGGAACAATCATTTAGTGTTAACTAAAAAATATTAATTATTGACCCATTATAGATCCAACATTAAATATTGGAGAGTACATTGCAATCATCAATCCACCTATCATTGTTCCCATGAAGACGATCATAATAGGCTCAATTAGACTGGACATATTTTCAACAGATTGATCAAATTCTTCCTCATAATAAGATGAAACAGAAGTAAACATCTCATCTAGATTACCTGTTTGCTCGCCCACAGAAATTAATTGACTGAAAGTTGGAGGAAAAACAGGTTCTTTCAGAAATAATTTTGTTAAAGTATCTCCGGAAAAAACACCTTTTTTTACATTTTCTAAAGCTTGAGTAACAACATCATTATTGCTTACAGATTTCGCAATCTCTATACTTTCAAGCAAGTTGACTCCTGCTGCACTTAGATTACCCATTATGAGAGATATTCTTGCAATTAAAGATTTTAATATCATTTCTCCAAAAACCGGCATTTTTAGAACTCTTGCATGCCATTTGTATCTGATAGCAGGAATTTTTGTTGTTGTATATTTAAAGATAACAAAAACAATTATTGCTAATACTAATAATGTCATACCACCAGGGCCTCTTAAAAAATCACTTGCAGTCATTATTACTGCTGTTGGTTTTGGTAAGGCAACCCCCATACCATCGTACATCTTTGCAAATACTGGAACTACTTTAACTAGCATGAATATACTCACAACCATGGCTACCGAAAACATAACACCTGGATACATGAGTGCACTTTTGATTTTTTTCTTAACCTTTTCCCTTTTCTCTAATGAATCTACCAGTTTTAATAAAAAATCATCTAATTTACCGCTAGCTTCTCCAGCTTTTATTAAGTTAATATAGACATTGTCAAATATTTTTGGATATTTTTCAAAACATTTTGACAAAGTGACACCACCTTCTAAGTTTTTTCTCACATCTTCAATTATTTCTTTCATGGTTGGATGCTCAATTTGATCTCTAAGCATTGTTAATACATTTAATATTGGTAATCCTGCTTTTACCATTGTTGCAAATTGTTTGGAAAATAAAACAACATCTTGTGGGGTTACTTTCTTTTTTCCAAAAGAAAAACCACCACCTTTCTTTTTTTCTTTAGCTACCTTTTTCTTTTTTGTTCTTACTAAATTGGTAATGATGATCTTTTGCTCTTTTAGTTTGAAAGAGGCCTCTTCTTGATTAAGAGCCTCTATGTCGCCTTCTACATATTTTCCTGCTGAAATACCTTTATAAGTAAATGTTTCTGAAGACATCAATTATTCCATCGTCAGAACTCTATCGAATTCTCTAAAATTTAAATCACCTGATAAAATTAATTCTCTACCCATGTCATGCATAGTTCTAAAACCTTCTTTAACAGCTATTGCTTTTAGTTCTGGTGTAGTTGCTTTAGCTAAGATTGCTTCTTTTATGGCTTTTGTCACATTTAAAACTTCATAAATACCCATACGTCCTTTATATCCACTACCTTTACATTTTGGACATCCTTTTCCTTTAACTGCATTTGCTCTTGACGCTTGCTCAGGTGTAAATCCAAAATCCGCTAAAACTTTTGGTGTTACATCTGGATCGGGCTCTCGACATTCTGTGCAATTTTTTCTTGCTAATCGTTGTGCTAAGACTAAAGAACATGCAGCTGAAATAAGATAATCAGGAGTTCCCATATTTTGTAGTCTGGTAATTGAACTTGGCGCGTCGTTAGTGTGCAGTGTACTAAAAACTAAGTGTCCTGTAAGAGCGGCTTTTAAACCAATATCAACAGTTTCTTTATCTCTCATTTCTCCAACCAAAATAATTTCTGGGTCTTGTCTTAAAAAAGATCTCAATGCTGCAGAGAAATTTAACCCAATATCATCTTTTATTTGAACTTGTCCTACACCATCTAATTCATATTCGACAGGGTCTTCAGCTGTTAAAATATTTAAATGGGGTTGTGAAACTTCTTTTAAAATACTATATAAAGTAGTTGTCTTTCCAGATCCAGTTGGTCCTGTTACTAAAACTAATCCTTGTGTAGAGTGTATTGCTTTTCTTAAAATTTTTAAATCAGTATCTTCAAAATTAAGCTGTTCTAAACTTATATCTCCAGCGTCTTTATTAAGAACCCTCATCACAATTCTTTCATTTGTTGCTGTTGGTAATATTGATAATCTCAAATCAACTACTTTTCCGTCAATTTTAAAAGGAATTGCACCATCTTGTGGCAATCTTCTTTCCGCAATATCTAATTTTCCCATTATTTTAAATCTAGTAACAACAGCACCATAGTTGGAATGCAAAAATTTTTTAAAATGTTCTTGCTCTTGAAGCATTCCATCTAGACGGTATCTAACTCTAGAGGTGAATCTGTATGGCTCAATATGAATATCTGAAACTCCTGATTTAATAGCTTCCGCAACAACTGCAGTACTAAATTTTATTACTTCTGACTCGTTTTCAAGAGCTTCTATATCCTCTTCGGGTGTCTCATCCAAAACTTCTGCAGTATCCTCTACATCATAATCAAAAGTTTTTGTCCTCTCTTTTTCAGCGTTTGCTTCTTGAATTGTCTTTATTGTTGTTTCACCAGCATCAAGAATTTTATCTATAAAACTAGATATATGAGTAACTTTGGCTGCATGTAATTCAATATTTTTTTTTGTAATAGTTTTTAAATTTCTCATCAGACTTAATTTGGAACTATCTGAAATAGCAATATGTAAAATGTTACCATCTATTTTAAATGGTGCTATAAAATTCATTCTTATATAATTGGATGGAAGAACAGATTTTATATCATCTGTTAAAGGTATATTTGTTAAATCAATTGTAGCTAATGATTGTTCTGTAACCAATAAATCTAAAATTTTATCTTCGTCTGTTAATTGAAGTTCAAATACTGCATCTAATTGCGATTTGTTTCCCTCTGTAGATATTTTTTTTATATTTGGCAAATCTTTTCCAGATATAATATCTTGATCAATAAGAATATTAATTAAGTTTATTTCAGATTCTCTACTAATGTTAATCATTATAAAATTCTTGGTGCAATAAATACTAAAAGTTCGTCTAGGTTATCAGACTTCTTTTTACTTTTAAAGAGATTACCAATCACTGGAACATTACCTACACCAGGGACCTGTTTTTTATTTTGCGCAATTTCGTTCTTTTTTATACCCCCGATTACAACAATATCTCCATCTGCAACAAGAAGTCTTGTTACAATTTCCATTTTATTTATTGGGGGTTCATCAGACTCACTTGATGCATCTGGTGAGTCATTATTCACCTTGATAGATAAAAGCACGTTTCCATCACCAATAATACTTGGGGTAACTTCTAACTTTAGTGCCGCTTCTTTAAATGATGTTGAAGTTGTTCCTTCGGATGTAGTTTGATAAGGTATTTCTGAACCTTGTGTTACGGTAGCTATTTGATTATCTAAAGTAAATACTTTAGGATTTGATATAGTTTTACCCATACCAACACTTTCTAATGCCTCTATTTCTGCTTTTAAAATCGCTGAACCTGTTGCTTTTAGGATCCCAATTCCGCTAGTGGCTCCAGTTGCCCCAAAATTAGTTAAAACGTCTTTATCGCCTCCAATAACAGCTGTCGTTGTTTCTGATCTCACTGTACCAGAACTTCCACCAATTATACCACCAACAACCTCTCCCTGTCTTTTATAATATCCACCCAACCTTGTTCCTAATGCTCTTTCAAAATCAGAATTTGCTTCTACGATAAATGCTTCGATTAAAACTTGTTTTGTCCGAACATCTATTTCTTTTATAACACTGTCAACAGTATCTAAATCTCTCTCTTTTCCTCTAACTATGATTGATCTTGTTGTTGTTTCCTCTGTAATTTGAATTGGCTTAAAAGAAGAATCTCCTGTTGATGATGTAAATAATTCCTCAAGTGTGACTTTTGCTTGAGATGGAGTTATATAATAAAGTCTAAATATTTCAGATACTATTGGTTCTACACTGTCCTCTAATTCTACTTTTTTCTTAACTGCTTGAGCTCTTTCAGATTTATAGTTTTCCTGGGCTGTTAAATTTTCTGGAGAATGTACTCTTATTAAATTGCTTTTAACGTCTATATCAGAAGCATAATTTTTCATATCTAATAATGCTTGAAATGCTTTATCCCAAGGTACATCGATGAGTTCTGCAGAAATGGCTCCAGCAACTTCATCACCAACTAAAACGTTTATTTCTCCAATTTTACCCATTAATTTCATTGTTTCTTTAAAGTCTAAGTTTTTAAATTTTAAAGTAATTCGTTGTTTCAGTAGTGGGTATGTTTCTGGAATAATTAAGTAATTTTTATTTTGTTCAGAAGTTATTTTTTTTCTTTTACCTAATTTTCTTGT
>CACGWQ010000006.1 GCA_902576815.1 uncultured Pelagibacteraceae bacterium
TTTCTGTGAAATTTTAATTTTAGGAGATCCTTTTTTATTATTGTATATTTCTATATCATTAAAATTAATATTATTTCTAAATCCTATACCTAATGATTTTACGAAAGCTTCCTTAGCAGCAAATCTTTTTGCAAAAAAATTTGTTTTGTTTCTATATTTTTTTGATTGAATAATCTCATTTAATGTAAAGAGTCTTTTCTTAAAACCTTTAATTTTTAAGGATTTTTCTATTCTTTTATTATCAATAATATCAACACCGTTACCAATTATCATTAGTTTAATATTTTTCTAAAATTGCTGATTACCTTTTTCATGCCAAACATGATGGACTCTCCTATTATAAAATGACCAATATTAAATTCCTCTATAGATTTAATCTTTCTCAAAATTTTAGTTGATTTATAATCTAAGCCATGACCTGCATGAACCTCCATTCCTAGTTTTTTCGCTAACACGGCACAATTCTTTATTTTCTTAAACTCGACTAAATAATTTTTTTTGTTCTTAACTCTTAATGCAAATTTTCCTGTATGAAGTTCCACACATTTCGCATTTAATTCTTTTGATGTTAAAACATCTTTAATATTTGGATTGATGAAAAGACTCGTTCTAATTTTTTTTGAATTTAATTTACTAATTACTCTTGAAATTTTTTTTTTATTTTTTTTTAAATTAAGACCACCTTCAGTAGTAACTTCATTTCTTTTTTCAGGAACTATGCAAACAAAATTAGGTTTATATTTTAATGCAATTCTAAGCATTTCATTGTTAGCAGCCATTTCTAAATTTATTGGTACTCTTTTAATTTTTGAAAATATAGCCACATCTTCATCTCGAATATGTCTACGATCTTCTCTTAAATGAATAGTTATAGAATTAGCTCCAAAATTCATAACTCGTTTTGCATAAGAAATTGGATCAGGATGTCCTTCTCCTCTAGCATTCCTTAATGTTGCTATATGATCAACATTTACACCTAATCTAGATTTCATTTTAAATATCTACTTCCAGGTTTTGTGATTGGAATCTTTTTCAACTCAATTGGTAAATCATTTTTTTTATAAGTTGGTATTTCTAATTTAATTTGAGAAATTATATTTTTATTTTTAATTTTTAAATTTGATTTATTTGATCTATCAATCATGCATGCATACCCGATAACTTTTGACTTAAATTTTTTTACTAGTTTTGCACATTCCAAACTTGATTTGCCTGTTGTAATGACATCTTCTACAATCAAAACTTTAGAATTTTTTTTTATTGAAAAACCTCTTCTTAAAGCAAATTTCCCATTAACTCTTTCACAAAAAATTGTCTCCTTATTCAATAAATTTCCGACGATATAACCTATTACAATGCCTCCCATAGCAGGTGACAAAATTATATCAATTTTTTTGAATTTTTTTTTTATTTTAGTACTTAAAGATTTACAAAATTTTTCTGATTTTTTTGGATAACTTAATAATTTTGCACACTGAACATATTTAGGTGAATGTAAACCTGAAGATAGTATAAAGTGTCCCTCTAAAAGCGCCTCAGTTTTTTTTAAAACCGCTAAAGAATCTTTTAAAGAAAGCATATTTTTTGTTTTTATGTCTAATTATTTTGAAGTTATATTCTTTCTGTTTTAGCTCACTAATAAGTTTTGTAAAGTTTTTCAAATCTTGAATAATTAGGTTGAACCTAAAATTAATGGTTCTTTTAGTCTTTTCTACCATTTCAACACTTGAAATGTTGACATTATTGGTTCCGATCATTGTTGTGACATCACCTAATATACCGGGTCTATCAGGTAAAGACATCCAAAGGGTAGTATTATATTTTTTTTCTGTAGGCTTACTATCTTCTTTGTATTGCCAGTATCTTCTTATAGCAGCTCTAGCCTTGCCTGTCTTAGCACTAGTTAACCAATGCAAAGAAGGTGAGTCTTTTTTTGATGTTAATATTTTAACTACATCTCCATTTCTTAATATCGACTGTAAGGGGCTTTCTTTTCCGTTTATTTCACAACCGATCGCGGTATCACCTACTTTAGTATGAACAGCATAAGCAAAATCAATTGGGCTTGCCTCTTTTGGTAGTTTTATAACTGAGCCCTTTGGTGTGAAACAAAAAACATTTTCTTGAAACATTTGAAGTTTTGTGTACTCAAAATAATGTTCAGGATTTTCATTTTTATCTATAATTTCTACAAGATCAGCAAGCCAGTCATATTCCTTCCATGTCAAAGAATTAAATTTTTCTGACGATTTATATTTCCAATGTGAAGCTATACCTCTTTGTGCAAATTCATGCATTTGTTGAGTTCTTAGCTGAATTTCGATCGGTCTTTTGTTTGGACCAATGACTGCTGTATGTAGTGATTTATAATTATTTATTTTCGGAGATGAAATGTAATCTTTAAATCTACCAGGTATACAATTCCATTTATTATGTAAAAATCCCAGTGTTTTATAACAATTTTCAACATTATCTAAAATTATTCTAAAACCAATTATGTCTGTAATTTGCTCTAGTGAGGTTCTTTTTTTTTGTATTTTTCTCCAAATAGAAAAAGGTGTTTTTTCTCTAGAATAAATTTTAAAATCAATATTATTTTCATTTAATAGATTTTCAAATTCATTAAGAACAGAATTATAATTAATCAAATTATTATCTTTAATTGTGTCTAATCGATCTTTTATCATTTTTCGCGCCTCCGGATTTAAAACATCAAATGATAGATCTTCAAGTTCATCTCTGATTCTATTCATACCCATCCTATCAGCTAAAGGAGCATAAATTTCCATAGTTTCTTTAGCAATTCTTTTTCTTTTTTCTTCCTTATCAATAGCTTTTAAAGTCCGCATATTGTGCAAACGATCTGCAAGTTTTACAAGAAGGACTCTTATATCTTTAGATGTTGCTAAAATCAGTTTTCTAAAATTTTCAGCTTTAGAGTTAGAAATAGCTTGGTTTTCAAAAACTGAAATTTTTGTAACTCCATCGACTAGGTCAGCAACTTCTTTTCCAAATTGTTCCTCTATTGTTTTATAAGTTGCATAAGTATCTTCTATTGTATCATGAAGTAAACCAGTTGCTATTGTTGCGCTATCTAACTTAAGTTCGGTTAAAATATTTGCAACAGCAACAGGATGAATAACGTAAGGATCTCCTGATTGTCGTTTTTGATCTTTATGAACTTTAACTGCAAAATCATATGCTTTGCTTAGAGTTTCTGGATTAAGAAACTTATTGTATGATTTAACTTTATTTATTAATTCGTCAGAATTTAACATTAATTTATTATATCATTTATTTAGATAACTTTAATACTTCTTAAATTTTTTTTTTTTAAATTAGATAAGAGTTTTACTATATTTTTTTTCAATTTTGGGTGAGACCAATTCTTACATACTTCAAACAACGGCATAAGAACAAAGTTTCTATTATGCATTCTTGGATGTGGGATCTCTAAATTGATTGAGCCTCTATTTAATTTAATAAACTTTCCATTAAAATCCAAAATATCAATATCACAATTTCTTGGATGATTTTGTGGTGCTGATTTTCTTCCCAATTTTTTTTCTATAGACTTAATTAATTTAAACAGCTCAAATTGATTTAATTTTGTCTTTATCAGTAATACAGAATTAATAAATTTTGGAAAACTAGGATCTGGCCATGATTCACTCTCATAATAGCTAGATGTTTTGACAATTTTAACATTTTGAGCCTCCAATAAATATTTAGATTTTTCTAAAAAATGTAATCTATTTCCTAAATTAGATCCTATTGATAGATAGACATAATTAACTTGAGCGTCTGAAATATCTTGCTTTTTCACGATTCCAATCTTTGGTTTTTTTAGTTTGTCGCTTATCGTATTGTTTTTTACCCTTTGCAACTGCTATTTCAACTTTAGCTTTACCTTTTTTAAAATACATTTTAGTTGGCACTAAAGTTAAGCCATCCTCATTAATTTTACCAATAAGTTTATTGATTTCCTTTTTATTAAGTAAAAGTTTTCTCTCAGAATAAGGATTGTGATTTGAATAACTGGCTTGTTTATATATAGGTATATGTGAATTTATTAAAAAAATTTCACCTTCTTTTTCTATAGCGTATGATTCTGCAATATTTATTTTTCCGTCTCTTACAGATTTTATCTCAGATCCCTTAAGTACAATTCCGGCCTCAAAAATTTCCTTAAAGAAAAAATTGAAAGAAGCTTTTCGATTTATTGTAATGATCTTGATACCAGATGTAAATTTATCACTCATCAATAAGATTTGCTACTTTCAATGCTTTCTCGACTTCCTTTTTTGTATTTTCAGTTATTTTTACTAAAGGTAATCTTACAGCATCATCACATAGACCAAGTAATTTAGCAGCATACTTAACTGGTGAAGGATTGCTTTCAATAAATAAATTTTTATGCAACGGCTGCAACATATCATCAAGCGCTTGGGCTTTTTTTAAGTCATTCTCATTTGAAGATTTTGATAATTTTTGAAATTCAGAACATAATTTGGGAGCGACGTTTGCTGTAACACTAATTGTTCCAACTCCTCCTCGTTTATTAAATTCAAATGCATTATCATCATTTCCAGTAAGTTGAATAAAATCATTACCCATTTTTTCTTTTTGTTGATCAACACGATTTAGATCACCCGTTGCATCTTTAACCCCAACTATATTTTTTAGTTCATATAATCTAGCCATTGTTTCAACACTCATATCAATAACTGAACGGCTAGGAATATTATAAATTATAATTGGAATTCCACAGTTATCATTAATCGATTTATAATGTTGATATAATCCTTCTTGAGTAGGTTTATTATAATATGGTGTAACAACTAAAGCGCCATCTGCACCGGCTTTTTCAGCATGTTTGGTTAATGAAACAGCTTCTTCTGTAGAATTAGATCCCGTACCAGCTATTATAGGAAGTTTTCCACTAGCTTCTTTTATACATAATTCAATTGTTCTCTCATGTTCTTCATGAGATAACGTTGGTGACTCGCCTGTTGTTCCGACTGGAACTAGCCCGTTTGTTCCATTTTCCAAATGATGATTAATAATTTTTATGTAACTTTCTTCGTCAAGCTTGTTGTCTTTAAACGGTGTTATTAAAGCTACATTTGATCCTTTAAACATAATTATTTATAACATAAGTTGTTTGATTTAATAAAATGTATTTAAAATTATTAACAACAATTATCCTTTATTTCTTATCGTTTCAATCTGCTTTTTCAAATGAAGCTATACTTCCTATTAAAAAACCAGATTTAAATGAACAAAATGCAACAAAAAAAATAGCTGAAATCATTCCTCTACCGAAACCATCTAAAAAAGATGAAATTGAAAAAGAAATTAAAGTTTCAACAACAGAGATATTTAAAAAAATTGATGGTGTAATAATTCCAAAAAATAAGCCTCTTGTAGTTAAAGAAAAGTTAAGAAAGATTAAAAAACAGAAGTTTTATAGCGATAGAGATTTGAAGTATGCAAAACAGGCAATTTCTTTTATGGAAAAGAGCAACTGGAAAGATGCGAAAAAAGCCGCAAGTAAAGCAAGAGCAAAATCTATTTATGATTTTATTCAATGGAGGCATCTTCTCACAGTAGGTAACAGGGCTACTTTTACAGAATATAAACAGTTTATCGAAAGAGTAAAAAATTATCCAAGAATAGATAGAGTTCGTTACTTAGGAGAACACAAAATAAATTCTAAAAATCACACTAAAAATGAAATTATACAGTGGTTTGATAAATACCCTCCTTTAAGTGGATATGGAAAAATGATGCTTGGAGATAGTTTGTTATCAAAAAATAAAGAGAAAGCTATAAATTTCATAAAAGAGGGATTTATAACAGCTGATTTAAGTAAAAATGATCTTATTTTTTTCAGAAAGAAATTTAAAAAATATTTGAACACTAGTGATTATATTAAAAGAGCTGATTATTTAGCTTGGGAGAACAAGTATTGGGACCTTAAAAGAATGTTAAGATATCTTCCAAAAGATTATCAACTTTTATACACAGCAAGGCAATTGTTAATGAGCAGATCTTATGGAGTTGATAGCGCTATCT
Organism: uncultured Pelagibacteraceae bacterium; assembly: GCA_902576815.1. Classification (GTDB taxonomy): domain Bacteria; phylum Pseudomonadota; class Alphaproteobacteria; order Pelagibacterales; family Pelagibacteraceae; genus Pelagibacter. The sequence goes on from CACGWQ010000006.1 coordinate 6,079, forward strand.
CGAATGTGCCTGCAAGTTTAAAAAAAGATGCAGGTTTAAATTATGATAGACTCAAATGGAGAAGGAAAAGAGGAAGAGTTGATAGTTCTTTAGAAATTTTACTAAGTATCAAAAATAATAAAGGCTATATGGTTCGCCCAGATAAATGGTGGGTTGAAAGATCAATAATTGCGAGATCACTTATTTATAAGAAAAGATATGAGCAAGCTTATAAAATTACAAGTAAACATGGCCTATCAGAGGGTGCCGAATTAGCTGAGGCTGAATGGATGAGTGGATGGATTGCTTTAAGTTTCTTAAAAGATCCAATATTAGCAAAAAATCATTTTACTAAATTTTATAATAATGTTGGATATCCAATTAGTTTATCAAGAGGTGCTTATTGGCTTGGAAAAGCGAACTTGGCACTAAATAATAAGGAAGAAGCAGATAAATGGTTTAAAGAAGGTTCAAAATATCTAACAACCTATTACGGTCAATTATCTCATATGAAAATATATCCAAATAAAACTTTTGTACTGAAGGAAACGACACAAGTTGATAAAAATTACGCAGAGAGTTTTTACAAAAATAAATTAGTCGCAATTGTCCATTTATTAGATGAGGTAAAAAAAGACAAATACACAAAGCACATTCTAAGATTTTTAGCTAACGACAATGTCTCTGCAGGGAGTGAAGTATTGGCAGCAAAATTAGCAACTGACATCTCTAGATTTGATTTTGCTATTCAGATTTCTAAAATAGCATCTTATCAAAAAAGGTTTCATAACAAATATAATTATCCAGTTATAAGTACTCCGAATAAGATTGGATCTCGAAAAATCCCAGAGCAGGCTTTAATTTTATCTATTATAAGACAAGAAAGTGAGTTTGATATATCTGCTAGAAGTAGGGTTGGAGCACAAGGCTTAATGCAGTTGATGCCTTACACAGCAAAGACAGTCGCAAAGCAAGCGAAGGTTTCTTATTCAAAATCCCGTTTAACAACAAGTCCTGAATATAATATAAATTTAGGATCTTTTTATATTGCTGGTTTAATTCTTGATTATGATGGGTCCTACCCTTTCGCAGTAGCGGCATATAATGCAGGACCAAAAAGAGTGAAGTATTGGAAAAAAATTAATAAAGATCCGCAAAAAAAACAAATCGATTATGTTGATTGGGTTGAACTTATTAAGTTTAAAGAGACCAGAAATTATGTTCAAAGGGTTATGGAAAACTATAATGTCTATAGATATATTTTGTCTCAAAAACCGATATTTTTAAAAGATTTTTTTAGAAATAATCCGCTCTATTAATGGCGGAAGGAGAGGGATTCGAACCCTCGGTACACCTTTTCAAGCGTACGGCGGTTTAGCAAACCGCTGGTTTAAACCAGCTCACCCATCCTTCCACGATAATATGTGTAACTTGAAATCATTGAATATTCAATCATATTCAAGTAATTTCTCCAGAATATGAAAAACAAATATTCAGTATTCTCTCTAATAAAAAATGCTTTATCACAGCATGAGAATTGGCAACAAGCTTGGGGAAATCCAGAGCCAAAAAAAGAATACGATGCTATTATTGTGGGTGGTGGCGGACACGGTTTAGCTACTGCTTATTATTTGGCAAAGAAACATAATTTAAAAAATATTGCAGTCTTAGAAAAAGGTTGGATTGGTGGTGGAAATACAGGGCGTAACACTACAATCATTAGATCAAATTATTTATGGGATGCTAGTGCTGGATTATATGATCATGCGCTTAAACTATGGGAAAATTTATCTCAAGAGTTAAATTACAATGTGATGTTCAGTCAAAGAGGTGTAATGAATTTAGCTCACAATCTTCAAGATGTAAGAGATTTAAAAAGAAGAACACATGCTAATAGACTAAATGGAATTGATGCAGTTTGGTTAAATACTGAGGAAGTTAAAAAATTTTGTCCAATTATAAATACATCACCTGATATCAGATATCCAGTTTTGGGTGGAACATTACAAAGAAGAGCTGGAACAGCAAGACATGATGCTGTTGCCTGGGGTTATGCAAGAGGCGCAAGCGATATGGGTGTTGATATAATTCAAAACTGTGAAGTTAAAGGTATAAAAAGAAATGGTGATAAAGTTGAAGGAATAGAAACAACTAAAGGATTTATAAAAACTAATAAAATTGGGGTTGTTGCGGCAGGCCACTCAAGTGTGATTGCAAATATGGCTGGATTAAAACTGCCTCTTGAAAGTAAACCATTACAAGCGTTAGTTTCAGAGCCAGTAAAACCAATTATTGATACTGTTGTAATGTCAAATGCAGTTCATGCTTATGTAAGTCAATCGGATAAAGGCGAATTAGTTATAGGCGCGGGAACAGATTCATATGTTTCATATACTCAAAGAGGAAGTCATAATATTGTCGAAGAAACTTTAAAGGCTATTTTAGAACTCTACCCTATTTTTAGTAGAATGAAGATGTTAAGACAATGGGGAGGAATTGTTGATATATGTCCAGATGCAAGCCCTATTATAAGTAAAACTAATATAAAAGGTTTATATTTTAATTGTGGTTGGGGTACCGGTGGTTTTAAAGCTACCCCAGGATCAGGAGATTTATTTGCTCACACAATCGCAAATGATGAGCCACATAAATTAAATGCAGCATTTAATTTAAATAGATTTGTAAGCGGTGATCTTGTCGATGAACATGGTGCTGCAGCAGTTGCACATTAATAATGTTTTTAATTAATTGTCCATTTTGTGGAGATAGAGATCAAAGTGAATTTTCTTCAGGTGGCGAAGCTCATATAGTTAGACCAAAACAACCAACTGAACTTAGCGATGATGAATGGGCGGAATATCTATTTATGAGAAAAAATATTAAAGGTATTCAATTTGAAAGATGGAATCATGTTCACGGATGTAGGAAATGGTTCAATGTTGTTAGAGATACATCTAATGATAAAATACTATCTGTTTATAAAATGGGTGAAAAGCCTCCTGTAAATTATAAGTAATGCCCAATTATAGAATACATAAAACTGAATATATTGATGAAACTAAAAGAGTTTCATTTAAATATGATGGTAAGACTTATTTTGGATATGAAGGTGATACCTTAGCGTCAGCACTTTTAGCAAATGGTATTCATTTAGTCGGCAGAAGTTTTAAATATCACAGACCAAGGGGCATAGTTTCTTGTGGAGCAGAAGAACCTAATGCAATTTGTCAAATTGGTAGTAAAAAAGACTTAACCGAACCAAATGTAAGAGCAACTGAGTTAGAATTGTATGAAGGATTAGAAGCAAGTTCTCAAAATTGCTGGCCTAACGTAAAATTTGATATTGGGGGTATTAATAATTTTATATCACCATTAATTCCTGCAGGCTTTTATTATAAAACATTTATGTGGCCTAAGAGTTTTTGGAAAAAAGTATATGAACCATTAATACGATTATCTGCAGGCTTGGGAAAATCTCCTACAGAACCAGATCCTGATATCTATGATCACAAACATGTTCATTACGATGTATTAGTTATTGGTGGTGGAGTTTCAGGTATTATTTCTGCAAAAATGGCTGCAAAAAATAATTTAAAAACTTTATTAATAGATGACAAAAAAATACTAGGTGGTTCTACAATTTATCAAAACAATGAGTCTATTAAGATTGATGATAAATTATCAAGTGAATGGTTAAAAAATGAAATTCAAGAAATTAAAAAATTAAGTAATTTAACAATTAAGACAAGAACAAGTATTGCAGCTTATCATGGATACAATTTTCTTTTAGCTAAAGAAAATTTAACAGATCATTTACCAGAGGAAAAAAAGAAAAATAAGATTAGACAACGATTATGGAAAATAAGAGCAAAAAAAGTTGTAATTGCAACTGGATCAATTGAAAGACCACTTGTATTCAATAATAATGATAGACCAGGAATATTATTATCTAATTCTATAAACAAATATTTAGATTATTACGGCGTTACCTGTGGAGAAAATATAATATTATTTACGAATAATGATAGTGCATACGAAACTTCAATTTCACTTCATAAAAAAGGTATAAAGAATATAATTGTTGATTTAAGAAAATCTGCTAGCTCTGAATTAATCAAACAAGCAGAAAATCTAGGAATAAAAATCTACTTCAATCATGTTGTAACAAATACTTTTGGATACAGAAAAATTAATTCATTAGAAATCATGAAACTATCGGAAGATGGAAATACAACTGTAGGCAATAAAATTAGATTAAGTTGTGACTGTTTAGGAATGAGTGGTGGATGGACACCTATGGTGCATATGCATACTCAATCTGGGGGTAAATTAGATTTTAGAGATGAAGACCAAGTATTCTTACCAAAAGAAAATAGTGAAGATCAAATTTCTGTTGGTTCATGCAATGGAGATTTTGATTTAGAAAATATTATAGATAAAACAGTCAATAAAATTAATAAATTCTTAGATATAGATAATCAAGATTACCAGGATACAAATATAATTTGCTCTAAAGAAAATGATAAAAGAAATATATGGCTTTTACCAAATAAAATACCTTTAGGTAAAACAAAATGCTTTATAGATTTTCAAAATGACTCAACTGCAAAAGATATAAAATTAGCCTTAAAAGAAGGTTTTAGATCAATTGAACATGTAAAAAGATATACAACGACTGGTATGGCAACAGATCAGGGAAAGTTATCTAATATGCACGCACTTGGGATTATAGCTGATACAGCTGGTGTAAAAATGGGTACATTGGGAACAACTACATTTAGGCCTCCATTCACGCCATTAACTTTCGGAACACTAGTTGGGAGAAATGTTGGAAAATTTTTTGAAGTAGTAAGAAAAACATCCATGCATGAATGGCATGTGGAAAATAATGCAGAATTTGAAAATGTTGGTCAGTGGAAAAGACCCTGGTACTATCCAAAAAACAGTGAAAATATGCATGATGCTGTTCAAAGAGAAAGTAAAGCGGCACGTGACAGTGCGGGAATCTTGGATGCATCAACTCTAGGAAAAATTGATATCCAAGGAACAGATGCATCAGAATTTTTAAATCGAGTTTACACAAATGCTTGGTCAAAACTTGCAATCGGAAAATGTAGATACGGACTTATGTTAAACGAGGATGGTATGGTTTATGACGACGGTGTTACTACAAGAATATCTGAAAATCATTATCTAATGACAACCACCACTGGGGGGGCCGCAAATGTATTAAGCAAACTTGAGGATTATTTACAAACGGAGTGGCCAGAGTTAGATGTTTATTTAACATCAGTGACAGATCATTATTCTACAGCAAGTATTTGTGGTCCAAATTCAAAAAAAATCCTTAACAAACTTTTTCCAAATTTAGATTTAAGTGATGAAAACTTCCCTCATATGTCATTTAAAGAAGATAAACTTGAAAATATAAATTGTAGAATAATGAGAATAAGTTTTACAGGTGAACTAAGCTATGAAATTAACATAGAGTCGAAATATGGACATTCATTATGGAAAATGTGTATAGAATCTGGGAAAGAGTTTAATTTGACACCTTATGGTACCGAAACAATGCACCTACTCAGAGCTGAAAAAGGTTTCATTATTGTTGGACAAGATACAGACGGCACAATGACTCCTTCAGACTTACAGATGGATTGGATTGTAAGTAAAAAGAAATATGACTTCATTGGTAAAAGATCTTTATATAGAAGTGATACTATTAGAGAAGATAGAAAGCAATTGGTAGGACTACTTACAGATGATCCAAAAGAAATTTTGGAAGAAGGTGCTCAAATTGTTTCAGACGTTAAATCAAAGCCTATAGATATGCTAGGACATGTAACTTCCAGCTATTTTAGTCCAAACCTAAATAAATCAATTGCCTTAGCTGTAGTTAGGAGTGGAAAAACAATGAAGGGTCAAAAATTAATTATTCCAATGGAAAACAAAAATATTAATGTGACCGTTTCTGACACAATTTTTTTAGATAAGGAGAATAAAAGACTAAATGCTTGACATTTTACATCCAAATATTTCGAATATTAATAAAAACAATATCGATATTAATTTATCTGAAGAAAAAATTAAAATTAATATCAGGGGAAAAAATAAAGAATTTTTTACCAAAGTGGGTAAAATTCTATCTATTATTTTACCTTCTGAATCAAATACCAGTTCATCAAATGAAAACTATGATGTTTTGTGGCTAAGTCCGGATGAATGGATGATATATTTTGATGAAAATAAAAATTCAAATATTTTTGATCAACTTTATAAAGATATTTCGTCTTTAAATTTTGGATCAATTACTGATATCTCTTCACAATTAATTTGCATAAATATAAAAGGAGAAAATATATTTGAATTATTATCATCTGGATCACCTTTTAATTTCGAAAAATTTAAAAATAATATTGGTTCATCAACACAAACAATAGTAAATCATATTGATGTAATTCTTCATCACAAATCAAAGAATAATGTTAATTTATTTGTAAGAAGATCGTTTTCAGAACACCTTTATGAATGGTTAGTTGATAGCTCTAATTTTGCCTAATTTATAATTCAAATAAAAATAAGTATAACCAAGATACATCATAGAGAAAATCCAATTGAATATTACCCATAACCAAAAAAATTCAGAAAAGTCAGAATTAAAATAAATTGCAGTATAAAATACGACAAATGGAAAAATTCCATTTCGGCAAATATTAGCAATTAATGCGTTTTCAGCTTTTTTTAATGCCATAAAAAAACCATTTGATAAAAAAAATATTGGATAAGCTGGTAGCACAAAGGCTGAAATCTCTAAATATAATTTTCCAAATTCAACGACCTCTAAATCTTTTGAAAATAATTTTGTTATCATTTCAGCACCAAAATAAATAATAAAAGAAGAAATAATCATTATAATGAAAGCATATTTTATAGCTTGGAAGTACGTTTCTTTAATTCTTAAAATATTTCGTGCACCAAAATTTTGAGCAATAATTGTGATAATTGCTGTATTTATTCCCAAGATTGGCAATAAAACCACTTGTTCTATTTTGGTGCCAGCTCCATAACCAGCTGCTGCATATTCTCCTGATAAACCTGCATATTTGAATACAATAGCAGAAGCAATAGAATAACCGCAAATTGAAATTATTATTGGCATAGATTGAAAAAAAATATTTTTTAAAAAAAAAAATTTAGGAATAAAATAAGAAATAAGTATGCTTTTAATTAATTTACTTTTTAAAACTTTTTTAAATATGATTAAAAAAGCGACCGTTTGAGCAATTAGAGTTGCTATTGCAATACCTTTCATACCCAAAGCTGGTATGAAATAAAATCCAAATATTAAAATTGGATTTAACAATATGTTTAAAAAAAAAGATAATATTAAAGCATTTCTATAAGTTTTCGTATCACCTTCTGCATGAAGTAATGAATTTAATGCAACAACTAAAATAAAAATAAACGAACCAAGGAAAATGATATCTGTATATTGTAAGCCAAGATTTATTACCTCATTAGTTGAACCCATTATTGAAAAAAGGTCTGATGCATAATTTAAACCAATAAAAGTAATCAACAGAATTATCAAAAAAGAAAAGAAAATTAATTGGCAGAAATAAATTGAAGCATTTTTATTATTTTTTTCTCCAATGCTATTGCCTATCAGTGATGTACCTGCAACTGTGATACCAATAGATGAGGCAATAATAATAAAATAAATTGGAAAAGATTTTGTTAAAGCTGACAAAGCTTCAGGTGATATTTTTCCTGCAAAATATGTATCAGCAATATTATATAACGTTTGAAAGAGTGTGCCTACAGATGCAGGTATCGCTAATTTTTTAATTAATTCTTTGATGTCATCACTTAATATATTCATGATATTATTTTTTTGAATTTATCATTTGATTGTGCCTCATTGTGAAACGTTTTATTTGATCATTTGTCAATTTATCAAAACAATTTGGACATGATAGGCCTACTTTATACTTTTTTGATTTGGTTAGTTTTTTATGCAATGGCATTCTACAACCACCACAAACAGTATAATTTCCAATTTCTAAGTTTTTTTTAATAGTAACTCTTTTATCAAAAACAAAACATTCACCATTCCACTTACTTTTTTTTGGATCAGTTTTGTTAAGATAATTTAAGATACCACCCTTAAGCATATAAACATTTTTAAAACCTTTATTATTAAGATAATTAGACGCTTTTTCACACCTGATGCCTCCGGTGCAAAACATCCCTATTGATTCATCTTTATTAAATTTTGATAAATAATTTTTAAAATCTCTAAAATTTTTAGTTTCTGGATTAAGAGCATTTTTAAATGTACCAATCTTATATTCAAAAGGTTTTCTGGCATCAATCAGTTTAATATTTTTTTTAGATATAAATTCGTCCCATTTTTTAGGTGATAAATATTTCTTATTAAAAAAATTCTTAAAATTAATTTTTTCATTAATTGGAACTACTTCATCTTTTATTTTAACTTTATTTTTTGAGTATGGTAATATTTTTGAGTTAAATTTATTTTGAATATCAAATCCATCAATTGATAAGATATTCTTTATTTTTGTAATTGTAAGTTTAATTTTTTTATGACTACCTGATATTGTACCATTAATTCCTTCAGGAGATAATATTATAAGACCTTTGATATCAAGCTTATTAGTTTCTTTTAAAATATTTTTTTTAATAATTTTTAATTTATTAAGTTTTGATATTTTATAAAAAGATAGGATTTCAAACATAATTACCAACAAACTGTAAAACCATCACCAATTGGTAAAATATACTTATTAATAGGTGATTTTTTTATGTATTTATTAAATTCTCTTAATTTTATAGTTAATTTGTCTTTTATCTTTGGATTTGCAACATCTCCTTTCCAAAGTGTATTATCAATTAAAATTATACCCTTTTTGCTTTTTAATTTAAGAGACTGATTAAAATAATTTATATAATTTTCTTTATCTGCATCAATTAATATCACATCATATTTTTCCTTTTTCTTAATAAGATTTTCAAGAGCAATTTTTCCATTTTCACAAAGAAGATTTATTTTTTTATCTTGCTTTGCTTCTTTAAAAAACTTAATTGCCTCATTGTTAGTTTTTAAATTTTTATCTATACCAATTAATTTGCAATTCTTAGGTAAGGCAAGAGCTGCAGATAAAATGCTGTAACCTGTAAAAGTGCCAATTTCCAAATATGATTTATAGTTATTAATTTTTATGATAAATTGTATGAAGTTAGCTTGTAGAATTGAAATTTGTAATTTTTTAATATGACCAAGTTTTTCGTTATATTTTAATAATTTTTTTTGTACTTTGTGAAGATTATTTGTATGTGAAAAAATATAATTGATCATATTTTGATCAATTATGAAATTTTTATCCATTCAACTTTTCTTTTAATATTTTGTTTATTAATTGAGGATTGCCTTTTCCTTTACTTTCTTTCATGGCTTGACCAACAAAGAAACCAAATAATTTATCTTTACCAGATTTATATTCAGCAACCTTATCTGAATTATTTTCAATAACTTTATTTATCAATTCCTCTATCGCTTTTGGATCGCTTTCTTGTTTTAAACCTTTTTCTTTTACTATTATTAATGGATCTTGATCTCCATCTATCATTTGTTCAAAAACCGTTTTAGCTATTTTTCCTGATATGGTTCCATCTTTTATAAGGTTTATAAGTTTAGATAGATTTTTAGCACTAACTGGGCTTTGAGATATTTCTAAATTTTTTTCATTTAAAACTGCAAATAATTCACCTGTAATCCAGTTTGTTGCTAATTTAACATCTGAATTTTTTATAACTTCTTCAAAGAAATTTGATGTTTCAATATCAGAAACCAAAATTGTTGCTTCATATGGTGAAAGATTAAATTTATCTATAAATCTTTTTTTCTTTTCATCTGGTAATTCAGGTATATCTGATTTTATTTTTTCAATTAACTCTTGGCTTATTTCAAGCGGTAATAGATCTGGATCAGGAAAATATCTGTAATCATGCGCGTCTTCTTTTGATCTCATAGATCTTGTCTCATTTCTTTTAGTGTCAAAAAGTCTTGTCTCTTGATCTATTTCTTTCCCCTCCTCTAACAAATCTATTTGTCTATTTGCTTCGGATATTATTGCCATTTGCATAAATTTTATTGAATTAACATTTTTAATTTCACACCTGGTGCCGAATTCAGTCTCCCCTTTTAATCTTACTGATACATTAACATCTGCCCTCAAAGAACCTTCTTGCATATTGCCATCACATGTTCCTAAATATCTCATTATCGATCTTAATTTTTTTATATAAACGTTGACTTCATCTGGAGATCTTAAATCAGGCTTACTTACAATTTCCATTAAAGCCACTCCAGATCTATTTAAATCAACTAATGTATTATTTGGATCAATATCATGAATACTTTTACCTGCATCTTGCTCTAAGTGTAATCTTTCAATTCCAATTTCTTTTTGACCATTCGGCATATCCAAAATTACTTTTCCTTCACCAACAATTGGATATTTGTATTGAGAGATTTGATATCCTTGGGGTAAATCTGCATAAAAATAATTTTTTCTATCAAAGACAGATTTTTTATTTATTTTGGCTTTAAGTCCTATTCCAGTTTTAATTGCTTGTTCAATACAAAATTCATTTATAACTGGTAACATTCCTGGAAATGCTGCATCTACGAGACTAACTTGTGTGTTTGGTTCTGCACCAAATTTTGTTGATGATTGAGAGAAAAGTTTTGACTCTGAAGTAACTTGAGCGTGCACTTCTAAACCAATTATCACTTCATATTGTTTATTTTCTCTTTCAATAAGATATTCACTATTTTTACTCACTTAACCACCAGTCTGAAATATCATTTTTAAAATTAATCTTATCTTCTAATGCATAAGAAATATTAAGTATATTTTGCTCATCAAAAGGTTTTCCAATTACTTGAAGGCCTAAAGGATAATTATTTTTATCTTTACCAGCTGGTATAGAAATACCTGGTAAGCCTGCTAGATTTATTGGAACTGTAAATATATCATTTAAATACATTGATACTGGATCATTTGTTTTTTCACCAATTTTAAATGCTGAGCTTGGAGTAGAAGGAGTTAAAATTGCATCAACTTTAGAAAAGGCATCATCAAAATCTTTTTTTATTAATTGTCTTACTTTCTGCGCTTTTAGATAATAGGCGTCATAGTAACCAGAAGATAAAACATAAGTTCCAATCATAATTCTTCTTTTAACTTCATCACCAAAACCTTCAGATCTAGTTTTTTCGTACATTTCTATTAAATTTTGACCAGAAGATCTAAATCCATATTTAACACCATCATATCTTGCTAGATTTGAAGATGCTTCAGCCGGTGCAACAATATAATAAGTTGGTAATGCGTAATTAGTATGTGGAAGCGAAATATCGATAATTTCTGCTCCACAATCTTTTGCATATGAGATACCATTTTTCCATAGCTGTTCAATTTCGTCAGGCATATTGTCAACTCTATATTCTTTAGGAATACCAATTTTCTTTCCTTTAATATCTTTTGATAATTCTTTTGAATAACAATTTCTTTTGTAATCAATTGAAGTTGAATCTTTTTGATCAAATGAAGAGATCACCTCTAAAAGCATAGAACAGTCTCTTACATTTTTCGTCATAGGTCCTGCTTGGTCTAAAGATGAAGCAAATGCTACAATTCCATAACGAGAACAACTTCCATATGTAGGTTTAAGTCCAACAGTTCCTGTAAATGATGCTGGTTGACGAATAGATCCACCTGTATCTGTTCCAATGGTAACTGGAGTTAAATTTGCAGCGACAGCTGCAGAAGAACCTCCTGAAGATCCACCAGGGACTAAATTTTCTCCTACCGGATTTTGAACATTTCCAAAAAAACTAGTTTCATTTGAAGAGCCCATAGCAAATTCATCACAATTAAGTTTACCAAGAAGTATTGCTCCTTGACTCCACAAATTTTGAGTAACTGTAGACTCATATGTGGGAACGAAGTTATTTAATATTTTGCTACCTGCTGTTGTTCTAACTCCATTTGTACAAAATAAATCTTTAACAGCAATAGGAATACCTGGTAGTTTAAAATCTAAATTCGGATTAGAGTCAAATTTTTTTGATTGATCTATTGCTTTTTCAAAATTATCTGTAATATAAATATTTAATTTTTTCGATTTTTCAGCGCGGTTTATGTAAGCTTTTGTAATTTCCTCTGAAGATAGTTTTTTTTCTTTTATATTCGATGTTAATTCGAATAAACTTTGACTTGTTATATCTGACATTATTCAACAACCTTTGGTACAACAAAAAAATCTTTATTTTCTTCAGGTGAGTTTTTTAAAATTTTTTCTCTGATATTTTCTGATTTAATTTCATCTTTTCTAAATCTTAGGGTGGTCTCAGCAATTGATGTTAAAGCTTGAACATTATCAGTATTTAATTCATTTAATTTTTCTATAAATTCAAATATATTATTTAAGTCGCCCTTTAATTTGTTAGCTTTTTCATCATCAACAGAAATTCTTGCTAATTTCGAAATGTGCTTTACTGTTTTAAGATCTATACTCATATGGTAAAAATATTGCCGCAAACTATCACTTAAGTAAATAATATACAATATGATCACAATTGAGGAATTTAAAAAGAAACAGCTAAATACATCTAGATTAATTGGTCTTGATTTAGGTTCAAAGAGAATTGGTGTAGCTATATGTGATGAAAATCAAAAAATTGCCACACCGCTTAAAACAATAAACAAATCCAAATTTGAAGATCTTATCAATGAATTAGAGGATATTATTAAAGAAAATAATATTAAAGGAATAATTATTGGCAATCCAATTAATATGGATGGTAGCTTAGGTAAATCCTCTCAATCAGTAAATGATGTGTCAAAAGCAATATCAAAAGAAATTGATATTCCAATAAGTCTTTGGGATGAAAGATTATCAACAGTTGGAGCGTTTAAATTAACCGAAAATTTAGGTATTAACGTAACTAAAAGAGAAAAAAATATAGATAAAAATGCTGCTGCATTTATCTTACAGGGTGCCATAGATTTTATTAATAATTAATACTTGCATTAATCAACCTTTGTGGCTATAGAGTTGGTTTTAATGGCAACTAAAACCAAAGCTATTAAAATTTCTCAAAAACATCTCCTAGGTATTCAAGATTTATCAATAAATGATGTTAATTTAATCTTAAAAGAAGCTGAAAAATTTATTGAATTAAACAAAAGCAAAAATAAAAAATTAGATTTACTTGAGGGGAAAACTCAAATTAACCTCTTTTTTGAACCATCAACAAGAACACAAAGCTCATTTGAACTAGCAGGAAAAAGATTAGGTGCAGATGTTATGTCAATGAATATAACAAACTCAGCAATTAAAAAAGGTGAAACGCTTATAGACACTGCAATGACATTAAATGCAATGCATCCTGATATAATAGTTATTAGACATCAAGATTCAGGAGCTTGTAATCTTTTATCTCAAAAAGTTAATTGTGCTGTTTTAAATGCTGGTGATGGAAGGAGAGAGCACCCTACCCAAGCATTACTTGATGCATTAACTATATTGAATAGGAAAAAAAAAATTCAAGGATTAAAGGTTGCAATTTGTGGAGATATTCTACATTCAAGAGTAGCAAGATCTAATATTTACTTGCTAAACATGTTGGGTGCCGAAGTTAATATTGTAGCTCCTTCAAACCTTTTACCAAAAGATATAGAGAAATTTGGGGTTAATATTTTTTCAAATATGAAGAAAGGTGTAAAAGATTGCGACATAGTAATGATGCTTAGACTTCAAAATGAAAGAATGAGTAGTTCATTCCTGTCATCTAATAGAGAGTATTATGAATACTATGGACTAACACAGGATAAATTAGAATATGCAAAATCAGATTCAATTATTATGCATCCTGGTCCAATGAACCGCGGTATTGAAATTGATACGAAACTAGCTGATGACACCAATATGAGTGTTGTAAAAGAGCAAGTTGAATTAGGTGTTGCGATAAGAATGGCTTGTTTAAAAATTTTTTGTGAATGATGAAAAAAAAATACTTTATTAACGCAAATATAATTGATCCTCATAACAACATAAGTGAGATAGGAGGATTAATAATAGGTGAAGATGGAAAAATTGAAGGTGTTGGAAAAAAGGTGAATAAAAACAACATTCCTAGTAGAGAAAAAGTTATTGATTTAAAAGAGAATTATATTTTCCCAGGTATAGTTGATATGAGAGTATTTGTGGGTGAACCAGGTTATGAATATAAAGAAAATTTCAGAACTTTGAGCAATGCTGCATTATCCGGGGGAGTAACCTCAGTTGTAACTATGCCTAATACTGATCCAATAATCGACAATGTTTCAATAGTAGATTTTTTAAAAAGACGAGGCAGAGATAAATCAAAAATAAATATATTTCCCACAGCATCTTTAACAAAGGGTACTCAAGGTACAAATATGACAGAGTTTGGTCTTCTGCAAAGTAAAGGGATAATAGCATTTACAGATGGAATTAGAACAATTCAGAATACAAGAGTTATGTCCAGAATAATGAATTCAGCAAAAGATTTGGGATCTTTAATAATGCAACATGCGGAAGATCAAGAATTAGCTGAAAATGGCATGATAAATGATGGAATAATTTCGACAAAACTTGGTTTGCAAGGCATCCCAGAAATAGCTGAACTAATAATTATAGAGAGAGATTTAACATTATTAGAAGAATATAATTGTCGTTATCACATTTCTCAGATTTCATCAGGAAAAGCAGTTGAAATTATCAGAGATAGAAAAGATAAAGTAAGATTTTCCTGTGGGGTATCAATAAATAATTTATCTTTAAATGAAAATGATATTGGTGACTTTAGAACTTTTTTAAAATTGTCTCCGCCACTCAGGACTGAAGACGATAGATTAAGTTTAGTGCAAGGATTAAATGATGGTACAATCGATGTAATAGTTTCAGATCACAAACCTGAAGATGAAGAGCAAAAAAGATTAACATTTGCTCAAGCCGCAACAGGAGCAACTGGTATTGAAACGTTATTATCCTTGTCATTAGAATTATATCACAATGGATCTGTAAAACTTGAAAAAATTATTGCTGCATTAACCTCCAATCCAGCAAAAATTTTGAAAATTAATAAAGGTAATTTATCTGTAGGTAATGATGCAGATTTCTGTATTGTGGATATAAATAAACCTTGGATAGTAAAGCAAGAAAATTTGGTTTCTAAATCAAAAAATACCTCAATTGAAAATAAGAGATTACAAGGAAAAGTAACCAATACATTCGTAAAAGGACAAGAGCTTTACAATATTTAAATGGAAATATTTATTTTATCACTTTTATCATATTTATTAGGTTCCATTCCTTTTGGTTTTTTATTAACAAAAATTTTTTTAAAAAAAGACATAAGAGAAACAGGATCGGGTAATATAGGCGCCACCAATGTTTTAAGAACTGGTAATAAATTTTTAGGTTACTCAACTTTATTACTAGACATTTTAAAAGCGGTTTTGCCAATAATTTATGTTAAATTAAATTATCCAGAATTTATTTACATTTGTTCATTATCTGTTTTTTTAGGACATGTTTTTCCAATATGGTTAAAATTTAAAGGTGGTAAGGGTGTTGCAACATATGTTGGAATATTGATTATTTTAAATTATTTTTTGGGTATTGTTTTTGGTATTGTTTGGATAATCACATATTTAATTTCTAAATACTCATCATTAGGATCAATTCTTGGATCATTAAGTGTTTCTATTTTTATATTTATTTATAGCAATGATAACATTATGTTTTACTTCATAATGTTTATTTTAATTTTTTACACTCACCGAGAAAACGTTAAACGCTTGATAAATAAAGAGGAAACTAAGACAAAAATTTAATAATTTGACAGTTTAACTGTTTTAAGTACGTTCTCTAAATATGAATCTAGTAATTGTAGAAAGTCCAGCAAAAGCAAAAACAATAAATAAATATTTAGGATCAGATTATACAGTTCTTGCAAGCTATGGGCATATAAGAGATCTACCTTCAAAAAATGGTTCTGTTGATCCTGAAAATGATTTTAAAATGATTTGGGAAGTAGATAGTTTTTCAAAAAAATATTTAAAAGAAATTACAGATAGTGCTAAAGATTCAAAAAAAATTATTCTAGCAACCGACCCTGACAGAGAAGGTGAAGCAATAGCTTGGCATGTAAAAGAGTTTCTTGAAGAAAAAAAATTATTAAAAGATAAAGAAGTTGAAAGAGTTGTTTTCAACGAAATAACAAAAAAAGCAGTAACAAATGGAATAGATAATCCAAGAAAAATAGAGCCGCATTTAGTTGATGCTTATATGGCAAGAAGAGCTCTAGATTATCTAGTAGGATTTAATATCTCCCCCATTCTATGGACAAAATTACCAGGTTCTAAATCTGCTGGTCGAGTTCAGTCTGTAGCTCTAAGACTTTTAACCGAAAGAGAACAGGAAATAGAAGTTTTTCAACCAAAAGAATATTGGACTTTAAATATAATTTTTAAAAATAACAAAAATGAAAAAATAAGTACAACTATTTCACAATTAGATGGAAATAAGGTTGAAAAATTTTCATTTAAAAACAAACAAGATATTAACGAAGCTTTATCAAAAATAAAAAATAAAAAATATAACATAACAGATATAAGTTCAAAAACTTATAACAGAAATCCATCAGGACCTTTTACTACATCAACATTACAACAAACAGCATCGAGTAAACTTGGTTTTGGAGCATCAAGGACAATGCAAATTGCTCAAAGACTATATCAAGGAATTGATATTGAAGGTGAAACCGTAGGATTAATTACTTACATGAGAACTGATGGAACTAATATTTCAAAAGATGCGATAACATCTTTTAGAGATTTTATAATGCAGAATTATGGTGATAAATATTTACCAGAACAACCTCTAAATTATAGTGGCAAAAAAGCAAAGAATGCTCAAGAAGCTCACGAAGCTATACGTCCAACAGAAATTATTCGAAAACCAGAAGATATGAAAAAATACTTAAGTGCTGATCAATATAAACTTTATAATTTAATATGGTCTAGATCTTTATCATCACAAATGCAGTCAGCAAAATTTGATAGAAAAACTATTACCATCAACTCAGATGATAATAAAAATATATTCAAAGCTAGTGGTTCAACATTAAAATTTGATGGCTTCCTTAAACTATATAAGATCGATGAAAATGATGATGACAATGAAAATATTTTGCCAGATGTTGAAAAAGGTGATGTAATGTTTGAAGATCATATTGATGAACAGCACTATACACAACCACCACCTAGATATTCAGAGGCAAGTCTAGTTAAAAAATTAGAGGAGCTAGGAATTGGAAGACCATCTACTTATGCAAGTATTATTTCAGTAATAGCTAATAGAGGTTATGCTGATATAAATAATAAAAGATTTTTCCCAACTGATAGAGGAAAATTACTTTCTGCGTTTTTAGAAAAATTATTTACCAAATATGTTGATTATGATTTTACTGCAAAATTAGAAGATCAATTAGATGATATAACATCAGGTAAAGAAAATTGGATAAAAGTTTTAGAGAACTTTTGGAAAGACTTTAATTCTAATGTTGCAGGTGTGAAAGAAAAAAGAACCAGAGAAGTATTAGACCTATTAAATGAAAGTCTTGGATCACTAATATTTGAGGTCGATAAGGATGGAAATATTGATAGAAAATGCAAGCTTTGTGAAACCGGGCAATTAAGTTTAAAAAATAGTTTTAGAGGTGGTGCTTTTATTGGTTGTTCAAATTATCCGGACTGCAAATTTACAAGACCACTATCAAAATCTAAAGCAGCACAACAATTGACACTAGCAGAACCTAAATTCATTGGAAAAAATGATAAAGGTAAAGATATTTTTCTTAAAAATGGAAGATTTGGTCCATATTTGCAATTTGAAAAGGAAATCATAGAGGAAGATGAAAAAACTATAAAGAGAAAAAGAAAATTAAAGAAAGAAGAAAATAATTTAAAAAATGTCTCTATCCCTAAAGGAATTGAGATTGAAAATATTGATTTAGAAAAGGCAAAATACTTATGCTCATTACCATTAAGTTTAGGTAAAAATCCTGAAAATGAAAAGGATATTACTGTGAATGTTGGAAGATTTGGTCCTTACCTTAAATGTGAAAATAAATCTGCTAGACTAGAAAATGTGGACGAATTATTCACTATTGGATTAAATAGAGCTGTTACATTAATTGCTGAAGCTAAACCAGGAAGAATTTCATCATCCATGATAAAAGATTTAGGAGAACATCCTGAAGATAAAAAGCCAGTTAGAGTCATGAAAGGTCAGTATGGTCCTTACATTAAATACAAATCTTTAAATGCGACTATACCTGAAGAAAAGGATCCTGTTGAATTAACTATGGAAGAAGCATTAATTTTAATTGAGAAAAGAAAAGAATACGATAGAAATAAAAAGAAAAAGAAAAGCAAATAATGACGGCAGATAAAAATTTAAAGAATTTAAATATCAAATTACCAAAAGCTAATGATCCTGTTGGATCATATGCTGCTACTAGAATATCTGGAAATTTACTATACATATCTGGACAAATATCAATTGATGAGAATGGAAATTTAATTAAGGGAAAACTAGGAAAAGATTATAATACTGAACAAGGTTATGAGGCAGCTAAAAGATGTGCATTAAGTATAATATCTCAAGCAAAGAAAGCATGTGGTGATGATTTATCCAAAATTAAATCATGTTTGAAACTCACTGGATATGTTAATTCTACTGATGATTTTACTGAACAACCGAAAGTCATAAATGGAGCCTCAGATTTAATTAAAAATGTATTTGATGAAGCTGGTTCACATGCAAGAGCTGCTGTAAGTACTAACAGCCTACCATTGGGCGTTGCGGTTGAAGTTGATGCAATATTTGATCTAAATTAATTATCTACCAATACTAAAATAACTTATTTTATTTTTTTTCATTTCTGAAGTTGAATAAAGATTTCTCAAATCATAAACTTTAAAATTTCTTTTTTTAGTAATTTTTTTAAAGTTGAGTTGTTTGAATTCATTCCATTCTGTATGAATAATTATCAAATCAGCACTTTTACAAGCATCTTTTACATTTTCAAAATAGTTTACATTTTTTGATTTAAATTCCTTTTTCTTGCCTGTTGGCTCATAATAATTAACACATGCACCTTTTCTTAACAAAGCTGGTATCATTTTTAGTGAAGAAGACTCTCTCATGTCGTCAGTGCCTGGTTTAAAAGTAACACCTAAAAATGTGATATTTTTATTTTTAATTTTGTTGTTCATTATTTTGCTAATTTTATTTAATAATAAATTAGATCTTTTATCGTTTGAATTAATTACTGATTTTACAACAGAAAGATTTGTATTAAACATTCGACCAGTTGCAACAAGTGCCCTTGTATCTTTAGGAAAACATGATCCACCATAAGCAGGACCGGCACGTAAAAATCTACCTCCAATTCTTTCATCTAAACCCATACCAATTGCAATTTCTTTAACATCAATGTTTGATTTTTCACATAAATTAGCAATTTCATTAATAAAAGTAATTTTAGTAGCTAAAAAAGCATTTGATGCGTATTTGATTAATTCAGCTGACCTTCTGGAAGTATGAAAATATCTTCCACCTTTTTTAATTAACGGTAGATATAATCTTTTCATAATTTTATTTGCTTTTTTACTGCTAGTACCTATGACAACTCTATCTGGAAATTGAAAATCTCTAAGAGCTTCACCTTCTCTTAAAAATTCAGGATTAGAAACAACGTCAAATTTGTTTTTATTTTTACTTGATTCTAACATATTTTGAATTTTGTCACCTGTAGTGACAGGAACAGTGGATTTTGTAACAATTATTTTATACCTATTAAGATTAGATTTAATACTTTTAACGACATTAAATACGTATTTTAATTCAGCTTTATTATTTTTAGTAGGAGTTCCAACGCAAATAAATATGATATCTGACTTTTTTATTGAGCTAGAAATATCTGTTGAAAAAAAAAGCCTTTTTTTTTTTAAATTTCTAACAACCAATTCTTGAAGACCTGGTTCATAAATTGGTATTATGCCTCTATTTAATTTTTCTATAATTTCTTTATTAACATCAACACATGTAACCATATTACCTAAATCAGAAAAACAAGCTCCACTAACTAAACCAACGTAACCAGATCCTATCATGCAAATTTTCATAACTTAGAAATTTCAATTCCAGATTTAATATAACCTTTCATAGATCCACAATCTAAATAATTACCTCCAAATTTATGTCCAATGAATAAATATTGATCTAATATCATTCGTCTTATTGCATCTGTAATATGTATTTCACCACCTTTACCTTTTTTTTGATTTTGCAGATAATGAAAAATTTTCTTTGATAAAATGTATCTACCTATCACTGCGTTATTTGAAGGAGCATCTTTAGTATTAGGTTTTTCAATTACATCTGAAATTTTAAAATTTAATTTGTCAATATTTTTTTTAATTGAATAAATTCCCCAACGATCTACGGTGTTCTTCTTAACTTTCATACTAGCCATTACAGATCCTTTTAATTTTTTATGAATTTTTATCATATCTTTTGAACAATTTTTTTTCATAATCAAATCATCAGGTAATAACATTAAAAAATAATTATTTTTTATAAACTTTTTAGTTTTGAGTACGGCATCACCGGTACCCATGGGTTTATTTTGATAAACAAATTTAATTTTTTTTCTAAAAAAAAGAATTTTTTTATACTCTTTAATTATTCTGGGATCTTTCTTTTTTTTTATAATTGATTTGTAAAAATTATCATTTTTGAAATATTTCTTTATCATCTCTTTTTTTTTAGAAATAATAAAAATTATTTCACTTACACCAGCCTCAATACATTCATCTAAAATATACTCAATTCCTGGTTTTCCATTTATTGGAAGCAGTTCTTTAGGAAAAATACTTGTCAAAGGTAGCAAACGTGTACCCAAACCAGCAAGAGGAATAATAGCTTGTTTAATCATTAAGATGTTTTACTTATAATCATATTTATTAAAAATGAAAATTTTAAAAAATGTTTTTGAACTAAATAAGGCAGTAAAAAATTACAAAAATGTTGGATTTGTACCTACAATGGGGGGAATTCATAAAGGCCACATATCTTTAATAAAAATTTCACAAAAAAATAACAAAGAAACAATAGTAAGTATTTTCGTCAATCCAACGCAATTCAATAAAAAACAAGATTTTAAAAATTATCCTAGGAATACAAGAAAAGATATTTCGATATTAAAAAAACTTAAAGTTAATTATTTATTTTTACCAAAGGTCAATGAAATATATAAAAATAAAATGAAAAATTTTAAACTTAATAAATCTGATAAAATTTTATGTGCTAAATATAGAAAAGGTCATTTTGAGGGTGTATTAAACGTGATGAATAGATTGTTATCTATTATTAAATCTAAGCATGTTTATATGGGTGAAAAAGATTTTCAACAATACATGCTAATAAAAAGAATATTAGGAAAAAAATATAAAATAAATATTGTTGGTTGTCCTACTATTCGAGAAAATAATAAAATTGCTTTATCTACAAGAAACAAATTGTTAAATAAGTCATCCATAAAAAAAGCATCAAAAATAGCCATCAAATTGGATAAGATTAAAAGACTATCACAAACTAATAAATTTGTAGATTTGACAAAATCTAAATATGAGCTTGAAAATAAATTTAAAATAAAAATTGATTATCTTGAATTTAGAGATGAGAAAAAAATGAAATTAGATAATTTTAAATCTAAATATAGACTATTTATTGCCTATCATATTAATGGAGTAAGATTGATAGATAATTTTTGATTATAAAAAATAAGCTCCAACACCTAAGAAAGATACAAATCCAATTACATCTGTTATTGTTGTAACAAATACGCTAGAAGAAATTGCAGGGTCAATTTTCATTTTATTTAATGTTACAGGTACTAAAATACCAAAAAGACCAGCAACTATCATAGTTAAAACCATTGAAATTGAAATTATTAGGGAGAGCTGAATATCATTAAACCATAGTTGAACTATCAAAGAACTTATAATTGCAAAAATAACTCCATTTAAAACTCCAATATTAAATTCTTTTATAATGTTATTCGTAAAATTATTTTTTGTTAAATCCTGTGTTGCTAAAGATCTTACTGTGACAGCTAATGTTTGCATGCCCGCGTTACCACCCATTGATGCTACGATTGGCATTAAAAAAGCCAATACTACCATTTGCTCTATAGTAGCACCAAATAGACTAATGCAATAAGTTGCTAGAAAAGCAGTAAACAAGTTTAATAACAACCAATTAAATCTTCTCTTAGTTTTTGTTATTACTCC
Organism: uncultured Pelagibacteraceae bacterium; assembly: GCA_902576815.1. Classification (GTDB taxonomy): domain Bacteria; phylum Pseudomonadota; class Alphaproteobacteria; order Pelagibacterales; family Pelagibacteraceae; genus Pelagibacter. The sequence goes on from CACGWQ010000006.1 coordinate 28,539, forward strand.
ATCAGTTATTTCTTCATCACCTACTCCAGCTAATCTAAGTGCGTCCTCTTCAGCTTCCTCTTTTAATACTGTTAGAACATCATCATAAGCTATCATCCCAACTAATTTGTCAGACTTATCCACTACAGCTGCAGAACTCAAATTATAATTTTCAAATAAATTACCAACTTCCTCTCTATCCATATCAACTGGTATTAAAGTTTGAGACTCAGCCATTATAGACATCATTTTTGTGTCTCTTGGAGTTCTTAATACTCTTGATGAAGGAACTGTGCCAATGGGTTTGAATTCTTGATCAACAATAAATATTTCTAGAAATTCTTCAGGAAGCTCTTTATTTTCTCTTAGATAGTCTATCGTTTGTCCTACAGACCAATTACTTGGTATAGCTGTAAATTCACGCTGCATTAATCTAGCAGCAGAGTCCTCTGGATAACTTAAGCTTTCAAGTAATGCAAATCGATCTTTTGGAGGTAATGAACTAAGGATTGTATTTTTTTCTTTTTCATCAACATTTTCTAAAATCTTAATTGCATCATCTGACTCTAAATTTTTTAGTATGTTCACTATTGAATCAGATGATAAATAAGTAATCATCTCAGACTGAATTGATTCATTTAATTCAACAAAAACTTCAGGATCAACTTTGAAACTATTTAATTTTATTAAATTTTCTCTATCATTTTGACTTAAATGTTCAATTATGTCAGCAGCATCTGCTGGATGCATAGCATTGAACGAATTTGTAATAAATCCGGCATCATTTGAGGCAATTTTATCTGTGACAACTTTGATAAATTCTTTGTTAAATTCAAAGTTAACTTTTTTATCTTTTATTTTTTTCACTATAGTCATAAAATTTACCTATAATTTAGTTGGCACTATTAATACAAAATAAAAATAATACAAATTTATAATGACAATAGAGATCAAAAAGTCAGCAAAACCAATAAAATATAAATCAGCGATAGATACACTTGAAGATAGGTTGGAGCAAATCAAAGCAAATAAAAATAAAGAACTTATTTGGATACTTGAACACGAAGAGATTTATACTGGTGGAACAAGTTTTAGTGATAATGAGATTTTAGATAAATCTATAAACTTTATTAAAACTAATAGAGGTGGAAAAATAACATATCATGGTCCTGGTCAATTAGTTTTTTATTTTGTTATTGACTTAAACAAAAGAGGTAAGAACATAAAAAAAATTATAACTGCAATCGAAAAGACAATTATAGATACTTTAAAAAATTACAATATAAAATGTTTTGCCGATAGAAAAAATATTGGTGTTTGGTATGAACACAAATCTGGTAAAATAGATAAAATTGCAGCAATAGGCATAAAAGTTAAAAAATGGATTGCTTATCACGGATTTGCATTAAATATCTCTAATGATCTTGATGTATATAGAAAGATAGTTCCTTGTGGAGTTAGAGATAGAGGAGTTTCAAATTTAAATAAGATAAAAAAACAAAATTATAAAAATATTGAGAATGATTTAATAAAAAATTTTTTATCATATATTAAAAATTAAGTCTTTTAGTTTTTAACATATTTCTAAAATAATCTGGAGGGGTAGCTCTAAAAGTGTATTTTTTCTCATTAATTTTAAATTTTATTTCATAAGAATGTAACATTAGATTTTTATTATTTATTTTTGAGCTATTTGTTGAATTATATTTTTTGTCACCAATAATTGAACTTCCTAAATTAAATAATTGTTTTCTCAGCTGGTGTTTTCTTCCTGTAATTGGATTTAGCTGAATGAAGGTCGCATTATTATTTTTATCTAAAATTTCATATTTTGTTTCAGCTTTTTCAACAATTTTTTTTTTATTTTCAAATCTTATCAAATCATCTTTTATTACACCTTTATCGATTAAAATTAATTCTCCATTACATATTGCTAAATAGGTTTTATAAACCTTTCTTAATCTAAAAAGTGAAGTTAGCAGTTGAGCTGTTTCCCTATTCTTTGCAATTATAAAAACACCTGAAGTATCCTTATCTAATCTATGAACAGAATAAGGTTTCTCATCTCTAAATAAATTACTTTTTGCAAATATATCAATTATATTCTTTTTAGATTTTGTGCCACCCTGAACTGAAATTCCTGATTGTTTATTTAGAACAACAAAATTGTCATTATTCTCAATAATTAAATCTTCATTTTCTTTTATAATTTCATTACTAGGATTGTATTTTTTTTTGAGTTGCTCAATTTTTTCCTCAAAATTTAAATTATAAATATTAAGTTTATCACCAGTTTTAACTTTTTGAGAGCTTTTAACTTTTTTTTGATTTAATTTTAATTTTCCATTTCTTAAATTCTTTTCAATTAGTCCTTGAGGAATTTTTCCTAAATGATTTCGAATAAACCTATCAATACGCATACCATTAAAGGATTTATCTACATTAATTGATTTTTTCATTTTTTATTTCATTAATTTAAAATATTAGATAATTGTTTTACAACATCAATTAAATAAAGTATGAATTTAAGATTAAGCTGTAGCTTGCTTTTTGTCTTCTACTTTTGGTGTGTCTTTATTAGGACTCTTTTTCTTTTTATCAACTCTTTTTGCTTCAACATCCCTATCTACAAACTCAATTACTGCCATTGGTGCATTATCACCATATCTAAATCCAGCTTTGATAATTCTTGTATATCCACCTTTTCTATTTTCATATCTTTTAGAAAGAGTTTTTTTAACTTTATTTGTAGATTTAATGTCTTGCAACTTTGAGATTAAAGTTTTTGTATTAGATAATGTATCTTTCTTACCTAATGTAATTATTTTGTCTGCTTGAGGCTTTAAAACTTTTGCTTTTGGTAATGTAGTTGTAATTTGCTCATACTTTATTAATGAATTAAGCATGTTTTTAATTAGTGCTTTTCTATGCTCTGAGGTTCTATTGAGCTTTTTATAGCCCATTTTATGTCTCATTAGATTGCTTCCTCTAGTTTTTTTGATAGTTCTGCAATATTATCTGGTGGCCAGTTTGGTATTTCCATACCAAGATATAATGACATTCCAGTTAACACTTCTTTAATCTCATTTAAAGATTTTCTACCAAAATTAGGTGTTCTTAACATTTCTCCTTCAGATTTTTGCACTAAATCTCCTATATAAATAATATTATCATTCTTCAAACAATTCATGGATCTAACTGAGAGTTCTAATTCATCTACTTTTCTTAACAAGTTTTTATTAAATTCTGGTTCAGCAGGCTGTTCACGGATTACCACTTCTTGTGGCTCGTCAAAATTTACAAACATTCCAAGTTGATCTTGAAAAATCCTTGCTGAGTATGCAACTGCATCTTCAGCAGAAATTGAGCCGTTTGTCTCTACTTCCATTGTTAATTTATCATAATCTAAAGCTTTTCCCTCTCTAGCAGTACTTACTGAATATGATACTTTTTTTACCGGGCTAAATAGTGAATCAATTGGTATTAGACCAAGCGGTGGTTCTTCAGGCTTATTTAGATCTGCTGAAACATAACCTTTACCTGTGCCAACTGTCATTTCCATATGAAAATGTGTATTTTCATCAAGATTGCAAATTACAAGGTCCGGATTTAAAATTTCAATATCACCATCATTTGAAATATTTGAAGCTTTTATTTCACCTGGGCCTTTGGCATCTAATATCAATTTTTTCTGACCTTCAGAATTACTTTTTAATGCCAATGATTTAATATTCAACACTATATCAGTTACATCTTCTCTTACACCTTTTATAGATGTGAATTCGTGCAAAACACCATCTATTTGTACAGCAGTTACTGCAGTACCTCTTATTGAGGACAAAAGAATTCTTCTTAATGAATTACCTAATGTAAGGCCATAACCTTTTTCGAGTGGTTCAGCAATTATTTTAGCGTATGATTTATCATCACTTAATTTCACATCTAATTTAGTCGGTTTAATTAAGGATTTCCAATTTTTTGTGTTTACTTCGGTTTGCTCCATTTAAACTCTCCTTTTTTTTGGTGGTCGCGTTCCATTATGTGGCATTGGCGTAGTATCTTTGATTGATATAATCTTAAAACCCCGAGCCTGTAATGCTCTCAAAGCTGTTTCTCTACCTGACCCAGGTCCTTTTACTTCTACAGATAAAACTTTCATACCAGATTCTAAGGCTTTCGCAGCAGCTGCATCAGCAGCAACTTGTGCAGCATATGGTGTGGATTTTCTTGATCCTTTAAAACCTTTTTGTCCAGCTGAAGCCCAAGAAATTACGTTACCATTTGTATCTGCGATTGAAACTATAGTATTATTAAATGTAGATTGAACATAAGCAATTCCATTTAAAATATTTTTTTTTCTTCCCTTTTTTTTTGAATAAGAGCTTTTTTTTGTTTTTGTTTCTTGAGATTTTGTTAAATTTTTACTGTCTGATGTTTCTTTCTTCATAAATTATTTCTTCAGAGGAGTTAATTTTTTTCCAGCTATTGCAATTGCTTTTCCTTTTCTTGTTCTTGCATTACATCGTGTTCTTTGACCTCTAACAGGTAATTTTTTTCTATGCCTTGAACCTCTATAACTAGCAAGATCAATTAATCTTTTTATACTTAATGAGTTTTCTCGTCTTAAATCTCCTTCCACAGTAAATTTTTGATCAATAAACTCTCTAATTTTTAATATTTGATCATCAGTTAATTCGTTTACTCTTTTTGAATTAGGTATATTGAGAGAGTTACAAATTTCTTTTGAAAATTTGTTTCCGATACCATATATATAGGTTAGTCCAACATGAACTAATTTGTTTTGTGGAATGTTTACACCTGCAATACGAGCCATAATTTTGTGATAAATTGTGCCTTTTATATAAGAAGATAAATCAAAGTCAATGTCTTAAACATTCAGAAAAGTGTCTATTTTCCTCGTTATTTGGTCAATTTCTAATGTTCCATCAATCTCATAAAAGTTTGAGTTTTTAGAATAGAAATCTAGCACAGGTTTTGTTGTCTCCATATAAGTGTCGTATCTCTTCAAAAGAGTATTAAGATCATCATCAGATCTATTTTCTTGAGTTTTTCTTTTTTGTACTCTTTTTAGAATTATATTTTTATTTACATTTAAAAAAAAAATCAGATTTATTTTTTGGTTTGTGCTATTTAATAAAGAATCTAAATTATTTGCTTGGGCAATTGATCTTGGGTATCCATCGAAGATTAGTTTATTTTTTTTTTGAGGGTCAAAAACTATTTTTTTAATTAATTGATTAACTATATCATCACTTACAAATTTGCCATCATTCATATTGTTTATAATTTTTTTTCCTATTTCAGATTTTTTTTTTATTTCTTCTCTAAGTATATCGCCAGTAGATACTTGAAATAAATTTAATTTTTTTACTAAGTGCTTTGCTTGAGTACCTTTACCGGCGCCCGGAGGACCAAATAAAATAATATTCACTTATCTACCAAATTTTGATTTTTTTATAAGTTGCTCGTATTGTGAGCTCATCATTCTAGTCTGTACTTGAGTAACAGTATCAATCGCAACAACAACAACAATTAATACTGATGCACCACCTAAATAAAAAGGAATAGGATAATTTGCAATTAGAAATTCAGGCATCAAACAAACTAGAGTTAAATATAATGCTCCTATAGTTGTTAACCGTGTTAATATAGTATCTATGTATGCAGCAGTAGACTCACCTGGTCTAATTCCTGGAATAAAACCTCCATATTTTCTCAAATTGTCAGCAGTTTCTGTTGGATTAAAAGTAATTGAGGTATAGAAAAAGGTGAAAAAAATAATACCCGAAGCATATAGTAACATATATAAAGGCTGACCTTGAGAAAAATAAGATGAAATATTCAAAAAAGTTTCATTTGAAGAAATATTAAAATTTGAAAATGTTACTGGAAGTAATAAAAGCGCTGAAGCAAATATAGCTGGTATAACTCCAGCTGAATTTATTTTTAGAGGTAAATGTGATGAATCTCCTCCATACATCTTATTTCCCATTTGTCTTTTAGGATAGTTTATTAAAATTTTCCTTAGTGCTCTTTCCATAAATACAATAAACATTATGGTTAACACTAATAAAACAAATATTCCTATAATCATTACAGTGGAAATTGCTCCTGTTCTTCCTAACTCAAATGTAGTTACTAAAGCTCTAGGAATTTCTGCAACTATTCCTGAAAATATTATTAGTGAAATACCATTTCCTATTCCTCTTTGAGTGATTTGTTCTCCAAGCCACATTAAAAATATAGTTCCTGCAACGATTGTTGTTACTGTTGATATTTTAAAAAAAATTCCTGGATTTAATACTAAATCTGCAGATGACTCGAGGCCAACAGCTAAACCATAACCTTGGACTGTTGCTAATAGAACTGTTCCATATCTGGTTATTTGGGTAATTTTCTGTCTACCAATTTCACCTTGTGCTTTTAAATTTTTAAAATAGTCAGAAACTCCAGTTAGTAATTGCACTATAATAGATGATGAAATATATGGCATTATACCTAATGCAAATATTGCCATTCTACTCACTGCACCTCCTGCAAAAACATTAAACATACCTAAAAGACCCTTTTGATTTCCCTGCATCATAATTTGAAGTTGTTCAGGATCTATTCCTGGTAAAGGTATAAATGTACCCAATCGATATATTGAGAGTAATAAAATTGTAAAGATTATTCTATTTCTTAAATCATTGGTTTGAGACGATGAACTCATATTTAATAATTTATTTATTTAATATTAATTTACCGCCCAACTTCTCTATTTTAGATTTTGCAGTATTAGATATATAATCAGTGTTCACATCAATTTTTGACTTAAGTTCGCCATTCCCAAGTATTTTGAATTTTTTAATTGAGTTACTAATGACTTTAGCTTTTTTTAAAATATTTAGTGTTATTGTTTCATTTATATCTATTTTATCTTTCTCAATAAGTTTTTGGATATTATCTAAATTTATTGTTACAATCTTATTTTTTCTTATTGAATTAAAGCCTCTTTTAGGTAAACGCCTAAACAAAGGCATTTGTCCTCCTTCAAAGCTTTTTATAGCAACACCAGATCTGGATTTTTGTCCTTTTACACCTCTTCCAGATGTTTTTCCTTTTCCTGAACCGATGCCACGACCAACTCTTAATTTTTTCTTTTTAACTGATGAGAGTTTATTCAAATTCATTTTAACCCCTTTTTTCAATAATTTCTGAAATTTTTTTATTTCTTATGGTTGATATATGTTTTGGAGAATTTTGTTTAGACAAAGCTTTCATGCAAGCTCTTATAACATTATGAGGATTTGCCGTTCCAAGTGATTTTGCGACTATGTCTTTAATACCTAGTACTTCACACACAGCTCTCACAGGTCCTCCCGCAATAATTCCAGTTCCCTTTGGTGCAGCTCTTAATTTGATTTTTCCTGCCCCATCTTTTCCAAATATATCGTGATGTATTGTTCTTCCTTCTCTTAGAGGAATATGTTTTAAATTTCTTTTTGCTAGTTCATTGGCTTTTTTAATAGCATCAGGTACTTGTTTAGCTTTAGCATGAGCTACTCCAATTTTACCATTTTGATTTCCAACAACAACTAAAGCCGAAAAACCAAATCTTCTTCCACCTTTTACAACTTTTGTAATTCTATTTATATGAACTAATTTTTCAACAAATTCAGAGTTTTTATCCATTAAAATTCAAGTCCTTTTTTTCTGAGAGTTTCTGCAAAAATTTTAACTCTCCCATGATATTTGTATACTCCTCTATCAAAATATATTTTTTTTATATTTTTATCTTGAGCTTTTTTTGCTAATAGCTCAGCCACCATAAGTGACATCTCAGTTTTGTTTTTCTTATCCTGTTTAAATTCTTTACTCATTGATGAAGCTGAAACTAAAGTAATATTTTGACTATCATCAATAATTTGGGCACTAATATTTTTCGAAGACCTAGAAACACTAAGTCTATATCTATCCTTAGGAGAATTTTTTTTTAATTTATTTCTAATTCTATATTTTTTCTTAATTTCTGGATTTAGTTTCATTATTTTTTCTTTCCTTCTTTTCTTAAGATGTATTGTCCTTGCTCCCTGATACCTTTTCCCTTATAAGGCTCTGGTGGTCTCAAACTTTTAATTTGTGCAGCAATCATACCAACCTGTTGCTTATCTGCACCCGAAATCTTAATAATAGTCTGTTTTTCAACTAAGATTTTTATTCCTTCTGGGATATCAAAATTAATATCATGACTAAAACCTAATTGTAAATTTAATTGCTTGCCTTTTATTGAAGATCTAAAACCTACACCAGAAAGTTCTAGGATTTTTTCATATCCTTTACTTGTACCAATTATTGCATTATTTAATAAGCTTCTATTCATACCCCAAAGTCTTTTTGATACTTGGTCAATTTTTTTTGGTTTAATTGACAAATCTTTTCCCTCATTAATTTTTACATCAAACATTTCTAAGTCAAGATTTATTGACTTTTTACCTAATGGACCTTCAATATTTATATTGCTTCCTGATAATAAAACTTTAACTTTTTCAGGAATTTGTATGTTAATTTTTCCTATTTTTGACATTAAAACACCTTACAAATAATTTCCCCACCAACTTTTTGTTTTCTTGCATCTATATCTGTCATAACACCCCTAGGTGTAGATACAATTGCAATACCAAGACCATTATTAATTTTATTTAAACTCTGGGCGCTAGAAAAAATTCTTCTACCTGGTTTGGATACTCTTTCAATGGTACTTATGACCGGATTCCCTGAATTATATTTTAGATCAATTATTAAAGTTGGTTTTGTTTCATTTTCAACTTTGTAACCGATTATGTAACCTTCATTTTTTAAAACTTCAGCAATTTTAGTTTTAAAACTTGATGAAGGTAACTCTACTTTTTTATGATTTCTCATTTGAGAATTTTTAATTCTTGCTAACATATCTCCAATTGGATCACTTAAACTCATATTTTCCTTTCTACCAACTTGATTTTACCATACCTGGAATTTTTCCTTCAAGACCAAGCTGTCTTAAAGCAATTCTTGAAATTTTTAATTTTCTGTAGACGCCATGAGGTCTACCAGTGATTTGACATCTATTCATAATTCGATTTTTTGCTGAATTTCTAGGAAGTTTTGATAATTTTTGTTGTGCCTTAAATCTTTCTTCTAAAGATAATTTTTTATCCATAACGATTTTTTTTAACTTTTTTCTTTTTTCACTAAATTTTTCTGACATTTTAATTCGTTTATTGTTTTTATTTATTGCACTTAATTTAGCCATTAATTGCTCCTTTTTTCTTTAAATGGAAAATTTAATTGTTTTAGTAATTCAAAGCTATGTTCTTTCTTTTGTGATTTTATAGAAATTGTAATATCAATACCTCTTATTTTATCTACTTTATCAAAGTTCACTTCGGGGAAAACTATATGCTCTTTTATTCCAAAAGAATAATTTCCAAATTTATCAAATCCATCAGGGTTGAGACCTCTAAAATCTTTTATTCTAGGTAGAGCAATATTTACTAATCTGTCTATAAATTCATACATCATATTTTTTCTTAAAGTAACTTTTATTCCAGCGGTTGTATTTTTTCTTGTTTTGAAATTAGCTATAGATTTTTTAAATTTAGTAATTACAGGTTTTTGTCCAGCAATATTAGACATATCATCCATACATGATTTGAGGATCTTATCGTTATTTCCATCTAGTCCTAATCCCATATTCAATACAACTTTATAAATATATGGACCCATATATAAATTTTTGTATCCAAATTTTTCTTTTAAATTTGGTTGGATTTGATTTTTTATAATATCTTTCAATCTTGGTTGCATTATTTTTTAGCCTCTGCTTTTTTTTCAGTTATATTTTTAAGATTTGATAAATGTAAAAAGTTTTCTTTTGATATAATTCCACCTTTTTTTTCTTTTGTAGTTTTAACATGTTTTTTTACAAGATTTATGCCTTTCACTTTTGCTCTATTACCCTTTCTATCTAACTCTATTATTTCACCTTCTTTATTTTTATCTTTTCCAACTAAAACTTTGACTTTTGTACCTTTTTTTATCATTTATAATACCTCTGGAGCTAATGAAATAATTTTCATTTGTCCTCTTGTTCGTAATTCTCGAGTTACAGGTCCAAATATTCTAGTTCCAATTGGTTCACCTTTATCATCTGTTAGTACAGCAGCATTATTATCAAATCTTACTTTTGAACCATCATTTCGGTGTATTCCCTTTTTAACTCTTACAACTACAGCTTTATGAACTGAACCCTTTTTTACTTTACCTTTTGGAATTGCTTCTTTTACAGCTACTACAATTACATCACCAATACTAGCATATCTTCTTTTTGAGCCACCGAGAACTTTTATACATTCAATTTTTTTTGCTCCTGTATTGTCGGCAACAAAAAGTTCTGTTTGTACTTGTATCATTTGATATCTCCAATTACTTCAAATTTTTTAGACTTAGAGTACGGTCTACACTCTTTAATTAAAACTTTATCACCATTTTTATATTTATTTTTTTCATCATGAACACTATATTTTTTTCTTGCTTTGATGATTTTTTTTAAAACTGGATGTTGATATTTTCTTTCAACTAAAACAGTAATAGTTTTGTTAGGTTTATCACTTACAACAATTCCATTTAATGTCTTTTTAGGCATTTATTTCTCTCAATTTAGTTTTTAATCTAGCTATGTTTTTTTTAGTTTCATTTATTTGGGCTGTATTCTTAACCTGACCATTTATTTTTTGAAATCTAAAATTAAATAAATCTTTTTTAAATTTGTCTATATTTTTTAAAAGTTCGTCTTTACTCATTTTCTTTATTTCGTTTTTTTTCATTTAAATCCTTTTAATAAATTTACATTTTATTGGAAGTTTTGCTGATGCTTTATATAGAGCTTCTCGTGCTATTTGTTCTGATACACCATCAACTTCAAAAAGAATTCTACCTGGTTTTACCCTACATGCCCAAAATTCAGGTGAACCTTTTCCTTTACCCATTCTAACTTCAGTTGGTTTTTTTGAAACTGGGATATTGGGAAATACTCTTGTCCAAACTCTACCTTGTCTCTTCATATGTCTGGTTAATGCAACTCTCGCTGCTTCAATTTGTCTAGATATGACTCTTTCTGGTTGAATTGCTTTTAAACCAAAAGATCCATAGTTCATGATATTACATCTAGAAGCAGTACCGTGAATTCTACCTTTGTGTGCTTTTCTAAATTTAGTTCTTGTTGGTTGAAGCATTTTTAAGTTTTATTCCTTTCTTGACTAAATTCTTTTGTAAAAATTTCTCCTTTATATATCCAAACCTTGATACCAATAATCCCGTATGTTGTTAGTGCTTCTGCTTCTGCATAATCTATGTCTGCTCTTAATGTGTGCGATGGTATACTTCCATCTCTAAGCCATTCTGTTCTTGCTATTTCATTTCCTCCTAATCTACCACTACAAGAAACCTTTATTCCTTTAGCTCCTAATCTTAAAGCAGATTGCATTGATCTTTTCATAGCTCGTCTATATGATACCCTTTTAACCAATTGTTGTGCTATATTTTCAGCAACTAAGTATGAATTAGTTTCAGGCTTTTTAACTTCTTTTATATTTAAAACAACTTCATTAGATGTCAGTCTAGATAGCTTATTTTTTATTTTTTCAATATCAGAACCTTTTTTTCCAATAACAAACCCTGGTCTTGATGTATATATAGTTACAAAACACTTTTTTGATGTTCTTTCAATCATAACTTTTGAAACACCAGAATTAATTACATTTTTCTTTATAAAATCTCTTATCTTATGGTCTTCAATTAAATACCTTCCAAAATCTTTTTTCTTGGCATACCAAACGGAGTCCCATCCTCTATTTATACCCAATCTTAAACCTACGGGATTAACCTTTTGACCCATGTTTTGACTCCTCTTTAACTTTTTCTCTTAAAATAATTGTTATATTAGAATAAGGTTTCATTATTTCAGCAGCTCTTCCTTTGGCTCTAGCTCTAAACCTTTTCATTGTTATCTGTTTTCCACAAAATGCCTCTTTAACAAATAAACTATCGATATCATATTGGTAGTTATTTTCAGCATTAGAGATTGCTGAAGAAATTGTCTTTTTTATATCTTTAGAAATTCTTTTTTCTGAAAAAGATAAATCTCTTATTGCAATATCTACCTTTTTTCCAACAATTGATTTAAGTAATGGTTTAAGTTTTCTTACGCTAGATCTAACATTTTTATTAACTGATCTAACTTGTTTTAAATCAATATCTTTTTTTTTAATCATAATTTATTTTTTTACATCTCCTTTTGAGCCACCCTCAACTTTTGCTTTTTTATCAGCTGGGGTATGTCCAAAAAATTGTCTTGTTGGAGCAAACTCTCCAAATTTATGTCCTACCATATCTTCTGAGATTGTTATTGGAATAAATTTTTTGCCATTATGAATTAGAAAACTGATACCAACAAAGTCTGGCAATATAGTAGATTTTCTTGACCAAGTTTTTATTGGTTTTTTATTTGGATCATTTTTTATTTTTTCAACTTTTTTGATCAAACTTTCTTCAACAAATGGTCCTTTCCAAACAGATCTTGCCATATTTATGCTCTCTTTTTCTTCCTTCTTCTAATTATAAATTTATCAGTTCTTTTATTATCTCTTGTTTTTAATCCTTTAGCAGATTGACCAGTTGGAGAGACTGGATGTCTTCCACCTGCAGATTTACCTTCACCTCCACCGTGTGGGTGATCTACGGGATTTTTAACTACTCCTCTAGTATGAGGTCTTCTTCCTAACCATCTAGATCTTCCAGCTTTCCCAATTTTCATATTTTTTTGATCTGGATTAGATAAAACTCCAATTGTTGCTAGTGCTCTTGAGTCAATTTTACGAACTTCTCCTGAGCTCATTTTTATAATTGAGTAATTTCCATCTATTCCTGAAATACTTACAGAAGAACCTGCGGCTCTAGCAATCTTTCCACCTGCTCCAGGCTGTATTTCGACATTATGAATATCTATTCCTACAGGTATATCTTTCAGCGGTAAGCAATTTCCAATTTTAATTTCTGATGCAGAGCCATTCTGAATTTGGTCGCCTATTTTAATATTTTGTGGTGCTAAATAATAAAACATTTGATTATCCTCGAATTTAACCAACATAATATGACATGATCTATTTGGGTCATATTCTATTCTCTCAATTGTAGCTTTCATATCATTCTTTTTTCTATAGAAATCTATATTCCTATATTTGTGTTTATGGCCACCACCATGATTTCTAGAAGTAATTCTTCCGTAATTATTTCTCCCTTTTGAAGAATAATTTGCACTTGTAAGTGATTTATATGGTTTGCCTTTCCATAATCCATCTCTACTTGTTAATATAGTTCCTCTAGTTGATTTAGTGTAGGGTTTAAAAGTTTTTAGCGCCATATTTAAATACCAGTTGTTAAGTCTATACTTTGACCTTTTTTAAGAGTTATTATTGCTTTTTTAAAACCTTTCTTTTTTACCTTCTTGCCTCTTGCTGATTTAACAAGAGTTTTTTTATTTATTACATTAATTTTTATAACGTTTACTTTAAAAATTTTTTCTATTGAGCCTTTTAATGTTTTTTTATTCGCAGTAGCTGGTACTTTGAAAATTATTTTATTTTGCTCAGATAAATTTGTTGATTTTTCTGTTACAACAGGAGATAAAATTTTATCAAATAAATTTAATTTATCCATTATTTATACCTTTTTTCTAATTCTTTTACTGAACTTTCTGTAAAGATTATTTTTTTATATTTGATTATATCAAATGCACTAAAATGATTTGCATCGGTTATTTTTACATTTGGAATATTTTTAATCGATCTTAAAATATTATCTTTTGATTTAGTATCAGCTATAATCAGTGAATTATTAGCATCAAATTTATTTAACAATTCAAACATTTCTTTTGTTTTTTTTATTTTATTGGCAAAATCTTCAAAAATAATAATATCATTTGATTTATTTTTTTCAGTTATAAGTGATGCAATACTCATTTTTTTTTCACTTTTATTTAATTTTCTTATTTTGTATTTATCCTCACCTTTTGGTCCATGAGCAATACCACCACCAACAAAGATAGGTGCCTTTTTGCTAGAATGTCTAGCGTTACCTGTTCCTTTTTGAGAATAAATTTTTGAAGTAGAGCCTGTAATTTCATTTCTTTGTTTAGTCTTTGCTTTTCTTCCTTTGAAATTTGCATTTAGTTTATAAATTACACTACTTACTAAATGATTATTAACTTTGGCACTAAAGATTTTGTCAAGAACCTCTATGCTTTGTTTTTTACCATCAACGCTTAATTTATCTATTTTCATTTACTTTTTCTTTTTGTCAGCTGATTTTTTTTGTTTTTCTATTTGCTCTATTTTTTCGTTAATTGTCATTCTATTAATATTTTTTACAGATTTTCTAATTAAAACTTCTGTATTCTTTGATCCTGGGATTGATCCTTTTAAATACAAAAGATTATTTTCTTTGTCTGTTTTTATAACTTCTATATTTTGAATTGTTCTAATTTTGTCTCCCATATGTCCCGCCATTTTTTTTCCTTTAAAAACTTTACCTGGATCTTGTCTTTGACCAGTTGAACCATGCGATCTATGAGAAATTGAGACACCATGCGTAGCCCTTAGTCCTCCGAAATTATGTCTTTTCATTGAACCTGCAAACCCCTTACCAATTGTTTTAGATTTAACATCTACAAATTTTACATTCTCAAAGATCTCTAATCCAATTTCATTTCCTTCTTTAAAATTTTCAATATTTTCAAGCCTAAATTCTTTTAATGTTTTCTTTGGTTCTGTATTTTTTTTGGCAAAATATCCTTTCATTGATTTTGACAATTTTGAATTTTTTATTTTACCAAATCCTATTTGAATAGCATTGTAGCCTCGGTTTTCTTTGTTAATAATGCCAACTACTCGTCCTGTTTCCATTTTTAAAACAGTAACAGGCACTGATTGTCCAGTTTTAAAAAACTCTCGCGACATGCCTATTTTCTTTCCTATTAATGCTAAATTCGCCATTATATTTTTATCTCCACATCCACACCAGAAGCTAAATCAAGCTTCATTAAAGCTTCAACAGTTGCTGGGGTAGGTTCAATGATATCAATTAGTCTTTTATGTGTTCTAGTTTCAAATTGTTCTCTACTTTTCTTATCAATATGAGGTGATCTTAAAACAGTGTATCTCTCTATTTTTGTAGGGAGAGGTATTGGCCCTTTGATATTTGCACCTGTTCTTTTAACAGTATTTACTATCTCTTCAGTTGATTGATCTAAAACTTTATTATCATAAGCTCGCAATTTAATTCTAATATTCTGTTTATCCATAATTATCCTGTTTTCTTGGTTACTTCATCTTGTACATTTTGAGGAACTTTATCATAATGATCAAAGAACATAGAATATTGGGCTCTACCCTGAGACATAGATCTTAAACTATTAATGTAACCAAACATATTAGCTAATGGAACCATAGCTGTTATTACAGTTGCATTTCCCCTTTGCTCTTGGGTACTTATTTGTCCTCTTCTGCTGTTTAAATCTCCAATAACATCACCCATATAATCTTCTGGTGTAACAACTTCTACTCTCATAACAGGTTCTAACAGTTTAAGAGTTCCACGTGCACATGCCTCTTTAAAACATTGTCTTGAAGCAAGTTCAAAAGCTAATACACTTGAGTCAACATCATGATGTAAACCATCTAAGATTGTAACTTTATAATCAATAAGAGGGAAACCAGCTAAAATTCCTCCATCAGCTATCGTTTCTACACCTTTTTCTACACCTGGGATAAATTCTTTAGGTATCGCACCACCTTTAATTTTACTTTCAATTTCCCTACCTTTGCCTGGTTCTAAAGGTTCAACTGATAATTTTACTCTTGCAAACTGTCCAGCACCACCACTTTGTTTTTTATGAGTATAATCAAATTCAGCTGAATTTAATATAGTTTCTCTGTAAGCAACCTGTGGAGCTCCAACATTAGCTTCAACTTTAAATTCTCTTTTCATTCTATCTACAATGATATCTAAATGCAGCTCACCCATACCTTTAATTATTGTCTGTCCTGACTCTTCATCTGAAGAAACTCTAAATGATGGATCTTCTTTTGCCAATCTTCCTAAAGCTTCACCCATTTTCTCTTGATCAGCTTTTGATTTTGGTTCAACTGCGATTTCTATTACTGGATCTGGAAATTCCATTGGTTCTAATAATACAGGTTGATCTTTATTTGCTAATGTATGTCCTGTAATTGTATTTTTTAATCCTGCAAGTGCTACTATATCACCTGCACTAGCTTCTTTAATATCTTCTCTAGAATTAGCATGCATTAAAAGCATTCTTCCAACTCTTTCTTCTTTATCTGATGAAGTATTGTAAACACCAGTTCCAGACTTAACAGTTCCTGAATAAATTCTTATAAATGTGAGGCTTCCAACAAATGGATCTGTCGCAACTTTAAACGCTAAAGCTGAAAATGGAGCGCTATCTTCAAATTTCATCTCAATTTCTTGATCAGATCCAGGTTTTGTTCCTTTTATTGATCCAAGATCTTCGGGACTTGGTAAATAATCTACAACAGCGTCTAGCAAAGGCTGAACTCCTTTATTTTTAAACGCTGAACCGGTTAACACTGGAACAAAATCGAAATTTAAACAACCTTTTCTTACACATTTTATTAAGTCTTCATTCTTTATATCTTCTCCACTAAGGTAGGCTTCCATTAATTTTTCATCTTGCTCTACAGCAGTTTCAACTAATTCTTTTCTATATTTTTCGCAGATATCAATAAGATCATCAGGAACATCTTTTTCTTCCCATTCAGCTCCAAGATCTTCGTTTTTCCAAACTATAGCTTTCATTTTTACCAAATCTACAACCCCTTGTAATGAAGATTCAATTCCAATTGGAATCTGCATTACCAATGGTTTTGCTCCAAGTCTGTCTTTGATCATTTCAACACATCTAAAAAAATCTGCTCCAGTACGATCAAGTTTGTTTACAAAACAGATTCTCGGAACTTTATATTTGTCAGCCTGTCTCCATACAGTCTCAGATTGTGGCTCAACTCCAGCAACCCCATCAAACACTGCAACAGCTCCATCTAAAACTTTTAAAGATCTTTCTACTTCAATCGTAAAATCAACATGTCCTGGAGTATCAATAATATTTATTCTATGGTCATTCCAAAAACAAGTTGTTGCAGCAGAGGTTATTGTGATACCACGTTCTTGTTCTTGTTCCATCCAATCCATTGTTGCGGCACCATCATGTACTTCTCCGATTTTATGACTTTTTCCAGTGTAATATAAAATTCTTTCTGTAGTTGTAGTTTTACCAGCATCAATATGTGCCATGATACCAATATTTCTATATTTATTTAATGGATGAGATTTAGCCATAAGTTTTACCATCTGAAATGAGCAAAAGCTTTGTTAGATTCTGCCATTTTATGTGTATCTTCCTTTTTTTTTATTGCTGATCCTTTATTTTGAAAAGCATCAAATATTTCATTAAATAATTTATCAGACATTTTTTTATCTTTTCTTTTTCTTGATGCATCTATTATCCATCTTAACGCCAAAGCCTGAGAACGTTTTGATTTAACTTCAACAGGTACTTGGTAAGTAGCACCACCTACTCTTCTAGACCTTACTTCTACAGTTGGTCTAACATTATTAATTGCTTCATTAAATACTGATATTGGTTCATCTTTAGATTTTGATTTTATTTTATCCAGTGCATCATAAACAATTTTTTCAGCAGTAGTTTTTTTCCCATCAAGCATTATAGAGTTAATTAATTTTGGTATTATTACTGATTTATATTTTGGATCTACAAGAGGAATTTTCTTGGGAGCTTTTCTTTTTCTAGACATTGATATTATTTACCTTTTTTTGTTCCATACAAAGATCTTCTTTGTTTTCTGTTAGCAACTCCTTGGGTATCCAAATTTCCTCGGAGTATATGATATCGTACTCCTGGTAAATCTTTTACTCTCCCTCCTCTTATCATAACTACTGAGTGCTCTTGTAAATTATGACCTTCTCCCGGAATATAAGCAGTTACTTCAAATCCATTTGATAATCTCACTCTTGCAACTTTTCTAAGAGCAGAGTTGGGTTTTTTTGGTGTCGTGGTATATACTTTAACACAAACACCTCTTTTAAGAGGTTGTTTTTGAAGCGCAGGAACTTTATTCCTACTTAAAGGTCTGATCCTTTTTTTTCTCAGCAATTGATTAATTGTAGGCATAATTTTAAATTAATTTTTTTAGGAATTGACTGACTTAATTATGTGGCAGCGTTTAGAGATCAAGTCTCTACATTCCAACCAAAAATTATCGCCAAACTACTATAGAAATTGTATTTGTCAAATCAAAATGCTTAGAATAAGCTTTATTTTTTATTGATTTACTTGACTTTCTGAAGCCTCAAGCTTTTCTTGTTCTGAGAGGAATTTATTGTCATCATCAACAGCTTTTTTGTTCCACAAGTTTTTAACGGAACCAGTGCCAGCAGGTACTAATCTACCTACAATAACATTTTCTTTTAATCCTGATAGTTTATCAACTTTACCTTTAATTGCAGCATCAGTTAGCACTCTTGTCGTCTCTTGGAAAGAAGCGGCTGAAATAAATGACTCCGTTTGAAGCGAGGCTTTAGTTATTCCCATTAAAACTCTTTCTCCAACAGCAGGATTTTTGCCATCTTTAACTAATTGCTCGTTAATATTTTCAAATCTTATCCTGTCAATAACTTCTCCAGGAAGTAATGAACTATCACCTTGGGTTTTTACTTCAACTTTTTTAAGCATTTGTCTTAAGATAACTTCGATGTGCTTATCATTGATGATTACACCTTGTAATCTATAAACATCTTGTACTTGATTTACAAAATATTCTGTTAATTCTTCTATACCTAAAATTCTAAGAATATCATGAGGTAATGGTTGACCATCCAACAAATATTCCCCTTTTTTAATTTTTTCACCTTGGTTAAAATTAATGTGTTTTCCTTTTGGTATTAAATAACTTGAACTGTCACCATTTTCCGACTCTATTGTTACTCTTTGTTTGCCTCTGACTTCTTTACCAAATATAACTTTACCATCATTCTCTGCAATAATTGCACTATCTTTTGCTTTTCTTGCTTCAAACAATTCTGCCACTCTTGGTAGACCTCCTGTAATATCTTTAGTCTTCGTAGTTTCTTTAGGAAGCCTAGCTATTACATCTCCAGCCGAAATTTTTTGACCATCTTTAACAGATAAAATTGAATCTGGTACCAAGTAATATCTTGCTTCATTGTCATCAGCTTTTTTTATAACATTGCCTTTTGCATCTCTTAAAGTAATTCTTGGTTTTAAATCCGTATTTTTAGATTGAGTTTTCCAATCAACAACAGCTTTTGTAGAAATTCCAGTTGCATCATCAGTTGTTTCTGCAATTGATACACCATCTATTAAATCTACATAATTTGCTATTCCATCCTTTTCAGCAATAACTGGAGTTGTATATGGATCCCATTCGCATATTTTTGATCCTTTTTTAATTTTATCTCCATTCTCAAAGAAAAGTTTCGATCCATATGGCACTTTATATGATGCTACTTGTAATCCATTATCATCTTCTATTGAAAGCTCAGTATTTCTTCCCATAACAATTAAATTCTTTTTTGAGTCTACTAACAAGTTCGTGTTAACAATTTTCAAAGTACCGTCATTATTTGACACTATTTGAGAGTCTTGCTTGACTGATGCAGTTCCTCCAACGTGGAAAGTTCTCATTGTAAGCTGAGTACCTGGTTCTCCTATTGATTGAGCTGATATCATTCCAATCGCTTCACCAACATGAACCATTTTTCCTCTAGAAAGATCTCTTCCATATGAAGTGGCACAAACACCTTCCTTCATTCCACATGTCATTACCGAATAAACATTAAGACTCTTCACACCAGCTGAATCTATTTTTTCACATCCTGCTTCATCAATCATTTGATCTTTTTTGATTAAAACATCTCCAGTTAATGGATTTTTTACATCTTTTGCTACTACTCTTCCAAGAGCTCTTTCGGATAAACTAACCATAATATTTCCACCTTCTAGTACTTCCGTTAGTTTTATTGAACCACATTTGGCAGTACACTTAGAAGAAGTTATGGTTAAATCTTGCGCAACATCGCAAAGTCTTCTTGTTAAGTAACCAGAACTCGCTGTCTTTAATGCAGTATCAGCTAGTCCTTTTCTTGCGCCGTGTGTTGAATTAAAATATTCTAATGCTGTCAAACCTTCTTTAAAATTTGATGTAATTGGAGACTCAATAATTTCACCAGATGGTTTAGCTATTAAACCTCTCATTCCAGCTAATTGTTTCATTTGAGCTGCAGAACCTCTTGCTCCACTGTCTGCCATCATAAACACTGAATTAATTTTTAAACCATCTTCAGTCATCTCTGTAGCAGAAATTCTTTTCATCATTTCAGATGCAACTTTATCTGTACATTTTGACCACGCATCAATAACTTTATTGTATTTCTCACCTCTAGTAATTAATCCTTCAGCATATTGATTTTCATAATCAGAAATTAGTTTTTTAGTTTCATCAATTAATTGTTGTTTGTTATCTGGAATAACTAAATCGTCTTTACCAAATGATATTCCAGCTTTGAAAGCATGTTTAAATCCAAGATCCTTTAATTTATCACAAAATATTACTGTACTTTTTTGACCAGAAAATCTGAAAACATGGTCGATAACCTCAGATACTATTTTCTTAGGCAATAATCTGTCAACTAAAGAGAATTTATTATTTACATTTTTTGGAATTAGGTTTGCTAATAGAAATCTTCCTGCTGTACTAATATGTTTTTCATATTTATTATTACCCTTTTCATCAACTGTCGAAAATCTTGATACAATTCTTGAATGAACTTTTATTTGTCCGATTTCTAAGGCGTGCTCAATTTCTGAAGTATTAACAAAATATCCCTCAACTCTATCAGTTTGATATGGTGGTTGAGAAAGATAATATATACCTAAAATCATATCCTGACTTGGGACAATTATAGGTTTTCCATTTGATGGGCTTAAAATATTGTTTGTAGACATCATCAAAACTCTTGCCTCTAATTGTGCCTCTAAACTTAATGGTACGTGTACTGCCATTTGATCACCATCAAAATCAGCATTAAATGCAGCACAAGTTAGCGGATGTAACTCTATTGCATTACCCTCAATTAATTTTGGTTCAAATGCCTGAACACCTAGTCTGTGAAGTGTTGGTGCTCTATTTAATATAACTGGATGTTCTCTAACAATTAATTCTAAAGCATCCCAAACTTCATTTCTTTCTCTTTCAACAAGTTTTTTAGCCTGTTTAATTGTAGATGCTAATCCCAACTTATTTAATCTTGCATATAAAAATGGTTTAAATAATTCTAGTGCCATTTTTTTTGGTAAACCACACTCGTGTAATTTTAAATCTGGACCAACAACAATTACTGATCTACCTGAATAATCAACTCTTTTTCCTAACAAATTTTGTCTAAATCTACCCTGCTTACCTTTTAGCATTTCAGCAAGAGATTTTAATGGTCTTTTTCCAGTACCTGTAATTACTCTTCCTCTTCTTCCATTGTCAAATAATGCATCAACAGACTCTTGTAACATTCTCTTTTCATTTCTTACAATTATATCAGGAGCTTTGAGATCCATTAATCTCTTTAATCTATTATTTCTATTAATAACTCTTCTATATAAATCGTTTAAATCAGAAGTCGCAAATCTACCTCCATCTAAAGGAACCAATGGTCTTAATTCAGGAGGGATAACTGGTATGGTAGTCAAAATCATCCACTCTGGTTTATTCCCTGTTTCGATAAATGACTCAATTAACTTCAATCTTTTAATAGATCTCTCCTCAGAAACTTTTGATTTAGTCTCTTTGATTGATTTAATCAAATTTTCTTTTTCTATTTTCAAATCTATTGATCTTAAAATTTCTAATATCGCCTCTGCTCCTATTCCAGCAGTAAAAGATTCTTCTCCAAATTCATCTTGATATTTAATTAGTTCTTCCTCTCCTAGTAGTTGATTTTTCTTAAGTCCTGTCAATCCAGGCTCTATAACTATAAAGTTTTCAAAATATAAAACCCTCTCTACTTCTTTAAGTTTCATATCAATAGCAAGTGATATTCTGCTAGGTAAAGACTTTAAAAACCAAATATGAGCCACAGGTGTTGCTAAATTAATATGACCCATCCTCTCTCTTCGAACATTTGATTTGGTTACTTCAACTCCACATTTTTCGCAAATTATACCTCTAAATTTCATCCTTTTATATTTTCCACACAAACACTCATAATCTTTAATTGGGCCAAATATTCTTGCACAAAATAAACCGTCTTTCTCTGGTCTAAATGTTCTATAATTTATAGTTTCAGGTTTTTTTATTTCTCCATAAGTCCACGATTTTATCTTCTCAGGACTAGCAAGAGTTATTTTGATACTATTAAAATTTTGAGCATCGGAAATTTCTGTTCCTTTAAATAAATCTGATAATTCTTTACTCATATTCTAATTTAACTCCACATTTAATGCTAAAGATTTAATCTCTTTTACTAAAACATTGAAGGACTCTGGTATTCCAGATTCAAAATTTTCCTCACCTTTTACAATTGTTTCATATACTTTAACCCTTCCAGCAACATCATCAGATTTAACAGTTAATATCTCCTGTAAAGTATAAGATGCTCCGTATGCTTCAAGAGCCCAAACTTCCATTTCTCCAAATCTTTGACCACCTAATTGAGCTTTTCCACCTAAAGGCTGCTGTGTTACAAGACTGTAAGGGCCTGTCGATCTAGCATGTATTTTATCTTCAACTAAGTGATGAAGTTTAAGCATATATATAGTTCCAACAGTAACTGATCTATCAAACTTTTCGCCAGTTCTTCCATCCCACAATGAAGTTTGACCTGAATTTGGTAAACTTGCTAATTCTAACATATTTGTTACATCTTTTTCTTTAGCTCCATCAAATACTGGGGTGGAAATTGGTACACCTTCTTTAATATTATCACATAGATCTTCAAATTCTGTATTTGATAACTTATCTATATTATTATTGAAAACATCGTCTCCATATACTGATTTCAAAAATTTTTTAATCTTATCTGTTTTTTCTACTATCTTCTGGTTGTCATTAATTAGATCTTTCAACTTTTCTCCTAATTCTGAACAAGACCATCCAAGGTGAGTTTCTAAAATCTGACCAACATTCATTCGGCTTGGAACTCCCAATGGATTAAGGACTATATCCACAGGCTTTCCATTTTCTCTATATGGCATATCTTCAATAGGTACTATTTTACTAACTACTCCTTTATTTCCATGTCTACCTGACATTTTATCTCCAGGTCTAAGTCTTCTCTTTATCGCAACAAAAACTTTAACCATTTTCATAACACTAGGTAGCAAATCATCACCTTGTCTAATTTTTAAAACTTTATCTTCAAACCTATTTTGAATATCTTCTTTAGCACTATCATATTGATCTTTTAATTTACTTAGAGCATCTGATTTTGTTGGGTCCTTAACGTTGATTTTAAATATTTCAGATACTAATAATTTATTTATATTATTATTATCGATTTTATCTCCAATTTTTAAATCTTTTGTTTTTTGATTTATTATCTCACCCTCAAGAATTGTGAAGGCTCTTTGTTTTATACTTCTCTCTAGGATTTCCTCTTCTACAATTTTGTCTTCTTGAACACTTTCAATTTCTGCTCTTTCTATTGTAATTGACCTTTCGTCTTTATCTATACCATGTCTATTAAACACTCTAACATCTACTACTGTTCCACCGCTTCCACTAGGCATTTTTAATGATGTATCCGTAACATCTATTGCTTTTTCACCGAATATTGACCTAAGTAATTTTTCCTCAGGACCAGAGGCAGTGTCACCTTTTGGCGTAACTTTACCGACTAGAATATCACCTGGCTTAACTTCAGCACCAATATAAACTATACCAGACTCATCAAGGTTTTTTAGAGCTTCTTCATTAACATTTGGTATATCTCTAGTAATATCTTCTTCACCAAGTTTCGTATCTCTGGCCATAACTTCATATTCCTCGATATGTATCGAAGTAAATACATCATCAGTTACACATCTCTCTGATATCAAAATTGAGTCTTCAAAGTTATATCCTTGCCAAGGCATAAAAGCCACCGTAACATTTTTTCCTAAAGCAAGTTCTCCAATTTTAGTTGAAGGACCATCAGCAATTATATCCCCCTCTTTTACTTTATCTCCAACCCTAACCAATGGTTTTTGATTTATACAAGTATTTTGATTTGATCTTTTAAACTTTTGAAGATTATAAATATCAACTCCAGATTTTGAATAATCTTTTTCATTTGAAGCCTTAATAACAATTCTTTTACCATCTATCTTGTCTACTACACCATCTCTTCTAGCTACAATAGTAACTCCAGAGTCTAATGCAACGTCACTTTCAATTCCTGTACCTACCAACGGAGCTTCAGGTTTTAATAAAGGCACAGCTTGTCTCATCATGTTAGATCCCATTAAAGCTCTATTAGCATCATCATTTTCTAAAAATGGAATTAATGAAGCTGCAACAGAAACTAATTGTTTAGGTGATACATCAATATAATCTATACTTTCTGGTTTCGCTAAAATAAAATTTAAATTTTGTCTACAGGAAACAAGTTGTTCTAAAAATTTACCTTCTTTATTAATAAGTGAGTTTGCTTGAGCTATTGTAAATTTCGTTTCTTCCATAGCAGACAAATACTCTATTTTGTCTTGGACAATTCCATTATCTACTTTTTTATAAGGGCTTTCTATAAAACCATACTTATTAATTTTTGAATATGTTGATAAACTGTTAATTAAACCAATATTTGGTCCCTCTGGTGTTTCTATGGGGCATATTCTTCCATAATGTGTCGGATGAACATCTCTAACTTCAAATCCAGCTCTTTCACGAGTTAAACCACCTGGTCCTAGTGCTGAGACTCTTCTTTTATGAGTAATTTCTGATAATGGATTTGTTTGATCCATAAATTGCGAAAGTTGTGATGTCGCAAAAAAATCCTTTAGAGAAATAGTTAATGGCTTGGCATTAATTAAATCTTGAGGCATAGCAGACTCAACATCTAAAGTTGTCATTTTTTCTTTAATTGCTCTTTCCATTCGGTAAACACCAATTCTTGCTTGATTCTCAACTAACTCACCAACAGATCTAACTCTTCGGTTGCCTAAGTGATCAATATCGTCAACCTCATCTTTGCCATCTCTTAGATCAAGCATTTTTTGAATTATTGCTAAAATATCATCATTTCTTAAGATTGTTATCTTATCAGAGCAGGTTTGATTTAATCTTGAATTCATTTTCACTCGCCCAACATCAGATAAATCATATCTATCGGAACTAAAAAATAAATTATTAAAAATTTGGTTAGCTATTTCTATAGTTGGTGGTTCTCCAGGTCTGAGTACTTTATATATCTCTGTAATCGCGTCATTTTTATTATCATTTTTATCATTAAATATACTTAACAATAGATAAGGTCCTTTATTAATTGAATTGGTTTTAGAAACTTCAATTGATTTAACTCCAGATTCAATAATTTTTTCAATAATTGTGTCGTTTAATTCAGAGCCAATCTTAAAAATATCTTCATTTATTTTTATCTCTCTGTGCAAAAATTTACCATTAAGGGACTCGTTTGATACAAATATTTCTTTTAATCCTTCTTTTGAAAGTTTCATGGCAGTAAGAAAATTTATTTTTTCACCTGCTTTCACGACTACTTTATTACTTTTAGCATCTATTACTTCCTCTGAAAAATTTTTTGCTTTATAATTTTCTGGATCAAATTTTGTTCTCCATTTATTTAAATTTTTATCAAAGCTTAAAGTTTCTTTTTGGTAAAATTCATCAACGATGTCATTTTTAGAATATCCTAATGCTTGAAGGAGTGTAGAAACTAAAATTTTTTTCTTTCTATCTATTCTGAAATATAAAAGGTCTTTAACATCAAATTCAAAATCTAACCATGAGCCTCTGTTTGGAATTACTCTACAATTAAATAATAGTTTACCACTTGCGTGAGATTTTCCTTTATCATGATCAAAAAATACGCCTGGGCTTCTATGCATTTGATTAACAACAACTCGTTGGACTCCGTTAGTTATAAAGGTACCGCTGTTTGTCATCATGGGAACTTCACCCATGTATACTTCTTGTTCTTTAGCGGAAAGAATATCTTTAGTATTATTCTCCTGATCTATTTCGTATACGACTAACCTTAAAGTACATTTTAAGGCTGCTGAGTAGGTTAACCCTCTTGTAATGCACTCTTCAACATCAAATTTTGGCTTTTCTAATTTATATGAAACATATTCAAGTGTTGATTTTTCATTAATATCTTCAATTGGAAATATACTTTTGAAAACTCGGTCAAAACCTTTTACTAAATGTTGCTCAACATCATGCTTAAATTCAGTTAATTCTTTATAAGAATTTTTTTGAACCTCAATAAGATTTGGTATCGATAAACTTTCCTTAAGTTTACCAAAGCTTTTTCTAATATTTTTTTTCTCTGTAAAAGATAATTGCATCTCAACTACTGATTAAAATTTAACCAGTAAAAATCCTATCTAATTTATTTTAGTTCTACTTTTGCGCCAGCCGCTTCGAGTTTTTGTTTTATCTCTTCAGCCTCTTTTTTATTAACACCAGATTTGACTTCTTTAGGTGCTCCTTCAACTAAATCTTTTGCTTCTTTTAGACCTAAAGCTGTAATTGCTCTAACTTCTTTAATTACATTAATTTTTTTATCACCTGCTGCTGTTAGCATTATTGTAAATTCATCTTTTTCTTCTGCTGGTGCAGCTCCTCCTGCTGCTACCGGAGCTGCCGCTACAGCCGCAGCTGCAGTTACACCCCATTTTTCTTCAAGTTGTTTTGAAAGTTCAGCTGCTTCTACAACAGTTAAACTTGATAATTCCTCTATAATTTTATTTAAGTCAGCCATAGTAAATCTTGTCCCTGGTTATTTTTTTGATTTTTCGAGCGCTAAAATAGCGATTTTTGACGCCGGCGCAAGTAAAATACTTGCTATTTTTTGAGCTGGTGACCTTAATATTCCTACTATTTTAGCTCTAGCTTCATCTAATGAAGGCAGTGTAGCTACATTTTTGACGCCAGCAACATCTAAAATGTCGGAACCCATGATTCCACCTAGAATCTTAAGATTTTGATTTTCTTTTGAAAAATTTGTTAAAATCTTAGCAGATGTAATTGCATCCTCTGAAAGAGCTACAGCAGTAGGTCCTGAAAACAGATTTGATAGATCTTTACATCTTGTTTTTTCTAATGCCAATTTTGTTATTCTGTTATTTGTAATTTTAAATTTTATACCATGCTCTCTCATTTTAGCTCTTAATTCATCAAGTTGGTTCATTGTTAAACCTTGATAGTGAGTAACAATAACAGCTTCAGAATTTTCAAACTGATTTGTCATATCAGATATGTACTGCTTCTTTTGTTCTTTATTCATCATAACTAAATACTCTTACCTAATTTGATTTTATATGAAACGCCCATTGTAGAAGTCATAAAAGCTTGTTTAATTAAATCACCTTTAACCGTATTATTTGATTTTTCTTTTTCTAAAGCGTCAATTACTGCATTAAAATTCATTATTAGCTTATCATCTGAAAATGATTTATTTCCTATACTTACACCTATGTTTCCATCTTTATCATTTCTTATTTCAACTTGACCAGACTTAGCATCCGTTATAGCTTTTTTTACATCATTAGTTACTGATCCTAATTTCGGATTAGGCATTAATCCTTTTGGTCCAAGAACTTTTCCTAATTTTGAAAGTTTAATCATCATATTTGGGGTGCAAATTAATTTTTCAAATCTTATATTTCCAGACTTTATTTCCTCAATAAGTTCATCGCCACCAACAATCTCAGCTCCAGCGTCTTTTGCTTCTTGGGATTTGTTTTCTTCACAAACAACCCCTACTTTTACTTTTTTTGAACTTCCGCCTGGTAAATTAATAACAGTTCTAATATTTATTTCACTTTTTTTTTGCTTGTTATTAATTTGCAAATTTAGATCTAAAGACTCATCAAATTTTGTTGTGCAATTTTGCTTTAAAATATGAATTAATTTATCAATAACCTCTGAGTCTAAATCTCTAGTTTTCTCTGGTAAATTTCTATATCTTTTTGATGTCATTATTCAATTACCTCGATACCCATAGATCTTGCAGATCCTGCTATTATTTTAGCAGCTTCATCCACATCATGTGCATTTAGATCCTTCATTTTTTTTTCTGCTATTTCTTTTAATTGTTTTTTTGAAATTTTTGCAACGATGTTTCTCCCTGGCTCTTTAGATCCACTTTTTAGCTTTACTGCTTCCTTGATAAAATGCGATGCAGGTGGTGATTTAATTATAAAATCAAATTTTTTGTCTTTATATACAGTAATTATTACTGGAACTGGTTTTCCTGCAAAAGATTTTGTCTTTTCATTAAAAGCCTTGCAAAATTCCATTATATTTATTCCTCTTTGTCCTAGTGCAGGGCCGACTGGCGGAGCGGGGTTTGCTTGGCCACCATTAATTTGTAATTTTATATATCCACTTATTTCTTTTTTTGCCATTAGCTAGATTTCTCCACTTGATTATATTCCAGATCTACAGGTGTAGGTCTTCCAAATATTGAAACTGAAACTTTTAATCTTAATTTTTCTTCATCTATATCCTCTACCATTCCACTAAACGAGGCAAAAGGACCATCTATTACTTGAACTTTTTCTCCGACAGAATATTCAATTCCAGTTTTGGCTTGAGCAACTCCATCTTTAATGTTGCCAAGGATTTTATCTATTTCTTTTTGTGAAACAGGAACTGGTGAACCTTTTGAACCTAAAAAGCCACTTACTTTTTTTAGGTTTTTTATTAAATGATATAATTGATTATCCATTTCTGATTTTATAAGTATGTAGCCAGGAAAATACTTTTTTTTTCTTTGAACCCTTTTTCCTCTCTTAACTTCTGTAATATCGTGAGTTGGTACTATTATATCCTCAATTTTATCCAATATTTTTGATTTCTCTGCCTCTTCTCTAATTTGTGAAGCAACTTTATTTTCGAAACTTGAGTGTGATTGAATAATGTACCAATTCTTCATTAAAAACTCACTTTTAAAATGATATCTAAAAAAAACTTAAAAAATTGGTCAATTAATAGAAAAAAAAGTGCTGCTATAATTGCCATTGCAACTACCATTAAAGAACCTTGAATTACCTCTTTGCTCGAAGGCCAAGTAACTCTAAAAGCCTCTTGTTTTACATCTTGAATAAATTTTAAAGTTTTTTTCATAATAAATAATGGCAGGAGCGGAGGGAATCGAACCCCCAACCTCCGGTTTTGGAGACCGGCGCTCTACCAATTGAGCTACACTCCTAAGGAGTTTACTCTATAATTTTTGTTACTACTCCAGCTCCTACTGTTCTACCACCTTCTCTAATTGCAAAGTTTAATTTTTCTGCCATAGCAATTGGTGTAATTAATTTTACTGTAAATTTAGCATCATCACCTGGCATTACCATTTCAGTGCCAGCTGGCAATTCTACTTCACCTGTTACATCAGTTGTTCTGAAATAAAATTGTGGTCTGTATTTTGTAAAGAAAGGAGTATGTCTTCCCCCTTCTTCTTTTTTTAATACATAAGCTTGAGCTTCAAATTTAGTGTGAGGGGTAATAGAGCCAGGTTTGCATAAAACTTGACCACGCTCAACATCTGTTCTTTCAACACCTCTTAAAAGTGCACCTATATTGTCCCCAGCTTCACCTGAATCTAGTAACTTCCTAAACATTTCAACACCAGTACAAACAGTTTTTTTTGTTTCTCTAATCCCAACAATTTCAATCTCATCACCAGTTTTAATTACTCCAGACTCAACTCTTCCTGTTACAACAGTACCTCTTCCAGAAATTGAAAATACATCTTCAACGGGCATTAAAAAATCTTTATCTTTTGGTCTATCTGGTTGTGGGATAAACTCATCAACAGATTTCATAAGTTCCATGATAGAATTTTTACCAATCTCATCGTCTCTTCCTTCAACAGCAGCTAATGCTGAGCCTTTGACAATTGGAGTTTTATCTCCTGGAAATTTATATGATGTTAATAAATCTTTTATTTCTTCTTCGACAAGTTCTATCATTTCTTTATCGTCAACCTGATCAACTTTATTTAAATAAACAACTATAGCTGGCACACCTACCTGTCTAGCTAATAATATATGTTCTCTTGTCTGAGGCATTGGTCCATCTGCAGCATTAACAACTAATATTGCTCCGTCCATTTGTGCAGCACCTGTAATCATATTTTTTACATAGTCTGCGTGGCCTGGGCAATCTACATGAGCATAGTGTCTTTTTTCCGTTTCATATTCTACGTGAGCAGTTGAAATTGTAATACCTCTCTCTTTTTCCTCAGGAGCTTTATCTATTTGATCATAAGCAGTAAATTGTGCACCGCCAGACTCTGCTAATACTTTTGTGATCGCAGCAGTTAATGTTGTTTTACCATGGTCGACGTGTCCTATAGTACCAATATTACAGTGCGGTTTATTTCTTACGAACTTTTCTTTTGACATTACTTGTTTACCTCTTTTATTTTTCTTGTTTTAATTTTTTTGGAGCGGGTAAAGGGAATCGAACCCTTACATCCAGCTTGGAAGGCTAGCGTTCTACCATTGAACTACACCCGCAACACCCAAGTACACTCCGTGTCATAAAAAAAATTATTGAATGGTGGAGGGGGAAGGATTCGAACCTTCGAAGACCGAAGTCAACGGGTTTACAGCCCGCCCCATTTGACCGCTTTGGTACCCCTCCTTAATATAATTCTAGGGGGAAGCACCCCATGTTCAATAAAGCTTTAAACAACATGCGTTTTATATATTTTTATTGTACAAATGCAATACGTGAAATATAGGAAAATAGCTTAAAAAATAGAGTAAATTCAACATTTATTATGAACAAATCATCTTTTTTTATAGTTGGAAAACATGCAGTTATAGAGGCATTAAAAAATCCCAAAAGAAAAGTTTTGAAAATTTTTCTTACAGAAGAAAGTAAAAAAAATATACACAGAGTAAGTTCAAGAAAAAATCTTCTTAAAGATTTAAAAATTTATTACAAAACTCGAAAAGAACTTGATAAATACTGTTCGAAAGACGGTATTACTCACCAAGGATATGTTGCTGAAATAGAACATTTTGAAAAAAATAACTTAAAACAATTTATTAAAATAAAGAACGATTTAACTTTTGCTTGCTTGGATGAGGTAACAGATCCTAGAAATATAGGCTCTATAATTAGAAGTGCTGCATCCTTTGATATAGATGGTATAATTATTAAAGAGAGACATTTTCCGTCAGAAAGCAAACTTATGTACAAATCTGCAAGTGGATGTATGGAGCATATAAATATATTTGAAGTATCAAATATAAATACTACTCTTAAATATTTAAGGGAAAATAATTTTTGGATTTATGGTTTTGAAGCAAAAAGTGAAAAAAAATTTAATGATATTAAATGGGATGGAAATAACATTTTACTTTTTGGTTCAGAAGGATTTGGTATGAGAGAACATACAAAAAAATATACTGATTTTTCAGTAAAAATAGATATAAACAAAAATATAGAGAGTTTAAATATATCCAATAGTGCTGCAATAGTTTTTCATCACATAAATCAATCTAAAAATAAAACTTGATAATATTAAAAATCGTACTACAAAACTCTACGTGCCCTTGTAGCTCAGCTGGTAGAGCAATTGATTTGTAATCAATAGGTCCGCGGTTCGAGTCCGTGCGGGGGCACCACTACTTAGTATCTTTTCTTAATTGCTCAATTTTAATTTTTTTTTGAAGACTTCTATTTTTATCAAATAATAAATTAAATTTAATTTTTTTGTTCGTTTTTATGTGTATAGATTTAGCATTTCTAACTTCTATATTATCAGAGACAGCACTGATTGGTCTTTTTATAGGATTTAAATTTTTAATTGTTATTTTAGATTTATCGCTTACTATTTTTCCTTTCCATCTTCTTGGCCTAAAAGCACTTATCGGACTAATCGATAATTGATTAGAGTCTAAACTAAGAATAGGACCATGCACTGAAAGGTTATAAGCTGTACTTCCAGCGGGTGTTGAGACCAGAACACCATCAGAAATTAAATGTTTTATAATCTGTTTCTTGCCATTTAAAATACTTAAAGATGCAGTTTGTCTACTTTGTCTTAAAACTGAAATCTCATTAATTGCAATAGATTTTTTAATAGAGTTTGATTTAGTTTTTACGCTCATCTCTAAAGGTGATATTGAAACTAATCTTGTTTTACCAAAATATTTATTATTTATTTTTTCTGAAAATTTATTCATTAGAAAACCATAGTTTCCTGAATTTATTCCGTAGAAAGGTTTTTTAAATTTGTTATATTTCTTTAGTGTTTCAAGCATGAAACCATCCCCACCTATAACAATTATTAAATTAGATTTTGCTAAAGAATGTGACTTTATTTTTTTTAATACTGCATTTTTAATTTTAGATGATCTAGAATTTTTGTCCGAAACTATAAAAGGAATAAACATTAGTGGTGCCCTCGGCCAGACTCGAACTGGCACTCCCAAAAGGGCAAGGATTTTAAGTCCTTTGTGTCTACCAATTTCACCACGAGGGCATTTGTAAATTTCATGAGTTTTTATGCTAATATTTATAATTCAACAAGTCTAATAAATAAAATTTTTTTATTTTATCTCTCTGGTTTCTAGTTTGTTTCTAGTTATCCTATAAAGTCCGATAACCCAGTATCACGATCCGAAAAAGTTTTTTCATTTTATACAATTAGCATTAAATCCAATTAGATTGTCTATGCCATACTTTGGTCTTTTGGCTAAATAAGTAATATCTTTTTCATGTTTTATTCCAGTTACCATTTCCATTAAGGTATCAATAGCTAAAGCCTCTTGATGTGTGTGCTTTCTAGCATTATGTTTTTTATATTGATTATTTTTTTGCTTACCATCGTATTTTCTTGAGGAGAAACTTTCATAATCAGTGATCCCTAAATTTAATACTTCCGCTGCTTTAGTAATTCTATTCATAACTAGGTCTGGAACTTTAGCCCCCCAATTTTTAGCTAAATAGATGTATCCTAAAGCTGAATTTAAACCATAAGAGTGATACCATAAGGCTCGAAACCCTCTAAAAGAATTATTATTGATATAGCCATCATCATAAAACACTTCCTCTATATTTTTAAATCTAAAATTGAATTCTTTTGCTGCTAGTTTTTTATTGTTTGTCCAATGAGCATAAGCTAAGTTTGGAATTCCTCCGTTTCCCATCGCATAAAATCCTTTTTCTTTCTCTAAAAATTCTTCAGGCTTAATAAATTTTTTATGCATTTTTTTAATATACTTGTTAACAATTTTAATTTCTTTATCACTTAAGTAATCTTTAAGATAAATTGCTATCAGCAAATAATTTGTAAAAGCATCCCTTGCAAATTCATATGCATGATACCAGCAAGGTGCTTCGGGATTTCCATCTTTCCAACATTTTGGTTTCTTTTTTAACTCTTCTTTACCGATTGTTTCTAGTAAAACATTTGCTTTAGCAATTTTAATCAATATTCCTTTAGCGGC
Source organism: uncultured Pelagibacteraceae bacterium (assembly GCA_902576815.1). Lineage (GTDB taxonomy): Bacteria > Pseudomonadota > Alphaproteobacteria > Pelagibacterales > Pelagibacteraceae > Pelagibacter. The sequence goes on from CACGWQ010000006.1 coordinate 62,380, forward strand.
ATCAATGTCAGTTATATCATTATCGCCAATTGCATTATGGGTAGCAACAGCAAACATGCTCATTGGACCAGTTAGATTTAAGTGATTTACACTTCTAGAATTTCCCAGCGCCCATTCACTCATCCAATCTAAACGTATTAAGCTTTCAATTCTAGCTTTTTTATATTTAGATTTAAAAGTCTCACTACCCACATAAGAGCATGATTTAATCTTATCTGTATAAAAATGTTTTGGAAAAGATATATCTTTAGATTTAACTTTTGCTTCAGCAGATAAACATAAAAATATGCTAAATAAAGTTAAAAGAATTTTTTTCATTTTTTATTGTTTGCCAACAATTAAAGGTTGATTAAGATTAATTTTAAAAAGTTTAGCTGCATTTTTATATGCAATCTTTTCTTGTACATCTGGGCTTAAAGATCCAATCATCAAACGAACATGCTTCATATAGTGTTCAACAAAAACATCATGTGCTGGGCTTTTACCTAATTTATGATCAGAACCAAAAAAATATCTATCGGAATATTTTTCCATCGATTTTGCCCAAACCTCATGTAATTTAAATCTATAATCATTTGGGATATGCAAATCCTCAAAGCCCCAAAGAGAAGACCAATGAAATGCTATTTTCCAGTCAGTATATGTATTAGGACAATAATCAAAAATTTCTTCAAGGTCTTTTGTTGGCATCATTCCTGTATGAGCTATCACAATTTTTGCGTTGGGGTATTTTTCACATTTTTTTTTATAAAAATTTTTAAACTCTGTTAATCTATCTATCCCATCTATTTCATGAAAAGGCTCCAGGTGTAAATTAATCGGCATACGGTGTTCATTGACAAATTTGAACGCCTTATCAATAATTGGGTTTTTAAGATCTAAATCTAATTGGGGTTGATACCCACCATAAGGGGGATTTTTTTTCTTTTTATTATAGTGAACCAGTCCAGCTTCTCCCAATCCATAACATTGTCCTTTTTTAAATCTTCTAATAGTTTCTTTAAACTCTTTATTAACTTCTGAGTTCTTATATTTTTTTTTATTTGCTGACATTCCAATAAAATTGGAATGACAATTAGTTAAAACATTCTGATGCTCTGCAGCAAAATCATAATAATAATTCCAATTATCTTCTGATTTGTAAGTATTTGGAGTTCCCATAATTACAGACATAAAAACATTTGCCTTATTTGTTAACATTGGCAAATCTTCTATAAAATACTCAGTACCTATATCTAAAGCTCTTCCGGTGGATTTTCTAGGATGTGCATGACCATCTATTATAGGTCCTAAATAAGGTTTATTTGTATCTCTTACCTCAAGATTATTAAGTTTATAACTGTCTAAAAGTTTTTTTGCTTCTTCACGACTTTCAGTTTTTCCAAACATAATTCTTTCATAAGCCCAGTGATCGAATCTATAGTGTTCGTCAAAACTGTTGGCAAACGTTGGTAAAATTAAAAAAATAAAAAACAAAATTATTTTCATTATTAAAATTATATTATTTCATCTCTTTAGTTTCTAGTTAATTTCTAGTTTGGTAGAATTTATAATTCATATTGCAATAAAAATAATTAAAGTTTTTTTAAAATTTAGAATTTAATGGGATTTAAGACTATATGAGACTGTGTGAGACTATAAATTTACTCTACCCTATGTTTTTTAAGTCCTTTGTGTCTACCAATTTCACCACGAGGGCATTAATGAATTTCATGAGTGTTTATGCTAATATTTATAATTGAACAAGTATAATAAGTAAAATTTTTTTATTTTATCTCTGTGGTTTCTAGTTTGTTTCTAGTTATCCTATAAAATCCTATAACCCAGAACCACGATCCCTAAAAGTTTTTTCATCTTAAAAACAATACCATTGTGCCTATAGTGTGTATAGATTTGAAATAGCTTTCAACTAACGTTGATAGTGTTTATCTTTTTGAATTTAGACTCTCGATTTGTAATCAATAGGTCCGCGGTTCGAATCCGTGCGGGGGCACCACTTCCTTAATAAAATTAATACTAATTATTTTTGCTAAATTCATATTTATTTTAATTCTAACTTTAAGTTTTGCAGAATTTTTGCAAGATTTTTTCTAATTTTAAAATAACTTTCATTTATTTATTGAATTTTTCGGATCTTTAAACTAGTCATTGCTCTATTTTTACAGAATTTATAATCATTATCTGCTAATTTATTTCCACTCGTATCAAATAATTTCCAATTATATTTAACACAGTCTGTTGGTTTTTTTCCAAGTTTTAATATTTTTAATTCTACAGTTCTTGAACTTCCAGCATCTGTTACAGAAAATGTTCTTGTTTCACTCTTTTTCCAAAAACCTAAAGGAAATTTACAACCATTCTTTATATACTTAGTTTTTGATCTTCTTTGATCGTATACTCTACCCATGCATTGACCATCGTTAGTAACTGTAAATAATTGTGTTTTTCTTACCCTCCCCTCTCTATTTTTTTGAGTTCTTTTATATACTTTAATGATTTCTTTTGTGAAAGGATTTTTCCAATCTTGAGGGCCTGTAATTTTTTTTCTTCGCTTCTCACCAAAAATTTTATCTGCTGGTGTATATTTAATTTCTGTATCATTCCTTATTTCTCCACCAGT